>NZ_JBEZDU010000009.1:0-442411 GCF_040648495.1 Nonomuraea sp. NPDC049129 | reverse complement strand
GGTGGGCGTGGACCGGGGGGTGGTCACGGCCGCCGTGACCTCGGACGGGGAGTTCTTCGACCGCCGCCACGCCGGAACCAGCGGTGTCTCCTCCCGGCAGCTGCCCCGGGAGACGAAACGGGACCGGCAGGGCGACCTGGGGTATGTCACGCCCGGCGAAGCGGAACGGTATCTGCGGTTGCAACGCCGACTCGCCCGCACGCAGAAGGGATCGAGGCGCCGCAAGAGGGTCAGGGCTGCGATGAGTGAGGTCATGCGGCGAGTGCGGTGGCGGCGCGCTGACTTCAACGCCCAAGCCGCGCACCGGCTCACCCGCGCCTACGGGCACGTGGTCATCGAAGACCTGAACACCAAGGGCATGAGCGCGGCCGTCAAGCCGAAGCCCGACCCCGACTGGCCGGGCAGGTTCCTGCGCAACGGCGCGGCGGCGAAATCCGGGCTCAACACGGCGATTCTCGACAAGGGCTGGTACGGGCTGGAAGTCGCTCTCCGCTCCAAGGCCCGCTATACCGGCAGCGTCATCCATAAGATCAACCCTGTGTACACGTCCCAGACGTGCCCGGAACCTGCGTGCGGGAAGGTGGACGAGAAGAGCCGCAAGAGCCAAGCGATCTTCTCCTGCACCTCTTGCGGGCACACCGAGCACGCCGACATCATCGGGGCGAGGAACATCAAGAGCAAAGGACAGGCGGCCGGGCTGGTCGTCTCAGGGCGTGGAGACCCACCCGGGTCCGCGAAACGTCAAGCACCCCGTCCCACAGCACGGGCCGCGCAAGCGGCACGAGCTGCCGCATAGCGGCACGGGAATCCCCGCCCCTTCAGGGCGGGGAGCAGGTCAAGAGGTTCCCCGGCTTGCCGCCGCCCGTTACGACTCGTCCCTTGGCCGTCTAGATCCTTTGGTGCGACCCCTGTGACGGTCCGGCGGAGTGGAGGAAGGCGGTCCGTCGCGGTCGGGGTCCCTGGGGAGGGATAGCTCTTTCGTGGGAGAAGAAGAACGACCCTCGGTGAGGGGACCTCGTGCCGGTGCTCCGCCCGCAGGGGGATCGGGCGGATGGCCGGTTGCCCTACGTAGTGAAGATTGCCCAGAGTGACGGGCGGCAAACCACAAGTCACGAGACGGCCAATGACACGCCGGTTCGTTCTCCGCTCTAGTCGAAGAACTGCCAGATGCTGAACCTGCGCACGTAGAGAGGCGTGGCATCCCGGCCGAGCACTCGGATGCGCCTGATGCGTGTCTTCTGGTTCATCTTGACCTTCACGCACTTCAGGTGCGCGCCATGGAACCCAGGCAGGGCGGAGTAGGAGATGGACACGGCGCGGTGCGCCAGACCCCGGTCGGAGAGTCCCAGCCCCACCTCCCGGTAGAGGCGCCTCGAACCCTTCAGGGCGAACGCGGTGGAGCCGATGAGCGCGTGATTCGCCTTCGGCGGGCAGTGCACGAAGATCCGGACGTGGCTGGCCTGGCGGGGATCCCAGGGGAGGACGCGGAGCGACGGGACGTTCTTCAGCTCCGGGGGGATGGCGGTCTTGGAGCTCTTCTTGTTGGTGTTCGCGGTCGATGTGGGTGTGGGCGTAGGTGCGGGGGTGGCGGTCGGCTCGGGTGGAGTGCCCTGGCTCACCAGGAGAGTGGCGGCCACTCCGATTCGTGTGACGAGACGCATAGGTTCCTCCTGCCGGACGTCCGGGTGGTGTGACGTGGGCGTCGGTGCAGGGGGAGGTGCCCGGGATTGACGCGGATGGGGGCGTCAGGTTGATCGTCTTTATTATGTCGGTGGCGTGGCGAACAGAGCGGAGCCGCGCTGGTACGAACCTGGAACGAACCGGGTCAGGGCCGCGCTGGGGTCAAGCCGCCGTGGTCAAAAGCCGTCGTGGTCACAGGGGGAGGGGTCTGCCCACGATCGCGTACTGCTCGTAGCCGCCCGGGAAGAGGAACGGGCTCAGCAGATCGGTGAACCCCATGCTGGCGTACAGGTGGCGGGCCGTGGTGGGGCGGTCGTGGGTGGACAGGACCGCCGAACGCTCGCGGCGGCCCGCGCACAGCGTGGCGATCATGGCCCGGCCGATGCCCTTGCCCTGGTAGTCGGGGTGCAGGTGGATCTCGGCCAGTTCGAACGCGTTGCCCAGCCAGGCGTCGGCGACCTCCCTGCCCGCCTGGTTCTCCAGCGCGCGGAACACGACGTCGTGCCACCACTGGCCCGGCGCGCCCCGGAAGCCGTAGGCGAAGCCGACGATCTTCGGGGGGTACGCCTCCGACTCCCCACGCAATTCAGCGAAATAGCACTGGAAATATGGGTATGTCCCGTGATTCCGCATGATGGCCTTGCGGCCGGTGATCTGGTCCGCGGGCGGGCGCATGGCGGCGGCGTAGATGCCGATCACCGTGTCCAGGTGTTCGGTGAACTCCGCCTGTCCCGCCCCACGAAACTCGATCACGCGTCGCACACTACTCGACGTCGACGGGGGTGCCACCGGTGATCCGCACCAGCTCATCGAATGTGGTGGGAAAGACCGTGAGCGGATGCCCGCCGGCGGCCCATACGACCTCGTGCTTGCTCAGCCAGTTGTCCACCAGGGTCCGCACCGGGGCCGGATGCCCGACGGGCGCGACGCCGCCGATCGGCTGGCCCGTCGCCGCCCTGACGAACTCCGGTGTCGCCCGCCGTACCTTCTGGACCCCCGCCGTGCGGGCGATCAGCTCGACGTCGACGCGGTGCGCGCCGCTGGTCATGACGAGGAGCGGCGTGCCGTCCGCGTCGAAGATGAGGCTGTTGGCGATGGCGCCGACCTCACAGCCGACCTGCGCGGCGGCGGTGGCCGCAGTGGGGGCTTTTTCCGGCAATACGATGATTTCTCCCTCAGCACCTAGCGCGCGGAGGGCGGTTTCCACCAGAACGGCGTTGGCAGGCAACTTCTCAGGCATGGGCACACTCTAAACAGGTTGACCATTGCATTAACCTGACATGGTCCTTTGATAAGAATGTTCATGGTTTGAGAGGTGGTACGGGTGGGGGACCGACGGCTGCCCGGCGTGGCTGCTCTCTTGACGGCTGGCGCCCTAGTCCTGACGGGGTGCGGTACGACCGTCACCCATGCGCGGTCGGCGGCCGCGCCCGCGATCGTTTCCATCACAACGACACCCATCACAACGACACCCATCACAACGACACCCATCACAACGACACCCACCGCGGCGCCGCCGACTGTGGCGGCCTCCGAGGCCGGGCCCACCACGACCGTCGCCGCGCCCAAGAAGACCCTCAAGCTGGGCGCCAAGGGCAAAGCGGTCACCTGGCTGCAGACGCGCCTCAAGGAGCTCGGCTACCGTCCGGGCCGGGCCGACGGCAGCTACGGCGGGTCCACGATGACCGCCGTGTGGGCCTTCCAGAAGGTGAACGGCATCCGGCCCACCAGCACGATCGCCAAGCGCACGTGGACCGCGCTGGAGAACCCCAGGACCCCCAAGGTCCTGGTCAAGAACGGCAAGCCGACCCGCGCCGAGGTCAACCTGACCAAGCAGATCATGGTCCTGTACGTCGACGGCCAGGTGAAGCTGATCACCCACATCTCGTCCGGCAGCGGCGTCCCGTACTGCGAAACGGCGAAGTGGCAGGGCAAGAGCCAGCGCTTCTGCGGCTCGGCCAGGACGCCCACGGGCGACTACAAGACGACGTGGCGGGCCAAGGGCTGGCACAGGTCGTACCTGGGGCAGCTGTACAACCCGATCTTCTTCAACGGCGGCATCGCGTTCCACGGCGCGCTGTCGGTGCCGCTGTACCCGGCGTCGCACGGGTGCGTGCGAATGCCGATGAACGTGGCGGTCGAGCTGCCCGGGCTGCTGGGCAAGGGCGTGCCGGTGCACGTGCGACGCTAGCCTCGCCGGTGACAGGTCCGTGAGCTTCGGGAAGTTCTCGCCCGAGGTTCGCGGACCTTTCGGCATCCCGGGCCCTGCGGATGATCGTTGCAGGACGGTCTCGTCGTGAGAGGGTCCGGCGCTTACGACGGCCCCCGCGGGCTCCCTGGCGGCCCGTCGGCGGGGGAGCCGGGGGTGATCAACCCCGTCTCGTACGCCAGTACGACCGCCTGAACCCGGTCCCTGAGGCCGAGCTTGGACAGGATGCGCGCGACGTGGGTCTTCACCGTCGTCGGGCTGAGGCTCAGCCGGTCGGCGAGTTCGGCGTTGCTCAGCCCGGTGGCGAGCAGGCGCAGCACCTCCAACTCCCGGGGCGTCAGCTCCGACAGGTCGCGGTGGACGGCCGCCCTGGCCTCGTCGCGGCGGGCGAAGCGTTCGACCAGGCGGCGGGTGATCGACGGGGCGAGCAGGGCGTCACCCGCGCGGACCAGGCGCACCGCGGCCACCAGGTGCTCGGGGGTGACGTCCTTGAGCAGGAACGCGCTGGCCCCCATGGTGAGCGCCGCATAGACATAGTGATCGAGGTCGTAGGTGGTCAGGATGAGGACGCGGGTCTCGTCCGCGGCGCCTGCCATGATCTGCCGGGTGGCTTCGAGGCCGTCCATCTCCGGCATCCGGATGTCCATCAGCACGACGTCGGGCCGGGTGCGCCGGACCGCGGCGACGGCTTCGGCGCCGTTGGCCGCCTCGGCCGCCACCTCGATGCCGTCGGCGGCGAGGATCATCCCGAACCCGCTGCGTACCAGCGCCTGGTCGTCGGCGATGACCACGCGCAGCGGCCGGTTCATGTGATCGTCCATGGAAGCCTCGCCTTGATCTGGTAGCCGCCGCCGCTCCTTGGTCCCGCCTCCAGGGTGCCGTCGTAGAGCGCGAGCCGTTCGCGTAGCCCGACCAGGCCCCGGCCCTGGCCGTCTCCGGCGTGCGTCGCCCGCCTGCCGCCGGTGTCGGTGACCTCGATCTCCAGCCAGTCGCCGCTGTGGCCGATCGTTACGGCCGCCGCGGCGCCGGCCGCGTGCTTGATGGTGTTGGTCAGGGCCTCCTGTACGACGCGGTACGCGGCCAGGTCCACCCCCGGCGGCAGCGGGCCGGGCGGTGGAGAGACCTCGACGCTGACCGGTATTCCGGCTTCGCGGACCCGTTTGATCAAGGAGTCCAGCTGGTCGAGTCCCGGTTGTGGTTCGAGCCCGTCGGCGCTGCCCACCGCCCGCGCGCTTTCCGGACCGGCCAGCAGGCCCATGACGTGGCGGAGTTCGGCCATGGCGGCCCGGCCGCTGGCCTCGACCGCCAGCATGGCCTGCTTCGACCGATCCGGCGCCGCGTCCATGACCTTGCGCGCCGCTCCGGCCTGGATGACCATCACGTTCACATTGTGGGTGACGACGTCGTGGAGTTCGCCGGCGATCCGGGAGCGCTCCACCTCGACGGCCCGGCGCATGTCCTCCTCCTGAGCCTGCCGCAGGGCGTCGAGCTGTCGCCTCCAGAACCGGCCGAAACTCGCGGCGACTCCAGCGCTGAGCAGTACCACGAACGGGCCGAGCCAGCTCGGCAACGGCGGCACGGAGTCCTTGAAGGCCGCGCCGGCCAGGACGGTCGCGAGGACGATGCCGCCCATCGCCAGCGCCCGGTAACGACTGTGGGCCACGGCGCCATAGGCGGCGATGGCGAACGTCAGCACGGTGATCCAGGTCGCGTCGTCGGCCGTGGCCAATGCCGCGACCAGCACCACCCCGAAGGTGGTCAGCGGATACAGCCGCCGTACCGCCAGCGGCAACGCCGTCAGAACCACCAGGAGGGGAAGCGGGCCCGACGGGTCGTCGGCGGGCCGTACCAAACGGTCGGGCCGGACATCGCCGCTTCGTGGCTGAGGAGCGGGCCGCAGTCGCAAGGGCTCCATCAGGGAGTGCTGTCGCACGTCGACGCGGCGGAGATCACCGTCGGTCGTGCTCGCCGTCGCGGCCACCGCGACAACGGTCAGGAGGATCGCGAGCAGTAGGTCGGCGAGGAGTAACCGGCGCGAGGGCCGGGCGGGTTTCTGCTCGGGGCGCAGCACATCCAGCCCGAGCTGCCACCATCCACGTCGTTCGCTCACTGTCACTGATGCATTGTCCCGACTGCGCGGTACGTCCGCGTCAGCCTCTGTGACCGGGCCCGACGTCCTCCAGGAGTACATCGCAGGGATGACACGGCTGGGAGTCGTCCCGATGAAGGGGCCGATATCGGCATGACAGACGACGCGGGCGGATCTGCTCCGCGCATAGCTTGCTTGCTGCCATCGGCCGCCCGTGGAGACTCCATCGAGGCGGCCGCTCTCATCCGGAAGGACAGCAGTTCATGGGTCATGTGATGAATCCGACGCCGCGCCGAGGCGTCATCGCCGTCGCGGCTCTGCTCGCCTTCGCGGCCGTCACCTCCTGCGCCCCCGCCTCCGCGGCCGGACCGGCCCGGGCCGACGGCCCCGCGCGTACGACGTCGCCGAACCCCGCCAGGCCCGCCTCCGCCGGTCAGGCGTCTCTCCGGAGCGGCACGCCGTACCTCCCCAAGCCGACCGGATCCCAGCCGGTCGGCACCACGTCCTTGTACCTCAAGGACACCTCCCGCGCCGACCCCTGGGTGCCCAGCGTGAAGGCGAGGGAGCTCATGGTCTCCCTGTGGTACCCGGCGAAGTCCCGCGGCCGGAAGCCGGCTCCGTACATGACGCCCAAGGAATCAGAACTTCTCATGAAAGAGGGGGAGATAACCGATCTGCCGCTCGACCTGCTGAGCAAGACACGGACGAACGCGACCACCGACGCCGAACCCGCGGGTCGTCGGCGCGGGCTGCCGCTGGTGGTGCTCTCCACTGGCTTCACCGAGCCACGGAGCTCGCTCACCGCACTGGCCGAGGACCTGGCGAGCAGAGGGTACGCGGTGGTCTCCATCGGCCACACGTACGAGACCGCGACGAGTTTTCCCGGCGGCCGGATCACCACCTGCGTGGCCTGCGAGGTCAAGGAGAAGGACCAGACATTCTGGGACAAGGTTGGCGCGACCCGGGCGGCCGACGTGTCCTTCGTGCTGGACGCGCTGACGCGCGCACACCCCCAATGGAAGAGCGCCGCGCTGATCGACCCGTCCAGAATCGCGATGGCCGGTCACTCGGCGGGCGGCGCGAGCGCCGTGGGCGCCATGCTCAAGGACCCGAGGGTACGCGCCGGGATCGACATCGACGGCACCGCGTTCGTCCCGGTTCCGAAGAGCGGGTTGTCGCGGCCGTTCCTCTTCCTGGGCACGCAGGCGAAACACAGCCCGGGCGGAAAGGACGTCTCATGGGACAGCGTCTGGCAGAACCTGACGGGATGGAAGCGCTGGCTCGTGGTGGCGGGGGCGGAGCACGTCTCGTTCACCGACATCGCCGTGCTGGGCGAACAGATCGGGATCTACCGGAACACCGACCTGCCTCCTGCCCGCTCTATGGGGATCACCCGTACGTACGTGGCGGCGTTCTTCGACCTGCACCTGCGCACGAAGCCGCAGCCGCTGTTCGACGAGCGGTCACCCCGTTTCCCCGAAGTCAAGCTGTGTGAGGTCGAGCAGAAGGCGTGCGCCTAGCCACCCCTACCCGACCCCTACAGATGAGGTGCGGAGGGGGTTCATCGGACATTTCCTCCGCTGTGCCCCCTAAATATCCGGAATTCGCTGGCCGAAATCACCGCAAGCGTCCTGTCATGGAGTCCCACACCCCACCGAGAGGTGCTGTGCCATGCGGAGACGCCTGCGCGCCGGAGCGGCGCTGGCCGCCGTCCTTGTGCTGAGCCTGACCGCGCCGCCGGTCGTGGCGCAGTCACGGCAGGCCACGGAGCAGGTCGTCCCGGGGCTCAGGCAGCCGGTCGAGCTGGTGGTGGACGAGTGGGGTGTGCCGCACATCTACGCCCGAAACACCGACGACCTCTTCCTCGCCCAGGGGTTCAACGCCGCCAGGGACCGGCTGTTCCAGATCGACCTCTGGCGCCGCCGCGGTCTGGGAGAGCTCTCCGCGGTGTTCGGCTCCGCGTACGTGGAGCAGGACAAGGCGACGAGGATGTTCCTGTATCGCGGGAACATGGACCGGGAATGGGCGAGCTACGGCCCCGGAGCCAGGCAGGCGGCGACCCGCTTCACCGAGGGCGTCAACGCCTACGTACGGTGGCTCGAACGGAATCCGGACCGCATGCCGCCCGAGTTCCGGCAGCTGGGATACCCGCCCGCGCTCTGGCGGCCGGAGGACGTGGTGCGGATCAGAAGCCACGGCATCTCCAAGAACGTCTTCAGCGAGGTGCTCCGCTCGCTCATCGCCTGCGCGGGCGGAATCGAGGCCGCCGAAGCCCTGTGGCAGCTGGAACCCGAACACACCACGACTCTGCCCAAAGGGCTCGATCCCTGCTTCGTGCCCGTGGACGTGCTGCGAACCTACGATCTGGCCACGCGGGGCGTGGTCTTCCAGAACGGCGCGCTACGCCTGGCCCCTGCCGACCCCGCGGCCAGTGAGGGCAGCAACAGCTGGGCGGTCTCGCCGGGCCGCTCCGCGACAGGCCGTCCCATCCTGGCCGGCGACCCGCACCGGTCGTTGACGGCGCCCTCCCTGCGCTACATGGCCCATCTGTCGGCGCCCGGGATCGACGTCATCGGGGCCGGTGAACCCGCGCTTCCGGGGATCTCGATCGGGCACAACGGCACGGTCGCGTTCGGCCTGACCATCTTCGGCACCGACCAGGAAGACCTCTACGTCTACCAGCTCGACCCCGCCGACCCGGGCAGGTACCGGTACGGCGACGGCTGGGAGCGCTTCACGACGATCACCGAGAAGGTGCCGGTCGCGGGCGGCTCGCCGGTCGACGTGGAGTTGCCCTTCACCAGGCACGGCCCCGTGCTCAAGATCGACAAGCAGCGCAACCTCGCGTACGCCCTGCGCACCACCTGGCTGGAGCCCGGCACGTCGCCCTACTTCGGCAGCCTGACGTACATGGGCGCCCGCGACTTCAAGCAGTTCGCCGCGGCGATGAGCACCTGGGGCGGCCCGCCCGAGAACCAGGTGTACGCCGACACCTCCGGCAACATCGGCTGGGTGCCCGGCGGCCTCACCCCCCGGCGCACCGGCTATGACGGCCTGCTGCCCGTGCCGGGCGACGGCCGCTACGAATGGAAGGGCTTCTACGACGGCGCCCGCCTGCCCCGCTCCTACAATCCGCCGCGAGGGCTGATCTCTTCGGCGAACGAGTTCGACCTGCCCGCGAACCACCCGGTCCAGGTGGGGTTCGAGTGGGATCCTCCCTACCGCAAGCAGCGGATCGACGAGGTGCTCGCGGCGAGGCCGAGGAGTTCGGTCGATGACTCGATCCGCCTGCAGGCCGACAAGGTGTCCAAGCCCGCCCAGCGGATCGTGCGCCTGCTCGCCGGCCTGACGAGCGCGGATCCGGACACCCAGCGGGCGCTGACGCTGCTCCGGCCCTGGGACGGGGCGACGGACGCGGATTCGCCGGAGGCGGCCCTGTTCGAGCCGTGGTTCTCACGTCACCTCGTGCCCGCCGTCCGCCGCGCGGTGCTGCCGCCGGCGGTGGCGGACGCCATCCCCGTGCTCGACGTCCGCGTGCTGATCGACGCGCTGGAGAACCCGGAACGCTGGTTCGGGACCGGAGGTAAGGCCGCGCGGGACGACCTGCTGGCCACGACACTGGCCGCCGCCTACCGCGAGGTCGCCGGGCGGCTCGGTGCCGACCCGCGGCTGTGGAAGTGGGGCGCGCTGCAGTACACGGAGTTCACCAGCCCTGTCGGCGCGAACGTGGGTCCCTTCCCCCGGGGCGGCTCGGCGTACACGGTGGACGCCTCCTCCTACAACGCCGCCACCTACCAGCAGTCGTCCGGAGCGTCGTTCAAGATGGTGCTCGACGTCGGCAAGTGGGACGACTCCCGCGCGGTCAACGCCCCCGGCCAGTCCGGCGATCCGCGCAGCCCGCACTACCGGGATCTGGCGGAGCGCTGGCGGACGAGCGACTACTTCCCGCTGCTGTACAGCCGCGCCCAGGTGGAACGGCACGCCGAAAGCACGATCAAGCTGCTTCCGCAGCGGTAGCTTTGCGTGCCATGTCGTTCAGTCACAATGACCACTATCATCCGCTTCTGCTCAAGCAGATCCCCGAGGGCGCCGGGACCGCCCTGGACGTGGGCTGCGGGACCGGGCTGTTCGCGCGGCGGCTGGCCGCGAAGGGGCTGGTGGTCGACGCGATCGACTCCTCCGCCGAGGCCGTCGAGGCGGCCCGCTCGATCCCGGGTCCCGTACGGTACGAGCGGGCCGACATCGCGGTGGCCGAGCTGCCGCGCGGCAAGTACGACTTCGTCTCGTGCCTGGCCAGCATCCACCATGTGCCCTTCGAGACGGTCAGCCTGTTACGCCGATCGCTCGCGCCCGGCGGGGTGCTCGCGATCCTCGGCTGCTATCGGGAGAGCACACCCGCGGACTACGCGGTCAGTCTGTGCGCGGCGCCGGTGAACGCGGTCGCGCGCCTCCTTTCAGCGGCCCGGCCGCAGGAGGCGGAGGCTCCCACCGAGATGGTGGTCGCCAAAGCCATGATGACGCTGCCGGAGATCACCGCCGAGGCGGCGACGCTGCTGCCCGGAGCCTCGATCCGCCGCCTGCTGTTCTGGCGCTACCTGCTCGTCTACAAAGAGCCGATCAGCTAGGTCCCAGGTCCTGCCACAGGGCGTCAGGTACGGAATGGCGCAAGGCGGCCAGGTTGGCGGTGATCTGGCCTGGTTCGTGGGCGCCGACCAGGATCGAGTGCACCGCGGGATGCCGGAACGGGAACTGCAGGGCCGCGGCCGTGATCGGCACCTCGTGCTCCTGACACGCCGCCGCGATCCGCCGCACCTCCTCGGAGGCGTCGGCCGGCGGCCCGGCCAGCTCGCCACGGTGCAACAGGCTGGCCGCGACGACGGGGATGTCGCGCTCCTGGCACAGGGGCAACAGCTCCTCGAACGCCGACCGGCGCAGCAGCGTGCACTGGTTGGCGGCGAGCAGGAGGTCCGGGTCGGCGCGCTTGACGAAGTCGACGAGCATCCGCGACTGGTTCATGCCGACGCCGATCGCCCGCACCACACCCTGGGCGCGCAGGTCGGCCAGGGCGGGGTACGCCTCGTCCAGGGCCTGCGGCCAGTGGTGGTCGGGGTCGTGGATGAGCAGAATGTCGATCCGGTCCAGGCCGAGGCGCTCCAGGGAGTCCGAGACGCTGCGCAGGACGCCGTCGCGGGTGAAGTCCCACTCGACGTGCCGATCGTCGGGCACCGCGAAGATGCCCGCTCCGGGCGACCCGTTGGCGCCGGGCCGGACCAGACGGCCGACCTTGGTCGACAGGAGGTACTCCGACCGGGGGCGGCCGCGCAGCGCCTTGCCCAGGCGCTGCTCGGCCAGCCCGAAGCCGTAGAACGGGGCCGTGTCGAAGTAGCGGACCCCGGCCGCCCAGGCCGTGTCGATGACGGCCTGGGCCTGGGCGTCGGAGATGGGATGGAGGTAGTTCCCGAGGGGTCCGCCGCCCAGGCCCACCCTGGGGAGGGCTATCACGCCGACGCCAGATGAAGCCTGCTACGCATCGACACCCGCTTCCTTGGCGGCTCGGTCGATCTGGGCCAGTTCGTCGTCGGTGAAGTCGAGCCGGTCGACGGCCGCGACGTTCGCCTCCAGTTGCTCGGGGCTCGACGCGCCCACCAGGACCGACGTGATGCGCGGGTCGCGCAGCGCCCAGGCCAGCGCCAGCTGGGCCACCGACTGCCCGCGGGCCGAGGCGAGCTCGCCCAGGGCGCGGACGAAGGCCAGCACTTCGGGCGTGACCCGGTCAGTGGTCAGGAAGCGCCCCTCGGCCGCCCGCGAGTCCGCCGGGATGCCGTCCAGGTAGCGGTCGGTCAGCAGGCCCTGCGCCAGCGGTGAGTAGACGACGCAGCCGACGCCCTCCTGCTCCAGCACGCCCAGCAGTGACTCCTCGATGCGCCGGTTGAGGAGGGAATACGAGGGCTGGTGCACGATCAGCGGGGTGCCGAGCTCGCGCAGCAGCCGGGCGGCCGCCGCCGTACGCTCGGGGGAGAAGTTGGAGACCCCGGCGTAGAGGACGCGGCCGGTGCGCACCATGTGGTCGAGCGTGCTCACCTGCTCTTCCAGCGGCGTCTCCTCGTCGTCGCGGTGCAGGTAGAAGATGTCCACGAAGTCCAGGCCGAGCCGGTCCAGCGAGCGATCGAGCGTGGCCAGCAGGTGCTTGCGCGAGTTGCCCTTGCCGTAGGGGCCGTCCCACATGGGGTTGCTGCCCTTGGTGGTGACCACGATCTCGTCGCGGTGGCCGCGCAGGTCCTGGCGGAAGATCGTGCCGAACGTCGACTCGGCGGCGCCGAGCGGCGGACCGTACCTGTCGGCGATGTCGAAATGGGTGATGCCAAGGTCGAGCGCCTTGTGCAGGATCGCCCGCTGGCTGTCCAGCGGCTTGCCGCCGCCGAAGTTGTGCCACAGGCCCAGCGAGACCGCGGGCAGTCGCAGACCGCTGCGGCCACATCTCCTGTACGGCTGGCGTTCGTAGTTCAACAGCTCACCTTCCCGCTATTCCGGTCAGCGTCACGCCCCGGATGAACGTTTTCTGGGCAATGAAGAACAGTACGACAATCGGCATCATCGCGATGATCGAGACGGCCATCATCTGGTTGTACTGGGTGGCGTACTGGCCGGAGAACATCCCGAGGCCCAGGGGGATGGTGAACTTCTCGGTGGTCCGCAGGTAGATCACCGACTCCAGATACTGGTTCCAGTTGCCGACGAACGAGAACAGCATGATCGCGGCCAGCGCCGGCTTCGACAGCGGAAGCATGATCTTCCACAGGATCCGCCACTCCGACGCGCCGTCGATTCGGGCCGCGTCGATGAGCTCCTGCGGGATCGTGGTGAAGAACTGGCGCAGCAGGAAGATGTACAGCGCCACCCCGAAGAACTCCGGCACGATCAGCGGCAGGTAGGTGTCCACCCAGCCCAGCTTGGCGAACAGGATGTACTTCGGCACCAGCGTGATCTCGCGCGGGATCATCATCGTGCCCAGCATGAGCGCGAACAGGACGGCGCCCAGCCGGGCCCGCATCCTGGCGAAGGCGTAGGCGGGCAGGACACACGAGATCAGGTTGCCGGCCATCGACAGGGCCGTGATCAGGACGGTGTTGAGCAGGAACCGGGTGAAGGGCAGGTTCCCGCTCCAGCCTCGGGTGTAGTTCTCGAAGTGGAAGGAGTCGGGCAGGAACTGGGGCGGGAAGGCCAGGTTCTCCGCGTCCGACTTCAGCGACGTCGTCACCATCCAGAGGAACGGCAGCAGGAACACGCCGGTGGCCGCGATGAGCAGCACGTACGCGCCCGCCCGCTGGGCCCGTCTGATGCGCTCGGCCTGACCGGCGGTTATGGCGGCGCGCCCCGGCCGCCGGATGTCGGGGGCGGCCTTCGTCTCGACCAGCATCCCGGCCCTCCTCTCGAAAGATCAGTTGAACTCGTAGTGGACCCAGCGCCTGGCCAGGCCGAACTGGATCAGGGTGACGATGATGACGATCAGGAACATGGCCCAGGACAGCGCGGCGGCGTAGCCCATGTCGAAGAACACGAACGCCTGCCGGTAGATGTAGAGCCCGAGCACCATGGTGGAGTTGGCCGGGCCGCCCTCGGTCATGATGAGGATGAGCGTGTACGCCTGGATGCTCGCGATGAAGCCCGTCACCACGTTGAAGAAGATCACCGGCGACATCATCGGCACGGTGACGCTCCAGAACCGGCGCCACCAGCCGGCGCCGTCGATCTCGGCGGCCTCGTACAGCGTGGCCGGGATGCCCTGCAGTCCGGCCAGGTAGATGACGATGGTGTTGCCCGCGCCCCAGACGCTCATCAGGATGAGGGCCGGCATCGCCCACTCCGTCGAGCCCAGCCACGGCGGGCCCGAGATGCCGACCATGGCCAGCAGCTTGTTGATCAGGCCGAAGTCGGGATGCAGGATGTTCAGCCACAGCAGCGCGGTCGCCACGCCCGACACCACCGACGGCAGGTACATCACCGTGCGGAACAACCCCTGGAAGCGCAGCGGCTGGTTGAGCAGCAGCGCCAGCGCGAAGGTGAAGACGACGCCCAGCACCACCGCGCCCAGGCCGTAGTAGAACGTGTTGACGATCGAGTCCCAGAACTCCGGGTCGTTGACCATCTTCTGGTAGTTGGCCAGGCCCGCCCAGGTGGGGCTGCGCAGCAGGTTCCAGTCGGTGAAGCTGATCGCGATCGAGGCGAGGATCGGCCCGCCGCTGAAGAAGACGAACCCGATCACCCACGGCGAGACGAACAGGTGGAAGCGCCGGGCCTCGCGGCGGGCCAGTGTGCTCTGGCCGCGCCGCGAGAAGACGGCGGCGACAGCGCTCATGCGATCTTGTTCTCGGCCAGCAGCGGGGTGATCTTGTCGGTGATCTCCTTCAGGCCGCTCGCCAGATCGGTCTTGCCGATCATGACCCGCTCCCAGATGGGCTTGGCCGTCTCGACGACCTTCTTGTTGGCGGGCAGCTTGAGCACGCCGTCGCCGGTGCCGTACTCCTTCATGGCGCTCTTGACGGTCTCGACGACGTCCTTGGGGATGCCGAGCGCCTCGGCGTTCGGCTCCCAGGCCGACTGCCGGGCCGGGGCGCTGATGCGGCGGAACTGCTGCCCGGTCGAGGAGAGGTACTCGTTGAGGTAGATCCAGGCCGCGTCCTTCTGCGGCGACTTGGCGTACATGGCCAGGGCGCTGCCGATGACCGGCGTGAAGCGGCCCTTCGGGCCCTTCGGCGTGGGCGCGACGCCCCACTTGAACGCCGTCTGCTTGGCCAGCTCGGTCAGGATCCACGCGCCGTTGATCGACATCGCCGCGTGCCCGACCTTGAACGGCTCCACCTTCTCCAGCACCTGGTTGAGCTCGGCCAGACTCGGCACCGCCTTGTCCTTGTTCAGCAGGTCGAGCCACATGCCGAAGACCTTCTGCGCCTCCGGCTCGGAGATCATGGAGACCGACTCGTCGGCGTTCAGGTAGCGCCCGCCGTACTGCGCCAGGGCGCGGGGCGTGATGTCGGGCTCGGGCAGCAGCATCGGGGTGAAGCCGTAGACCTTCTCGGCGCCCGAGCCGCTGGTGAGCTTCCTGGCGACCTCCATCATCTTCTCGACGGTCCACGACTCGTCGGGGTACTTCTCGCCGGCCTTGTCGAAGACGTCCTTGTTGTAGAAGAGCAGCTTGGGCGCCATGTCGGTGGGTAGGCCGAACAGCTTGCCGTCACGCTCGTAGTAGCCGAGCGCGTTCACCGGCAGGTCCTGCTTGTCGAACTCGGGTGTCTTGGCGATGAACTCGTCCAGCGGCTGGAAGATGTCGTTGGCGATGAAGTTCTGGGCCCAGCTGTAGTGCGTGTACATCACGTCGGGCATGGAGCCGCCCGCCGCCTGGGCCATGTACTTGGTGAGGTAGGAGTCGAACTGCGAGGTCTCGCGCTTGATCTCGATGTTCGGGTGGCGCTTGTGGAAGAAGAAGTCGAACTGCGCGTTGCGTACCTCGGCGATCACGTCCGCGGTGATCGCCACGGTCAGCGTCACCTTCGACGCCGGGTCGGCCACCTGGGTCGTCGGCCATTTCAGCGCGTTGTTGAGCTGCTCGGCCTCCTCGAACGGCCAGGTGTCGTTGCCGGGCCGGTTCGGATCCAGCGTCGGCACGCCGGACTTCGTGGGCGCCGCGGCCTGCCGCTGCTGACGGGTGTCGCCCGCGCAGGCGGACAGCATGGGCACGGTCGCCGCGGCCACCGCGAGGGCCAGCATCTGGCGCCGGTTCATCTCCATGGGGGGTGGGCCTTTCAGAGAAAGAGCTCGATCACTGCTATCGCCTTGTCCGGGCGCTGGAATTCGGCCAGCCGAGCGGGAGAGATCCGATGTGTGGATCCGTCATCGTCCGATGCGCGAGGCATGGCCGTACCGTAGACCTGGTAATTAACTTCGTCAAGAATTGAATTGCAAGCGCTTGCAACCTAGGCTCAGGCACGTTGTGAGGAGTTCAGCGGGGTTGGCGTCGGCCGCCCTGCCCGAGCCGGCGGTCCCGAGCGGGTTACCGATGAGTCCGGCTCACTCCTCCTATCTCTGCTTGGAGGCCCTGTGTCGCAATGGACGCTCACTGACGAAGACCTGGAAGTCGCGATCGCGCTCTCGGCCGATGGCGAGCCGACCCTGGAGGTGCGGCGCGACGGCCGGGTGGTGGTGCGGCCGTCCAGGCTGGGCCTGCGGGCCGCGCACGAGGACCTGAGCACCGGCCTGGCCTTCGACGGGATGTCGTCCAGGCAGGTGACGGAGTCCTATGAGACGGTGACCGGCAAGCGGCGCGAGCACCTGTACACGGCCAAGGAGTGGACGCTGTCGTTCACCAAGGGCGCGCACCGGCTCCACCTGGAGGTGCGGCTCGGCGGCCACGGCGTGGCGTACCGGTACGTGGTGCCATGGACCGGACCGGTGACGGTAATTGACGAAATTTCGGAGTATGTGGTGCCGAGGGAGGCCCGTGCGGTGCTCCTGCCGTACGAGAACGGGCGCTGCGACTACGAGGAGATCCACCGGCACGGCCCGGTCGCCGACGCCGAGCCCATCCTGTACGGCTACCCGTCGCTCTTCCAGATCGGCGACACCTGGCTGTTCGTCACCGAGTCGAACCTGGACAGCGGCTACGCGGGCACCCGGCTGCGCTTCGACGGCCACGCCTTCCACCTCGACCTGCCCGACCCGTACGTGACGGCGGCCAGCCCGCTCATCACGCCGTGGCGCACGATGATCATCGGCGAGCTGGCCACGATCGTCGCCAGCGACCTGGTGACCAGCCTGGCCGCGCCCTCGGCGGTGGACGACACCTCGTGGATCCGGCCCGGCGCGGCGGCCTGGTCGTGGTGGTCCGACGGCCCCTCCACCCGTGACCTGGACGAGCAGAAGCGCTGGGTCGACTTCGCCGCCGCGCACGGCTGGCCGTACGTGCTGGCCGACGCCGGCTGGAACAAGCAGTGGATGCCCGAGTTGATCGCCTACGCCGCGGCCAGGAACGTCGGCGTCTGGCTCTGGTCACACTGGCAGCACGTCGACACCGAGCTGGAGCACCGCGAGAAGCTCGCGCTCTGGAAGGAGTGGGGCGCCGTCGGCGTCAAGATCGACTTCACCGAGTCCGACGGCCAGGACCGGATGCGCTGGTTCGACGCCATTCTGGCCGCCACCGCCCGGCTGAAGCTCATGGTCGTCTTCCACGGCGGCACGATCCCGCGCGGCACCGAGCGCACCTGGCCGCAGTTCATGACCGCGGAGGCGGTCAAGGGCGCCGAGTGGATCAAGCCGAAGCCCGGCAAGCTGCCGCTCTACCCGCCCGCGCACTACCTGTCGCTCGCGTTCACCCGCAACGTGCAGGGCCCGATGGACTTCACCCCGTGCACCTTCACCGCGGTCCGCACCATCTCCGCCGGATTCGAGCTCGCGCTATCCGTGATCTTCGAATCGGGCGTCCAGCACTTCGCCGACGGCATCGAGGCATACGAGGCCAGGCCCGAGGCGCTGCGGCTGCTGTCCGGCGTCCCCACCGCATGGGACGACACGCGGCTGCTGTCCGGCGACCCCGCCGACCACATCCTGCTGGCCAGGAGGAGCGGCGGCGAATGGTACGTCGGCGCGGGCGTGTCGGGCGAGGCCCGCACGCTCACCGTGCCGCTCGACTTCCTGGACGAAGGGGAGTGGACGGCCGAGATCTACCGGGACGCCCCCGACGACGGCATCCTCGCCGAGACGGCGACGGTGTCGGCCGGGGGCAAGCTCGACCTCGCCGTATCCCCCAACGGCGGGTTCACCCTCCATCTGAGGAGAGAAACCTCATGATCAAGCGCCTGAGCGGCACCCTCGCCGCCGTCACCCTCGTCTCTTTATCGGCGATACCCGCCTCCGCCTCCACCGCCGCGGCCGTCTGGACGCAGCGCTGGAACCCGAACCCGGCCAATCAGACGGTCGCCCAGGCCTTCGAGGGCATCGAGGACGACCGCTCCGACTCCCACCCCGGCGTCACCCACATCTACGTCTCCGGCGACGCCTACCGCTTCGACATGCACACCCAGGACCGCGACGGCGACGACCGGCAGCGCAACGAGGTCAAGGGCATGCGGACGAGCAGCAGCTCGTACCTCAAGATCCTCAAGAACCAGGTCTGGCGCATCTCCTACCAGCTGTACATCCCGACCTCGCTCGACGCCACCAGCTCCTTCACCCACATCGCGCAGATGAAGGTGCCCGGCTCCGGCGCGCCCCTCTACACGATGTCGCTGCCCATCTCGGGCGGCACCCCGAAGATCAACGTCCGCTACTGGGACGAGGACGAGCAGACGCACGAGGTCGGCAACACCAACCTGAACCCGATCCAGGGCAAGTGGCTCGACACCACCTTCGAGTTCAAGGCCGCCGACAACGGCTACCTGCGCTGGACGCTCAAGGACGGCTCGACGACGCTGGTCGACAAGCGCCTGGACAACACCGACCTCTGGCGCGCCGACACCGACTACCTCCGCCCCAAGTGGGGCATCTACCGCAGCATCAAGAGCTCCGGCCTGCAGAACACGTACCTGCTAATCAGAAACCTGCGCGCCGAACAGCAGACCGCCGGCGCGGCCGACACCGACGAGGTAGCCAACCCGTGAAGAAGTACGGCGCCCGCCTCGCGGGTGCGCTCGCCACGCTCGCCCTGATCGCGACCGCCACCCCCGCGGTGGCGGCCCGCACTCCCACCCCGTCGGAGGGGCCGTCGCAGACCCAGACGGCCCGGCCGCCGCGCTGGGAGCTGCGCTGGGACCCGAGCGTCAAGAAGGACGGTGTCCAGGCGTTCGAGGCGCTGGAGGACGACCGGCGCGGCTCCCATCCCGAGGGCCTGCCGCACGTCTCCACCGACAAGGACGCCTGGCGCTTCACCGCCCACCTGGAGGACCGCGACGGCGCCGACCGCATGCGCAACGAGGTACGCGGCATGCGCGACGGCAAGGGCGCCCCGCTGGAGATCCGCAAGGACGAGACCTGGCGGATCAGCTACCGCATGTACATCCCGGACACCCTCGACGCGACCACCTCCTTCACCCACATCTGGCAGCTCAAGAACTCCGACGTCGGCACCCCGATCGCGCAGATCTCGCTGCCGGTCATTGGGGGCGTGCAGAAGATCGCCGCCCGGTACTGGACGCTCCCTGACAACACCTCGCACGACTTCGCCACCGCCGACCTGGAACCGATCCAGAACAAGTGGGTCACCACCACGCTGGAGTTCAAGTCGAGCGACGACGGCTACATGCGCTGGACTCTGTCGGACGGCCGCCGGACGATCGCCGACCAGAAGATCGAGCACATCGACCTGTGGTGGACCCAGGAGCAGTACAACCGGCCCAAGTGGGGCATCTACCGCAGCATCAAGAGCGCCGGGCTGCAGGAGACGTACCTGCTGGTCAAGGACCTCAAGGCGTGGCAGCTCGGCCCGGCGACGCCGCCGGTCAAGCTGCCGGCGCCGGACCGGAGCCCGGGCGCCTATGAGGCCGAGCGGGTGGGCAACGTGTGGGAGGGCGCGGCCGAGCCCGCCTACTGCGCGGTCTGCTCGGGCGGCAGGAAGGTGATCCTCATCGGCGGCAACGTCTACGACTACGCCGTGGTCAAGGGCGTATTGTCGGAGACCACCGGCACCCGGCGGATGACCGTGCACGCGCTGGTGGACGGCGCGCAGACGTTCGCGGTCAGCGTCAACGGGGCCGACTCCATCCAGGTGCCGATGACCGGGACCAAGGACACCGTGACGACCACGACCGTGCCGGTGGACCTGGTGGCCGGGGTCAACACGATCCGGTTCTTCAGCCTGACGGCCAGGGGTCCCGAGCTGGACAAGATCGTCATCAGCTGAGCCCGTACGGCCCACGTCCTGCTTGGGCGTGGGCCGTAGCACCACCCCAAGGATGGAGTCAGGCCACATGGCACACGACCTCAGCAGACGCGGTTTACTCGTGGCGGGCGGCGCGCTGGCCCTCGCGGCGGCGACCGGCATCCAGCCCGCTGCCGCGGGCACGTTCTGGCAGTCCAAGCTGCTCTCCTACGACCGGCGCGGGCGCCTGACCTACGCGCAGGACGCCGAGGGCAACCGGTTGCCGGACTTCAGTCACGCCGGATACCGCAACGGCGAGCGGCCGATCCCGTGGGCGCGGGTGGTCAAGGCCATCCGGCCGGTCGAGGGCGACAACACCGCCCATATCCAGGCGGCCCTCGACGAGATCGCGGCGCTGCCCCGCGAGCGGCGCGGCGCGCTGCTCCTGCTGCCCGGCCTCTACCCGGTCGCCGGAACCCTGTACGTACGCGCCGACGGCATGGTGCTGCGCGGCAGCGGCGACGGCGAGGACCCGGCGGGCAACACGATCATCAAGGCCACCGGCAACAGCCCCAAGGACCGCGACGTGATCGTGGCCGGCGGCACGTCGGCGGGCGGCTGGGCGGGGGAGGTGCCGGGTACCCGTACCGACATCACCACGGACTTCGTGCAGGTGGGCGCGCGCGAGTTCGAGGTGGCGAACGCCGGGTCGCTGCGGCCCGGCGACAACATCGTGATCTACCACCCGTGCTCGGAGGGGTGGCTCAAGGCCATCGACTACGGCGGCCACGACGTGGGCCCGGCCTGGCAGGTGGGCGAGCACCCGATCATCTACAACCGCTACATCCGGGAGATCTCCGGCAACAGGCTGAAGATCGACGTGCCCGTGTTCAACCACCTGAACCGGGCGCTGTCCCAGTCGTCGGTCTACAAGTGGGACCGGGCCGGGCTCGTCACCCAGGTGGGCGTCGAGCGGCTGCGCGTGGACATCGAGTATCACGGCGACCCCGAGCAGGACGAGGATCACGCCTACAACGCGATCGTGCTGCTGCGCACCGAGGACTCGTGGGTGCGCGACTGCACGATGCTGCACTTCACCCAGGCCGGGGTGGCCACCCAGGAGACGACCCGCGCCACGGTCGAGAACTGCCGGGCCGTCGACCCCGTCAGCATCGTCACGGGGAGCAGGCGGTACAACTTCAACACTTATGTCTACTCGCAGCAGGTGCTCTTCCGTGACTGCTACGCCTACAAGTCGCGGCACGCCTTCGTCTCCAACGGGCACAGCACGGTGTCGGGCGTGGTGTTCGTGCGCGGCACGGCCGAGTACGCGCTGAACTCCAGCGAGGGCCACCGCCGCTGGTCCCAGGGCCTGCTGTACGACGGGCACCGCGACATCGACCCGCACTACGACTACACGCTGGGCCTGTACAACCGGGGCCGCTACGGCACCTCGCACGGCTGGTCGGCGGCGCACTCGGTGGCGTGGCGGTGCGACGTGTCGACCAGCAGGCTCATCGTCCAGAAGCCGCCGACGGCCCAGAACTACGCGATCGGCTGCCTGGGGACGGTCACCGGGGACGGCCCCTTCCAGCAGCCCGCCGGGTACATCGAGGGCACCGGCCAGGCGGGTCTCCTGCCGCCCTCGCTGTACGAGGCGCAGTTCCTCGACCGGCTACGAGGCGGCTTCTGAGCCCAGGTCCAGCCGGAGCAGCCCGCCGGTGGGCACTGTGATCGTGTGCGTGCCGGGGGACAGCTCCAGCGTCGTGTCGCTCACCGTACGGCCCCGGCAGGTCTGGACCCTGGCGCGGGCCGTACCGGAGTGGCCGACCTGGAGCAGCACGTCGGCCGAGTCGTCGGCGTTGGCCAGCCAGAACGTGCCCGCCTCCGGGACCGCCACCGGCAGCGGCGCGTAGCGGGCCGTGATCACCGTGCCCGCCGAACGGGCCGTCACCTGCGGATAGACCAGGTCCGGGCGGGCCGGCTCGAACGAGCCGTGCTGCAGCACATCGGCGTGCTCCTTGACGAAGCCCAGCCAGAATCGCAGCACCTCCAGCTGTCCGGGCGTCTGCGTGGTGAGGTCCACCGAGATCTGCGGGACCGCGAACAGCACGTTGACCAGCTGCGCCGCGACCCGCTCCGGGGTCTCGTCCGGGTGCCACATCAGCATGTCGGCGTGCACGGCCAGCGGCCCGGCGATCAGGCGCAGGTCCACCGTGCGCTGGCGGTTGTGCGCCGGGCTGAGCGGGCAGTCCGAGGCGCGGACCATCGTCGCGTACGGCCACAGCCCCGGGCTCACGTACGGCTGGCGCAGCTCCACCAGGCAGTCGCGGGGCAGCATGGCCAGCAGTCTGCGCACGCCCTCGTTGACCGTCGCGCAGTCGGCCTCGGGCCCCGGCTCGGGCGGGTCCTCCACGGCGAACTGGTCGATGAAGTCGATCTTCAGGCCGTCCATGCCCCACTCCTGGACCGCGCGGGTCAGGTGGCCGGCGAGCAGCTCGCGGATGTAGGGGTAGCGCGGGTCGACGATGACCGCGTTCATGTGCTCCTTGTAGGCCAGCGAGTAGGGCTGTACGCGGTCCCAGAGCGCGGTGTGGCGGCCGACGAACGGCAGGGCGTACCAGAGCAGGTAGGCGAGCCCCGCCTGCTTCACCGCCGCCACGTGTCCGGAAATATCGGGAAAAGACGTGGCGGAGGGCTCCCACTCGCCGACGTGCCCGTAACCGCGCCCGCGGTCGTCGCTGTGCCAGCCGTCGTCCACGATGATCGCCTCGCAGCCCAGCTCGGCCGCCGGGCCCGCCTGCCGCTCCACGCTCACGGCGTCGACGTGCTGCTGCATGGCGTACCAGGTCGAGTACGCGGGCATCCGCGCCACCTCGGGCACCTCTCCCGCCGGGCCGCGCCACCCCTCGGCCACGTCCGCGCGCTCGCGGACGTCGGCGCGCCACCACTCTGCCACGTCCGCGAGTGTGCGGGCGAACGGCCGTCCGGTGAGGTCGAGCCGTAGCACCAGGCCGGTGCCGGGCTCGGCGTCGTGCTCGGCCCAGAAGCCGAAGTCCCCGGTCTCCTCCACCACCCCGGTGCGGATGCGCACCGGCCGGACCACCTCGCCGACGGCGTACGTGCACAGCGACACGTCACCGGCGCCCACCAGGCAGCCCACGGGGGCGTTCTTCTCCAGGGCGGCCACCCGGGGCTTGCGCCAGAACGGCGGCAGCCCTCTGTGCTCGCCGCCGTCGGGCGCCCAGAAGGCCGTGGCGGCCACGCACGGCACCCGCCACGCCACGCGGACGACCGCCGGCCGGTCCGGGGTGATCCGCACCTCGTGGACGCCCTCGGCGTCCTCGGTGACGGTCCACGTCAGCTCGGCCGCCGCCGTCGCGGTCAGTTCCGTCGCGCCCGCGTGGACGCGTACCTCGCGGGTCTCGCCCGGAGCGCGGTCGTGCGGCTGCCAGATCCCGGTCGTCGCGGTCACTGCCACTCCTGAGTCACTGTCGCTCCTGGAGAGTGAAGAAGGTCTGGATGGCGACCGAGGCCGCGCCGCGCGCCCACTGCTCGAAGGGCCGGGGGCGCAGGAAGATCCGGCAGTCGGCCGCCGCCCCGAACGCCTGGCTCGCGAACGACCGGCTGATCTGCTCCTCGAACAGGTCGTAGGCCGCCAGCCCCTGCACGTCGCCGGTCACGATGATGCGCTCGGGCCCGATGAGGTTCGCCATGGCCGCCATGGCCAGCCCGATCGCGTGCCCCGCCCTGGCGAACACCTCGCGCGCCGCCACGTCGCCCGCGTGGGCGGCGTCGATGGCCGCGTCGATGGTCAGCGACGCGTCGCCGGTGGCCTCGCGGACCGCGGCCACGATGGGCGCGGTCCCGGCGATCGCCTCGACGCAGCCGCGTCCCCCGCAGTGGCACGCGGGCTCCTCGCCGCCGACTGGGACGTGCCCGATCTCCCCGGCGACGCCGTGCGATCCGGCCACGATCCGGTCGTTCACCACCAGCCCGCAGCCGATGCCCACCCCCACCGTGACCACCGCGAACGACGACGCGCCGATGCCCTCGCCGAACCACTGCTCGGCCACGGTGAGGGACTTGACGTCGTTCTCGACGGTGACCCGCAGGCCCGTCGCCTCGGCGGCCAGCCGGGCCAGCGGCACCTGCCGCCAGTTGAGGAAGGGGGAGTAGCGCACCATGCCGTGCGCCTTGTCCACGTCGCCCGACACGGCCAGGCCCAGCGCGTGGCAGCGCTGCCGGTAGGCCGGGTCGGCGGCGAGCAGCTCGGCCACGAGGTCGGCCAGCGTCGCCACCACGTCCTCGGGCGAGGACGCCGTCAGAGGGCGGTGCGCGCCGACGAGCACCTGGGCGCGCAGGTCGGTGACGACGCCGATGAGCTCGTCGTCGGTGATCTTCACGCCGGTGAAGAACTCCCGGTCCGGCTTGATGGCCAGCGGGCTGGCCGGTCGGCCCGCGCCGGGGCCCGGCCGGTCCGTGGCCTCCAGCTCTTCCAGATAGCCCGCCTCGATGAACGGGCGCGCCGCCTTGGTGACGGCGGCGGACGACAGCCCCGTCCGCCTGGCGATCTCCACCCGGGAGACCGGCCCCTGCGTCAGGACCATGGTGAACACGGTGGCCGCCGCGGGAGTGGTGAGCGGTGCAGGCATGATGGGCATCGTAACACTAATTAACTTCGTTAAGAATTGATTCGAAGGGCCCATCGATCTAGGCTCCGGGACATGCCTTCGGTGACCTTCGACGCGGCCAGCCGTACGTATCTGCTGCCCACCTCAACCGCCAGCTACGTCCTCGGGCTCGACGCCGACGATACCCCCGTCCACCTGCACTGGGGACCCCTTCTGACCCAGGAGCAGGCGGCGTCGCTGCCCCGCCCGGCGGCACCCCCCGCGAGCAGTTTCGACGGCGCGGGACCGGCCGAGGAGCTCGGCACCGAGGCGGGCGCGCGCTTCGGCACTCCGTCGCTGCAGATCGCCTTCCCGGACGGAGCCCGGGGCGTCGACTGGCGCCATCTCGGTCACACGATCGACGGGGGACACCTGACGGTCCACTTCCGGGACGCCGTCCAGCCGTTCGAGGTGGACCTGCACTACCGGGTGCGCGGCGACGTCGTGGAGCGGTGGACCGCGCTGCGCTCGGAGGTGCCCGTGACGATCCTGCGGTGCGACTCGGCCGCGTGGAGCGTTCCGCCGCTGTCCGGGTACCGGCTCAGCCACGCCGTCGGTGGGTGGAGCGCCGAGCACGGGCTGCGCCGTACCGACCTCACCGTGGGCGAGACGACGCTGACCAGCAGGCGAGGGCTGAGCAGTCACCACGCCAACCCGTGGCTCACCGTCGACGGAGGCGACGCGGGCGAGCGCCACGGCGAGGTGTGGAGCTGCGCGCTCGCCTGGAGCGGCAGCTGGCGCATCACGGTCACCCGCGACCCGTCGGGGAGCGCGGGGTGGACGGGCGGGTTCGGCCACGAGGGCCTCACCTGGCGGTTGGAGCCGGGGGAGGAGTGGGTGACGCCGGTGTTCGCCGGGGTCTATGCTCCCGACGGGTTCGGCGGGGCCAGCCGCCGCTGGCACGAGCACATCGCCGGGTACGTGCTGCCCCAGCCGGAGGAGCTGCGCCCGGTGGTCTACAACGCCTGGGAGGCCGTCGGGTTCGAGGTGGCCGAGTCGAACCAGAAGGAGCTGGCCGCGCTCGCCGCCCGCGCGGGGGTGGAGCTGTTCGTCATGGACGACGCCTGGTTCGGCGGGCGCACCGGCGACAGCGCCGGGCTCGGCGACTGGTGGCCGAACCCGGACCGCTTCCCCAACGGGCTGGCTCCGCTCATCGACGAGGTCCACGGGCTGGGCATGCGGTTCGGCCTCTGGGTCGAGCCCGAGATGGTCAACCCCGACAGCGACCTCTACCGTGCCCACCCCGACTGGGTGCTGCACATGCCCGGCCGCCCGCGTACGCTGCTGCGCAACCAGCTCGTCCTCAACTTCGCCCGGCCCGACGTCGCGGACTGGGCGCACAAGTGGCTGCACCGGCTGGTCGGCGAGCACGGCGTGGACTTCCTGAAGTGGGACTTCAACCGGGCCTTCACCGAGGCGGGCTGGCCCGGCGCCGCCGACCAGGACCGGCTCTGGATCGACCACGTGCGAGCCGTCTACTCGATCATGGACCGGCTCCGCGCCGACCATCCGCACCTGCGCATCGAGGCGTGCGCGGGCGGCGGCGGCCGTACCGACCTGGGCATGCTGGCCCGTACCGACCAGGTGTGGACCTCCGACAACACCGACGCCCACGACCGCGTCGCCATCCAGCACGGCTTCAGCCAGATCTACCCGGCCCGCGTGATGGCCGCCTGGGTGACCGACAGCCCGAACCCGCTCACCCGCCGCCTCACCCCGCTCAGCTTCCGCTTCCACGTCGCCATGGCCGGCGCCCTCGGCCTCGGCGGCGACCTGCTGAAGTGGAGCCCGGCGGAGCTGGCCGAGGCCGCCGAGCTGGTCGCCGTCTACAAGGACATCAGGCCCGTCGTCCAGCTCGGGCGGCAGGACAGGCTCGAGTACGGCGTGCAGTACACCTACGGCGACCGGACCGTCGTACTCGCCTGGCGGGGGCCCGTCGCGCACGGGACACCGCTCGTGCCGCTCCGCCTGGCCGGGCTCGACCCGCTGGGCCGCTACCGCGACGAGGACACCGGGCAGCTGCATCACGGAGCCCTGCTGATGTCGGCGGGCCTGCGGCCGGACCTGCCTCCGGGCGACTACACCAGCGCACTGATCCGCCTGCGCTCGGTGTAGTCGAGTCGGTCTTATCCGATTGATGAAAGGCCGCGCAGGGCGAGCTGGGCGGCGCGCACGGCCGACTCCTCCGCCTGCTCCAGCGACCCGCCCCGGTTGATGGTGGAGATGACCGCGAGCTTGGTGGCGCCGATCAGCGCGCCCACGGCCGCCGCCGCGTCCACGTGGTCGAGCTCGTCGGGAAAGGCGTCCTCCAGTGCCCGCGCCAGCTGGAGCTGGCTGTCGAACAGCAGATGCAGCGCCCGTGCCTGCAAGGAGGGGACGGTCATGATGAGCCGCATCCGCAGGGGCGCGTCCAACACTCGGAAGTCGTCGTCGCTCGCCCACCGCAGGCTCGTCCGTACGAGCCGCAGCAGCAGGTCCGCCACGCGTTCGCCGGGCATCCTGGACGAGATCATCTCGATCGCCCGCGCGATGCGGGACGCGCTGTCGAAGAACAGCACGTCCTCCTTACTGGCGAAGTAGCTGAAGAACGTCCGCGTCGACACCTCCGCCTCGGCCGCGATCTCGGCCAGCGTGGTCTCCTCGAAACCCTTCTCGTCGAACAGCCGGAGCGCGGCCTCGATCAGCGCCCGGCGTGTGCGCTGCTTCTTGCGCTCCCGTAGTCCCACCATGCCGGGAACTGTACCGCCAAACTTAGGGATTTTCATCCATTGAAGTTTTGCAGCGAATGAGGTTTTCTGGTGGAGTTGACCAAGCGAAAAGGAGCCACACCATGTCGGATCTGACCCTCACCACCACCCGCCAGCGCCCCTTCGATCCACCTGACGAAATCGCCGAGCTGCGAGAACAAACGCCGATCCACCGCATGACCTACGCCGACGGGCACCTCGGCTGGATCGTGACCGGCTACTCCGCCGCCCGCGCCGTGCTCGCCGACGCGCGCTTCAGCAACCGCCCCGAGCTCATCCACCCGCCGATCCCGGCCCGGCTGCAGCTCGCGAAGGAGCAGGGTTTCCGGGTGCCGCCCGGGTTCTTCCTGCGCATGGACGCCCCCGAGCACACCCGCTACCGCAAGCTCCTCACCGGTCAGTTCACCGTGCGCAGGATGAAGGAGCTGGAGCCGAGGATCGCCGAGATCACCGACGCCTGCCTGGACGCCATGGAGGCCGCGGCCAAGCCGGTCGACCTGGTGCAGGAGTTCGCGCTGCCCATCCCGTCGCTGGTGATCTGCGAGCTGCTGGGGGTGCCGTACGAGGACCGGGCGCAGTTCCAGGAAGACACCAAGGTGCTCGTCAACCTGGAGATCAAGGCCGAGGACGCCATGGGCGCGATGACGCGCATCTCCGCGTACCTGTACGGGCTGATCCAGCGCAAGCGGGCGAAGCCGGAGGACGACCTGCTCAGCGGGCTGATCGAGGGCGGCGAGCTGAACGACGAGGAGCTCACCGGCGTCGCGTTCCTGCTGCTGGTGGCCGGCCACGAGACGACCGCGAACATGCTCGGCCTCGGCACGTACGCGCTGCTCACCAACCCCGCCCAGCTCGCCCTCATGCGTGACGACCCGTCGGCGGTCGAGAACGGCGTCGAGGAGCTTCTGCGCTACCTCACGATCATCCACCTCGGCCCGGTCAGGAGCGCCCTGGTCGACGTCGAGATCGAGGGCCAGCTCATCAAGGCCGGCGAATCGGTCGCGATCCACCTCCCGGTGGCCAACCGCGACCCCTCCCGCTTCCCGGACGGCGACACCCTCGACCTGGCCCGGCCCGCCACGGGCCACCTCACGTTCGGCCACGGCATCCACCAGTGCCTCGGCCAGCAACTGGCCCGGGCCGAGATGCGCATCGCCTACCCGGCGCTCCTGCGGCGCTTCCCCGGCCTACGCTTGGCCATATCACCGGAGGAGGTGCCGATGCGCTCGGACATGAGCATCTATGGTGTGCACCGCCTCCCTGTCACCTGGTAGGTCAATGATGGAGATCAAGGCAGACACGACGGTGTGCATCGGTGCGGGCATGTGCGCGCTGACGGTGCCGGCGATATTCGACCAGAGCGAGGAGGAGGGGACCGTGGTGGTCCTTGACTCCACCCCACCGGCCGAACTGGAAGAAGCCGTCCGCCGCGCCGTGACGCTGTGCCCGTCAGGCGCCATCTCGGTGGTCTGATTTCGATTTGCTGGGTCCTTCGTGTCGACGGCGGGTGCCTTCTGTCGTACCGGTCTGGCCGGCCAACTTACGGCTCGCCCAGCCCGAACCTTCCCCGCCGTCGCCGCGACCGTCTTCTGGGGCGCTCGTCCATCGGGGCTGACCCTTACTGGGCCGACCGCCTATCGGGCTGACCGTGTGCCCGGATGCCCCCACGGGCCCGATCGCTTACCGGCCGGATCGCCCACCGGCCCCACCCTGCACTGGCCCACTGCGCACCGCGCACTGGCTCATGGGGCACCGGCCCATCGCCCCTCGGTTGCAGGCAGCCAGCGCGGATGCGCCAGGTTCGCGGACCTGCTGAGGCGCCGACCAGTTGGGTGCGGACCGCTGATCCCAGACCTCCGGATGGTCCTTGAGCGCGCTGCCCGTTCCGCGGACCTCCGCGTCCTCCTGCGGACCGTCATCTCACTGCAGCTGTTCGCCCCCTGGAGCCTGGACCCCCACCTCCCTGGACTTCCACCTCCCTGGGGACCCCCGCCCCCCTGGACCTCAATCCCCTTTCTGGACCTTCACAGCCCTCTGGAGACTCCGCCGGGGCGGCCTGGGCGCCGGATCTCCGCTGAGGCGGACCCTCGCCAAGGGGTCGGCCTCTACGTGTTCGCGTGCCTCTCGCATGGCCTCTACACGCCTTTGCCCGTCCCTCAACCTCGGTCCCTCAACAACCTTGGCCACCAACCTCGTCCCGCCGCACGTCAATGGGCATGTAGTCCACCCTCCCCCACGCTGATCGAATCTGTGTTCGTAGAACAGGTTGACACCGAGCGTGATCGAAATTATGTTCGACCTAGTGACGTGAGGCTCGCGGCTCACGTCGTAGGACCTGGTCGCGGGCCGTTCGCTTCCCCCAAGCGAGACCCGCGATCAGGCTCCAGGGCGAAGGGCGTGTCCTCGTCGTCGGCGGAGACGAGTGGGCGCGTCCTGGCCGGACGGGGTGCGGGGAAGCTCCTCGTCCGGCCAGCCCGGCGGAATTGTCGGTGGAGTCTGCAAACCTTGGCTTCACCGGCGGAGACGCCGGGAGCCGCCATGACTCCAAGGAGGCGCGCAAGATGGCACCAAGGCTCAGCGATACGCAGGGGCCCCGGCTGTCGCCCGCAGTTAGGGCGCACCTGACGGATTCACATTCCTGCCTGGCGGAGGCGACAGCCGCTCGCACCCCGGCATCCCGATACGTGGCAGCGCACCTGGCAGCGCTACGAGCGGCGGCGGCGATCCTGGCCGCCCGCCCACGCCCCATGGAAGGCCGCAGGCGCCGCCTGCGCAGCGCCTGGGAGCTGCTCCCGGAGGCGGAGCCCAAGCTCGCGGAATGGGCCGCCTACTTCTCGGTGAGCGCCGCTAAGCGCGCCGCCGCCGAGGCCGGCATGGTCCGTGGCGTCAGCGCGGCCGACGCGGACGAGCTTTTGGCTGAAGCCGACACCTTCGTCGCCGTAGTCCAGGACATCCTGGGCGTCCCCGCTCAACCCCCACTCCCGGTCGAGGTCCCCCTGGCCGGCTGACCACACCGCTCGCGCCGCCGACCCCGACGGCGAGTGGGCAGCCGGACAACTCGAACACGAGCGAACACACCGACCCAGGCGAGGGCCAGCAGACCATCCCGACCAAGGACGACCCCGCCCAACCGGTGGAAGCAGAGCGCGACGCCTGAAGCATGCGCAAAGACGCCGCATGCAGACGATCGAACGCCCCGAACCAGAGCGGCCAGGGGGCCAAGGAGGATCTCCGCCGCCCCGAACTTGGGCGGGCAGGCGGTCGAGGAGGCTCTCCGCAGAATTGAACGGTAGGCCAAGGGGCCTCGTGGTCCATCGGCAGGGCGGCAGGGGGAACGTCAGGCCGTCCAGTTCTCAACGGCGATCGCGCTGCTGCCGGCCTGGGCCAGCTCGATGATCTGCGTCATGGACAGGGTCTTGCGGAACCTGTGACCCATCCGTTCCTCCATGGCCGCGCGGCCGAACTCGAGGATGTCTCTGGCGTCACCCGGCTACCGGACCGACTCTGACGTGAGCAGGACTCCTATGAGTTCCTTGAGGCGGCCGGTGATGCGGCGGTACCCCTGCGTGTCGATCTGGACCAGGTCTCCGGTACGCAGCCGGCCGTTGAGGGCAACAGTGTCTTGGCGGCCTGGGGTCGGCCAGGTAGCCGGGGCTGGTCGTGGCGGCCAAGGACCTCGCGCGGCCACCGCCGGGAGGACCCCGCGCGGCCACCGCCGGGGGCCGTGCCAGGCCGAATACAGCGGGCTGGGCCCCGCTCGCCCGCTACCGCGAGGGTCCTCGTCCCTTGCCCGACCTCGTCAGGGCCGTGTTACGCCACTCGCGGCGGAAGGGGGCGGCGTTTCCGCCTGCGTCTCCTCCGTTGTGCGTTAAGTCTCATCCGCGGGTTGTTACACCGGATGCGCGGCTGGTGTCTCCATGTCGAGTTCACAACACGAGGGAGACATGATGAACGGGAACGTCGCGGTGGTCGTGGTCGGTGGCGGGTACGGGGGCGTGACGGCGGCCAATCGCCTGGCTCGGCGCGATGGCGTGTCGGTGACCCTGGTCAATCCGCGTCCCGACTTCGTCTCGCGGATCCGCCTGCACCAGCTCGTGACCGGCTCCGATGACGCGGTCGAGGACTTCGGTGAGGTTCTGGGTGGGAACGTCCGGCTGGTGGTCGACACCGCGACCCGGATCGACGCCGCCGAGCGACGAGTGTCGCTGGCGGGCGGTGGCACGCTCTCCTACGACTACCTCGTCTACGCGGTGGGCAGTGGCGCCGCCGATCCCGGCGTGCCCGGAGCGGCGGAGTTCGCTCATTCGGTGTCGACCCTCGAGGGAGCGCGACGACTGCGGTCGGCCCTGGCCGCGACGCCCGCGACGGCTCCGGTGACCGTGGTCGGGGCCGGCCCGACCGGCCTGGAGACCGCCGCCGAGCTGGCGGAACTGGGCCGCAAGGTCACCCTGGTCTGCGGCAATGTGCTGGGTCCCTACCTGCATGCCCGGGTCCGCCGCCTGGTCGCTCGCCGGCTCGCCGAGCTGGGTGTGACCATCCTCGAAGGTCCCCGCGCGCGGGTGGCGGAAGTGACACGCGAGGCGATACGGCTCGACGACGGCCGTCAGCTGCCCAGCGCGGTGACGATCTGGACCGCGGGATTCCGTGTCCCGGACCTGGCTGCCCGCAGCGGGCTGCGCACCGACACCGAAGGCCGCCTGATCACCGACACGACGCTGACCAGTGTGGACGACGTGCGCATCGTCGCCGCTGGGGACGCGGCGGCGATGACGGACCGGCCATTCCGGATGAGCTGCCAGGCCGCCGTGCAGCTGGGCCCGGGGGCCGCCACCACGATTCTGCGGCGGATCGCGGGGAAAACACCCGCTCCCGTCCGGTTGCTGTTCGCCGGGCAATGTCTCAGCCTCGGCCGCAACGAGGGCGTCACCCAGTTCTCCTACCTGAACGACAAGGTGAACGCGCTCCACATCAGCGGGCGGCTTGGTGCCCCCGTCAAGGAGATCGCCTGCCGGTTCACCCTCAATCAGTTGGTGTCCGGGGCACGCAAGGCCACCTCCGGCGCATCCCACCTGACCTGATCAGTGGGGAGGCCGCTGCCGACGACCCCGTCTTTGGACTGGGTACATATCCACGGTCTGCTTCCGGCTTGTGAGGCCGACCACGAGAGAGTGAAGCGCACGACATGAACGACCACGTCACCGACCCCGCGACCGAGGCCTTCGTCGCCCACCGAGACCTGCTGTTCACCGTCGCCTACGAGATGCTCGGATCGGCGGCGGACGCCGAGGACGTCCTCCAGGAGGCCTGGCTGCGGTGGGCGAAGGTCGACCTGGGGCAGGTGCGGGACCAGCGCGCATACCTGGTACGGATCACGACCCGGCAAGCACTCAACCGGCTACGGACTCTCCAACGGCGCAAGGAGGCCTACGTCGGCCCCTGGCTGCCCGAGCCCCTGCTCACCGCGCCGGACGTGGCCGAGGACGTCGAACTGTCCGAGAACCTGTCGATGGCACTCATGTTCATCCTCGAAACCCTCTCACCGACCGAACGCGCCGTCTTCGTGCTGCGCGAGGTCTTCGACATCGGCTACGACGACATCGCGGCCGCGATCGGCAAGAGTCCCGCCGCCGCACGCCAGATCGCCTACCGCGCACGCCGGCACGTCGACGCCCGCCGACCGTCCACACCGGTTTCCCAGGAAGAAACCCGGGCGGCGTTGAATTCGTTCCAGTCCGCGCTCGTGACCGGGGACCTGCAGGGGCTGCTCGACGTACTCGCCCCGGATGTTGTTTTCGTCAGCGACGGCGGCGGCCTCAAGCTGGCGGCCCTGCGGCCGGTCGTCGGCGCCGACAAGGTGCTCAGTTACATGGCCGGCAGTCTCGGCAAGGCCGGCGGCACCTTCACCAGTGAGCCCACGACGGTCAACGGCAACCCCGGACTCATCCTGCGCCTGGACGACGTGATCGACGGCGTGCTGGCCTTCCGCGTGGACAACGCCCGCGTCACGGGCCTCTACTACGTCCGCAACCCCGAAAAACTCACCCGCGTCGAGTCGGAAACCCCCCTCACCTCCCGCTGACCCTGCCTCGACGCGGCAGACGATCCCCCCAGCACGATCAGCCGGACGACCAGCACGAGCACACCGACCCCGGCTCACAAAAACCCCACTGACCAGCGCTTTTATGGGAGCCCAGGCAAGTGCCACCTACCGAAGGGGCGAGGAGAGTCTTCCCCCTCCCACCGGCCGCTCCCCCTAGAGAAAGTAAGAGCAGACGCATGTCCCACACCTACCGCAACGCTGTCATCCCCGAGCGAGTCGTGAACCTGGACGAGGCCCGACAACGGCACGGTGCGATGGCCGACCACGCGGCCCAGCTGGTCATGGCCGGAGACCCGCTGGCCGACGCCGTGATCGCCGAACTCGACCAGCTGGGCAAGGAAGGCCGCCACATCCTCAACAGGGGACTCGCCGACGGTCTTGCCAGCCTGGGCGAACAGCCGCCCAGCGCCATCGAGGCGCTCCTGCGGCAACTGGAGACGGTGCCTTCCTGGGTCGATCCCGCGCAGATCGACCGTGGTGAGGTCGCCCTGCTGTCGGTGCCCCAGCCGTGGTTCGAAATCTGCGCGATCAGCAGCGCCCTGGTGCACACCTATGCCTCGCCCGCCATCGCCCGGCTGCTGGCGCAGACGGGACAGCTGACGAAGATGGCTTCCCGCCGACTCGTCGAGACCGGGATGTGGGGGCGTCAGAGCACGCTGCCCGGAGGTCTTCACCGAGGAGCTCCCGGCTACATCAGCACCGCGCAGGTCCGACTGCTGCATGCGCGGATACGAGCCACCGCTGTCCAGCACGGCTGGGACACGGCCGTCTGGGGCCTTCCCATCGGGCAGACCGACATGGCCCGCACGTGGCTGGACTTCACACTCACTCCTTTCACAGCCCTCGCGGCAGTCGGTATCGATTTGAGCGCCGAAGAACAGAAGAGCCTGTACCAGTACTGGTCCTACATCGCCTATCTGCTCGGGATCGATGAACGCTTCTACCAAGGCGTCACGGACCACGCCAGCGCTCGTCGTCTCCAGAACCTGCTGGACATGACGAACGCTGAGCCGGACGACAACTCACGTGCGCTGACCGCGGCCATGGTCAGAGCCACGGCCAGCGCCATGGCCTGTGCGCCCACCCCCCTGATGGCCGAGGACCGACTCCGCGATCTCCTCCACGGCCTGCTGCGGCGTGCCTTCGGCAGCGAGCTCTCCGACCACCTGGGCATCCCTGAATCGGACGCCACTCCGCTGCTGTCTCTGGTCGCTCTCCTCAACAGCCAGGCCAGGCGCTGGCAGACCTTCACGGCTGACTCCGCCGAGATGGCCCGCCGCGAGAACGCGCAAAGTCCCGGCCCCGATGAAGCCTTCCGCCTTCCCGGCGGCACCGCTTACGAGCAGAACATCGCCGTGCCCACCACGGCATGAACGATCCTCGCGCGATCTGCTCGCCCCGAGCGCTCAGATCCGCTCCACGCGCCTCAACATGCTCGCTCTGCGAGGCCCGGCCCGCTCGGCGCACGAGTCCCGGCCGGGCTGCCCGCCCGTCCTCAGTGGCGCGTCAGGAGGTGGTTCACATCGGATCGCACAGCGGTACGGTGCTGTAATCCTCGCCGTTCACCGGTCGGATGTCCTGCCAGCGCACCCACCGGGCCTGGCCCATGTGCTCGGTGCCGTCGTCGGTGTTCAGCGTCTGCGGGGGCCATAGCAGGAATCCCCACCGCTCTCCCTCCGTATCGCCCCAAGCCAGCAGATAACGCGCCTCGCCGCCGCAGTCGGTGGTCGAGAACGTCGTCGCGGCATGTTCGACGATCGGTGGCCGCCACAACCCTGGTAGGCCTTTCATGTCGAGATGCATTGATCCATTATACGAACTGGAGTTCTATATCGCTAGACGACACGCCGTTTCCCGGGCCCCGTCTGGGCGAACGCGATGGGCATCTGGACGGCCAGACTCCGCTGGACCTGCGTGGCCGGGCCTGCGTGTACGTGTGTGGGCGTGCGGGCACGGCGGGGGTGCGGCTGGGCCTGCGCTGTTAACGCGCCCGGATGGGCATGGGGTGCGGAGGGGTGTTCGGCGGGCTTGTGCGGGGACGTGCCGCTGGGCCCGCGGCGGTGAACTCGCGCAAAGGGTCTACGGGATCGCGAAGGGCCTTCGGGGCTGCGAAGAGAAGGCAGGCGCGGCTCTTGGCAGCGTGCGTCGCGAAGGGCCTATGGGATCGCGCAGGGCCTACGAGTGCCGGAGGTGTGCGGCGGGGTCCGCGTGAGAGACCTGTACGGCAGGACCACGGGCCTGGAGGCGTGCGGAAAGGGCCGCCCTACTGGGGTCTTCGGCCTGGTCGGCGGGTTGTGGGTTCCCGTGCGTGCCCGGACAAAGCCCGTCCTCGTGCTCCCGCACGAAGGTTCGTCGTGCTCCCGTACGGAGGTTCACCGTGCCGCCGTACGCGAGCACCAAGACGAAAAAGCGGGACGCGCCCGTCACATGGCGCGCCCCGAAAAACAGGAGCGGTCAGAAGGACTCGACGGCGCGGCGGGCCTCCGCGTCGAGGACGCCCCAGCTGATGAGCTCCTCCGTCAGCTCGCTCGGCGACTTGTCGTAGATCACGGCCAGGGAACGCAGGTCCTCCTGGCGGATCGACAGGACCTTCCCGTTGTAGTCGCCACGCTGGCTCTGGATGGTGGCCGCGTACCGGGCGAGTGCCCCGGCCTTCTCCTTCGGCAGCGTCGCAAGACGTTCCAGGTCGATGACAAGCTTCGGTGTCGGGCCGAGCGGGCTCGGCGCGGCACCGCCGGGCAGCAGCTCGGAGACGGGCACCCCGTAGAAGTCGGCAAGCTCGGCAAGTTTCTGAACCGTTACAGCACGGTCGCCACGCTCGTACGAGCCCACGACCACGGCTTTCCACCTGCCACGCGACTTCTCTTCGACTCCGTGCAGGGACAGGCCCTGCTGGGTGCGGATGGCGCGGAGTCGTGCACCCAGCGACTTTGCGTACTCAGACGGCATCGTGTGGCCCCCCGGCTCTCGTATGTAGCGCTCTCAGTAGATTGTGCTCCCTTGCGGCGAATGCCCCGGCCACCGGGGGGTGTGTGCCTTGTTAGGCACCATCGGTAGCCATGGCTCTGGGTTTACCCCATAACGCCGCGCAGTGTGGTTACGCACAGTGACGGTAAAGGGGCGGACGCCGAAGGTCAAGCTGATTGGAAAAAAGATGCCGAATCCGATCCGGGATGGAACGACTTAATAGCCCCTCTTGTCCCCTGAGTAACAATACTTCGTCACTGTTTGTCCGGTGACATGCATGGTGGAAATCACCTCTAAACCATGTCAGTGATCGCGTGGAGACCGAGGTGAGAGGCACTGAGAAGGGCTGGCCGGGGCCATCCAAGAGCGCCGCGAAGGGCGGTGGACCCGGCGATGGGGCGGGTGGTGTGGCGTCGGGATCAGTCTTGACGGGTTAGGATCATGACCGGACACGTGGCCGCACGGACGATTTTGAGCGACGTGTCACCGAGGAACACCCGCCGCAACGGCCCCGCGTTGCTGGAGGCGCAGATGAGCAGTTCGCCCGGCGACCACGACGTCTGGCCCATGGCCTGTGCCACGTCGCGGCCCTCCAGGATCTCGAACTCCGCCCGGATGTGCCGCCGCTGCCCGGTGGCCGCCGCCTGCAGGTCGTCCGCCACCTGGTCGCGCAGCCGCGTGAGCATGTCCTCTTCGATCTTGGCGCGGCGGGCGCCGCGGATCAGCAGGGTGACCAGCCGCAGCGGCACGTCGAGGATGACCGCGGCCTGGGCGGCGTCGCGCACCGCGGCGTCGGCGCACGGGCCGCGGCGGTAGGCGACGGTGATCCGCTCGACGGCCGGGGGCAGTGCGTCCGCGTAGCCGCGCGGGGCCAGCATGACCGGCACCGTCGAGGAGTGCAGCAGCTGGTCGGCGGTGCTGCCGACGGAGATGCGGCCCCTGCCGCCGCCCGGCGCGGAGCCGATCACGACGACGTCGGCCGCGCGTTTGCGGGCCAGGTCCACCAGCCCGCGCCCACTGCCTTTGTTGGTGTGGACGATGTAGTCGGCCTTGTCGCCGGTGAGCGCCCGGGCCTGCCCGAGCGTGGCCTCCGCCTGTTCCTGCAGATACTTGCGCCACTCCGTCAGGTCGGCGCGCGCGGGCCCCGGCGTGGTCCACGCGGGCGGCTGCACGTACGCCACCGTCAGCTGCCCCTTGACCTGTCCGGCCAGGAGCATGGCCAGCGCCAGCGCGTCACGTCCTCTCGGCTCGGGGATGAATCCGGCCAGTACGCTTTCGAGCTTCATCGAGGCACCTCGGTGTTCAACCGCGAGTGGCGATAGCCGTACAGGAAATAACAGATCAGGCCCACCAGCATCCAGAGGCCGAACGCCTGCCAGGTGACGCCGGCCAGACCGGCCATCACGATGACGCAGAAGATCGTGCCGAGGATCGGCGTGGCGGGGAAGAGCGGCGTGCGGAAGCTGCGCGGCAGCTCGGGGCTGCGGTAGCGGAGCACGAGCACGCCGATGTTGACGATGGCGAAGGCGAACAGCGTCCCGATGCTCGTGGCCTCGGCGAGCTGGCCCAGCGGCACCAGTCCGGCCAGTACGGAGATGAACGCCGCCACGATGAGCGTGTTGGCGACGGGCACCTGGCGGCGCGGGTTCACCTTCTGGAAGATGTGCGGGATGAGCCCGTCGCGGGACATGGCGAACAGGATGCGGGTCTGGCCGTAGATGACGGTCAGGACGACGCTGGCGATGGCCACGACCGCGCCGAAGGAGACGATCAGGCCCGGCCAGGTGGCGCCGGTGGCGAGGTCGACGATGTAGGAGAGGCTGGCTTCGGTGCGTTCGGGGTCGAAGTCGGTCCACGGCATGGCGCCGATCGCGGCCACGGCCACCACGACGTAGATGATCGTGACGATGGCGAGCGACAGGATGATCGCCAGGGGCAGGTCGCGCTTGGGGTTCTTGGCCTCCTCACCGGCGGTGGAGGCGGCGTCGAAGCCGATGTAGGAGAAGAACACCTGCGAGGCGGCGGCCGTGACGCCCGCGACGCCCATGGGCGCGAACGGCGAGAAGTGCCCGGCCCTGAACGCGGTGAAGGCCACCACGCAGAAGAAGATCAGCACGGCGACCTTGATGAGCACGAACACGGCGTTGGCCGTGGCGCTCTCCGACGCCCCGCGCAGCAGCAGCCAGGTGGCCAGCAGCACGATGAGGATCGCCGTGACGTTGACCACACCGCCGTCCTGGCCGGGGGAGTGGGTGATCGACGCGGGCAGCTCCCAGCCGAACAGGCCCTTCAGGAAGGAGTTGAGGTATTCGCCCCAGCCGACCGACACCGCCGCGACCGACACCGCGTACTCCAGCATGAGGCACCAGCCGCAGATCCAGGCGACGATCTCGCCCAGCGTCGCGTACGCGTAGGAGTAGGACGAGCCGGACACCGGGATCGTGCCGGCCAGCTCCGCGTACGACAGCGCGGAGAACAGCGCCGTGATCGCGGCCAGCACGAAGGCCAGCACGACGGCGGGACCCGCCTTCGGCACGGCCTGGCCGAGGATGACGAAGATGCCGGTGCCGAGTGTGGCGCCGACGCTGAACAGCGTGAGCTGCCACAGCGACATCGTGCGGCGCAGCTCACCGCCCTCGCCGTGGCCGCCTTCGGCCACGATCTGGTCGGTGGGCTTGATGCGGAAGAGCCGTTGGGCGAGTGCCATCGAAACCTCCTAGAGCCCTAAAGCGTGCTGGTCAGCGGCCAGCGGGCGTTCGGCGTGACGATCGTGCCGGCGGTGCCTTCCAGGATCTGCTCCGCCTGCCCGAGCTCGCCGATGGCCGCCATGTCGCCGGTGGTCTCCACGAAACGGCAGACCGCTTCCACTTTCGGCCCCATGGAGCCCGCTGGGAAGTCGAGGGCGCGTAGTTCGTGCGGGGTGGTGTTCGCGAGTTCGCTCTGGTGCGGCGTGCCGAAGTCCTTCAGTACGCGCGGCACGTCGGTCAGGATGAGGAAGGCGTCGCATTCGAGCGCCTCGGCCAGCATCGACGCCGTGGAGTCCTTGTCGATGACCGCCTCGACGCCGGACAGGCGGCCGTGCTCGTCGCGGATGACCGGGATGCCGCCGCCGCCCGCGCAGATCACCACGACCCCCTCGCGGACCATCTTGCTGATCAGCCGCGTCTCCACCACGCGCTGCGGGGTGGGGGAGGGGACGACGCGCCGCCAGTCGTGGCCGTCGGCGGCGACCGTCCAGCCGTACTCCTTGGCCAGCTTCGTGGCCTCCTCCTGGTCGTAGACCGGGCCGACGAACTTGGTCGGGTTGTCGAAGGCCGGATCGACCGCCGACACGAGCGTCTGCGTCACCATGGCCAGGACCTGCCGGCCGGGCAGCGCGTTCTGCAAGGCCTGCAGCATCCAGTAGCCGATCATGCCCTGCGTCTCGGCGCCGAGCGTGTCGAACGGGTAGGGCTTGGTCAGGCGGGGGTCGTTGGCGCTCTCCAGCGCCAGCAGGCCCACCTGTGGCCCGTTCCCGTGGGTGATGATCAGCTCGTGCTTCTCCGCGAGCTTGGCCAGCGTCTTGGCCGCGTTGGCGACGTTGGCGATCTGCGGCTCCACGTCCGCCTGCTGGCTGCGCCGGAGCACCGCGTTGCCCCCCAGGGCGACGATGACCCTCATCGCTCAGAAGCCGTCCCGCTCGAGCGGGCAGCTCATGCAGCGCGGCCCGCCGCGCCCCCTGCCGAGCTCGCTGCCCCGGATGGTGATGACCTCGATGCCGTGGCCGCGCAGGAAGTTGTTCGTCGTGGTGTTGCGTTCGTAGGCGACGACCACGCCCGGTTCGATGGCCAGCGCGTTGCAGCCGTCGTCCCACTGCTCCCGCTCGGCGGCGTAGACGTCCTGCGTCGGGATGAGGACCTTGATGTCGTCCAGGTCCAGGGCCCGCGCCATGGCGCGGTGCATGTCCTCCGGCGGGTGGTCGGTGACCTTGAGCTCTTTCTCGGTGTCGCCCGGCTCGATCGTGTACGAGGGCAGCATGCCCAGCCCCGCGTACTTGGTGAACACGCCCACGTCCACCATCGTCATCACGGTGTCGAGGTGCATGAACGCGCGGGCCTTCGGCATGTTCAGCGCGATGATCTTCCGCGCGGAGCCGGCCTGGAACAGCCGCTGCGCGAGCATCTCGATGGCCTGCGGCTGGGTGCGCTCGCTCATCCCGATCAGCACCACGCCGCGCCCGAGGACCAGCACGTCGCCGCCCTCCAGCGTGGCCGGGGCGACCGACTGGCCGGGCAGCCACACGTTGTAACCGCCCTTCTGCGGCCGGCCGAACCCGTCGGCGAAGGTCGGGTGGAACTCGTAGACGGCCTCCATGTTCACCGTCTCGCGCATGCGCGCCTTCTTCTTCATCGCGTTGATCGAGACGCCGTCGTACACCCAGCAGGAGGTGTCGCGGGTGAACAGGTGGTTCGGCAGCGGCGGCAGGATGAAGTCGTCGTCACCGGCCGCGTGGTAGGACATCGACTTGGGGTCACAGCCCGCCTCGACCATCTCGCGTTTGGTGATGCCCCCCGTCAGGTACATCTGCAGGGTCTTGGAGTCCATGGAGTCAAGGGTGTTGCGGATGTCGTCGACGGCCAGGGGGCCCATGAAGCGCTCGTCGAGGATCCCGTCGAGGATGTGCTTACGCGCTTCGGGGATCTCGATCGTCTCTCTGAGCAGGTCCGCCAGCATGTGGACCTTGACGCCGCGCTCCCGCAGCACCTGCTGGAACTCCTCGTGCTCCTCCATCGCGCGCTGCACCCACAGCACGTCGTCGAAGAGGAACGCGTCCTTGTTGGTCGGGGTGAGCCGCTTGAGCGCCAGGTCAGGCTTGTGCAGCAGCACCTGGTAGAGCTTGCCCACCTCGGAGTCGACATGGAAGGTCATTGTCCCTGTATCCCCTCGAAGCAGGCGGACGTCAACGCGCTGGCACCGCCCGCGATGCCCGTCACGTGCCCCGCGTGGACGGTTCCGACACGGAAAGGGCGGGGAAATTACCCAACCGTGGGCGGCCATGGGGAGTAGGTGGCAAGAGTTCTGGCTGGTAGCCCCTGGTACTGTGTGTCACGACCAACACCCTTTTAAGACCCGTCCCGTGAGGCGGGAAAGGTGGTGAGCTCTGCCGTGTCCGAATCCCCAACGTCCGACCTGACACCCTTGTCGAGGGCTGTTCTGGAGGGCCCGGACATCCACCGGGCGCTGACTCGTATCGCGCACGAGATCCTCGAACGAACCAAGGGCGCCGACGGTGTCGTCCTCCTCGGCATCCCGACCCGCGGCGTCACTCTGGCCCGCCGGCTCGGTGACCGCATCGAGCGCTTCGAAGGCGTCAAGATCCCCGTCGGCTCGGTCGACATCACGATGTACCGCGACGATCTCCGGCTCCGGCCCGCCCGGCCGCTCGGCCACACCGAGCTGCCGCCCGACGGCATCGACGGCAGGATCGTGGTGCTGGTGGACGACGTCCTGTACTCCGGCCGCACCGTCCGCGCGGCGCTCGACGCGCTCAACGACCTCGGCCGCCCGACCGCCGTACAGCTGGCCACGCTGGTCGACCGCGGCCATCGCGAGCTGCCCATCCGCGCCGACTACGTCGGCAAGAACCTGCCGACCGCCAAGAGCGAGAAGGTGAAGGTCTACCTGCAGGAGACCGACGGGCGCGACGCCGTGCTGCTGATGAAGGAGGAGGCCAAGTGAACCGCCATCTCATCTCCGCGGGCGACCTCGGCAAGGACGACGCCCTGCTCATCCTCGACACGGCCGAGGAGCTGGCGAGGGTCTCGGAACGTTCCATCAAGAAGCTGCCGACCTTGCGCGGCCGTACGGTGGTCAACCTGTTCTTCGAGGACTCCACCCGGACCCGCATCTCCTTCGAGGCGGCCGCCAAGCGGCTGTCCGCCGACGTCATCAACTTCTCCGCCAAGGGCTCCAGCGTCTCCAAGGGCGAGTCGCTGAAGGACACGGCGCTGACGCTGGAGGCGATGGGCGCCGACGCGGTCGTCATCCGCCACGGCGCCTCCGGCGCGCCGCACCGCCTGGCCAACTGGGTGCACGGCAGCGTCGTCAACGCCGGCGACGGCACCCACGAGCACCCCACGCAGGCGCTGCTCGACGCCTTCTCCATGCGCCGCCGCCTGGGCGGCCTGGAGGGCCGCAAGGTCACGATCGTCGGCGACGTCCTGCACAGCCGGGTCGCCCGCTCCAACGTGCTGCTCCTGGCCACGCTCGGCGCCGACGTCACACTGGTGGCGCCGCCCACGCTGCTGCCGGTCTCGGTCGACACCTGGCCGTGCGCGGTCTCCTACGACCTCGACGCGGTGCTGCCCAAGTCCGACGTGGTGATGATGCTGCGGGTGCAGAAGGAGCGGATGAACGCCGCCTACTTCCCGAGCGAGCGCGAATACTCCCGCCGCTACGGCCTCGACCGCGACCGCTTCGCCAAGATGCCCGACGAGGCCATCGTGATGCACCCCGGGCCGATGAACCGGGGCATGGAGATCGCCGCCGAGGTGGCCGACTCGCCGCGCTCGACCATCGTCGAGCAGGTCGCCAACGGTGTGACCATCCGCATGGCCGTCCTTTACCTGCTGCTCGGGGGAGAGACTTCGTGATCATTCGCAACGTACGGATCGTCGGTGGCGAGCCCGTCGACATCCGCGTCGAGGACGGGGTGATCGCCGAGATCGCCCCGCGGATCGACGGGGAGGCGGCGATCGACGGCGGCGGCGCGATCGTGCTGCCCGGCCTCGTCGACCTGCACACCCACCTGCGCGAGCCCGGCCGCGAGGACGCCGAGACCGTGCAGACCGGCACCCAGTCGGCCGCCCGCGGCGGCTACACCGCCGTGCACGCCATGGCCAACACCTCGCCCGTCGCCGACACCGCCGGCGTGGTCGAGCAGGTCTGGCGGCTGGGCCGGGAGTTCGCCCACTGCGACGTCCAGCCGGTCGGCGCGGTCACCGTCGGCCTGGAGGGCAGGCAGCTGGCCGAGCTCGGCGCGATGGCCGACTCCGCCGCCCGGGTCCGCGTCTTCTCCGACGACGGCAGGTGCGTCGACGACGCCGTGCTGATGCGCCGCGCCCTGGAGTACGTCAAGGCGTTCGACGGCGTGATCGCCCAGCACGCCCAGGAGCCCAGGCTGACCGGCGGCGCCCAGATGAACGAGGGCGTCGTCTCCGGCCGGCTCGGCCTGACCGGCTGGCCGGCGGTCGCCGAGGAGGCGATCATCGCCCGCGACTGCCTGCTGGCCGCGCACGTCGGCTCCCGGCTGCACGTCTGCCACGTCTCCACGGCCGGCTCGGTGGAGATCCTGCGCTGGGCCAAGTCCAAGGGCTGGAACATCACCGCCGAGGTCACCCCGCACCACCTGCTGCTCACCGACGACCTCGTCGAGGACTCGCCGGTCGGCGCCTACAACCCCATCTACAAGGTCAACCCGCCGCTGCGCACCCGCGCCGACGTCGAGGCGCTGCGCGCCGCGCTGGCCGACGGCACGATCGACATCGTCGCCACCGACCACGCGCCCCACCCGGTCGAGGACAAAGAGACCGAGTGGTCGGCCGCGGCCATGGGCATGGTCGGCCTGGAGACCGCGCTCAGCGTGGTGCAGGAGGCCATGGTCGACACCGGGCTGCTCGACTGGGCCGGCGTCGCCGAGCGCATGTCGATCGTGCCCGCGCGTATCGGCCGCCTTTCGGGGCACGGGCAACCGATCGAGGTGGGCGTACCGGCCAACCTCACGTTGTACGACCCGTCCGTCCGTACAGAGGTGGATCCGTCCGCCTTCGCGTCGAAGAGCCGCAACACGCCGTACGAGGGCATGACGCTCCCCGGCCGGGTCGTGGCGACCTTCCTGCGCGGCAAGCCGACAGTACTTGAAGGGAAGCTGGTGTGACTTCTGCGCTGCTCGTTCTGGAAGACGGTCGCGTCTTCCACGGAACCCCGTATGGCGCCGCGGGCGAGACGTTCGGCGAGATGGTCTTCAACACCGGCATGACCGGCTACCAGGAGACCCTCACCGACCCGTCCTACCACCGGCAGATCGTCGCGATGACGGCCCCCCACATCGGCAACACCGGCGTCAACGACGAGGACCCCGAGTCGGGCCGCGTCTGGGTCGCCGGCTACGTCGTACGCGAGCCGTCCCGCGTGGTCTCCAACTGGCGGGCCAACCGCTCGCTGGAGGACTACCTCAAGGAACAGGGCGTCGTCGGCATCGCCATGCCGGGCACCCGCGCGCTCACCCGCCACCTGCGCGAGCGCGGCGCCATGCGCGCCGGGATCTTCACCGATCCGACCGCGCCGGTCGATGAGCTCGTCAAGCGCGTACGGCGGGTGCCGGTCATGGAAGGCGCGAACCTGGCCGCCGAGGTGGCCACGGCCGAGCCGTACGTCGTGCCGGCCATCGGCCAGAAGCGGTTCACGGTCGCGGCCGTGGACCTGGGCATCAAGGGCATGACCCCGCACCGGATGGCCGAGCGCGGCTGCGAGGTGCACGTGCTGCCGGCCACCGCCACCTTTGAGGAGATCATGGCGGTGGGCCCGGACGGGGTGTTCTTCTCCAACGGCCCCGGCGACCCGGCCACCGCGGACGTCTCCGCGCTGCGCGGGGTGCTGGAGGCGAAGGTGCCGTTCTTCGGGATCTGCTTCGGCAACCAGCTGTTCGGCCGGGCCCTGGGCCTGTCCACGTACAAGCTGCGCTACGGCCACCGGGGGGTGAACCAGCCGGTCCAGGACGTACGGACCGGCAAGGTAGAGATCTCCGCCCACAACCACGGCTTCGCGGTCGAGGCGCCGCTCGGCGAGCCGTTCGACACCCCCTACGGCCGGGCCGAGGTCAGCCACGTCAACCTCAACGACCGCTGCGTGGAAGGGCTGCGCCTGCTCGACGGGCGTGCCTTCAGCGTGCAGTACCACCCGGAGGCCGCCGCCGGCCCCCACGACGCCGCCTACCTTTTCGACGAGTTCTGTGAGGTCATGAACCGTGCCCAAGCGTGATGACATCAGGTCCGTCCTGGTGATCGGCTCGGGGCCGATCGTGATCGGGCAGGCGTGCGAGTTCGACTACTCCGGCACCCAGGCCTGCCGCGTGCTGCGCGACGAGGGGTTCCGCGTGATCCTCGTCAACAGCAACCCGGCGACGATCATGACCGACCCCGAGTTCGCCGACGCCACCTACGTCGAGCCGATCACCCCCGAGTACGTCGAGAAGATCATCGCCAAGGAGCGCCCCGACGCGCTCCTGCCGACCCTGGGCGGCCAGACCGCCCTCAACACCGCCGTCGCGCTGCACGAGTCGGGCGCGCTGGAGCGCTACGACGTCGAGCTGATCGGCGCCGACTTCGACGCGATCCAGGCGGGGGAGAACCGCGAGCGGTTCAAGGAGATCGTCGCCAAGGTCGCCCGCGAGCACGGCCTGAACGCGGAGTCGGCCAACTCGGTCGTCTGTCACACGATGGACGAGTGCCTGGCCGCCGCCACCGAGCTCGGCTACCCGCTGGTCGTGCGGCCCTCCTTCACGATGGGCGGCGTCGGGTCCGGGTTCGCCTACGACGAGTCGGACCTGCGGCGCATCGCCGGCGCCGGGCTGGACGCCTCGCCGACCACCGAGGTGCTCCTGGAGGAGTCGATCCTCGGCTGGAAGGAGTACGAGCTCGAGGTCATGCGCGACAAGCATGACAACGTGGTCATCGTCTGCTCCATCGAGAACATCGACCCGATGGGCGTCCACACCGGCGACAGCGTCACCGTCGCGCCCGCGCTGACGCTGACCGACCGCGAATACCAGAACATGCGCGACGTCGCGATCGCGGTCATCCGCGAGGTCGGCGTCGACACCGGCGGCTGCAACATCCAGTTCGCGGTCAACCCGGCGACCGGCCGCATGATCGTCATCGAGATGAACCCGCGCGTGTCCCGATCGAGCGCACTGGCCTCGAAGGCCACCGGCTTCCCGATCGCCAAGATCGCCGCCAAGCTGGCCATCGGCTACACCCTCGACGAGATCCCCAACGACATCACCAAGGAGACCCCGGCCTCCTTCGAGCCCACGCTCGACTACATCGTGGTCAAGGTGCCGCGGTTCGCCTTCGAGAAGTTCAGGGGCGCCGACCAGACACTCACCACCCACATGAAGTCGGTGGGCGAGGCCATGGCCATCGGCCGCTCCTTCCCCGAGGCGCTGCAGAAGGCGCTGCGCTCGCTGGAGAAGAAGGACTCCTCCTTCACCTGGGCCGGCCCCCAGCGGCCGAAGGCCGAGCTCATCGACGAGTCCCGCGTCCCGCACGACGGCCGGCTGCGCACCGTGCAGCAGGCCATCCGGGCCGGCGCCACCGCCGAGGAGCTCTTCGAGGCCACCCACATCGACCCCTGGTTCCTCGACCAGCTTTTCCTGCTGGACGAGGAGGCGCGGACCCTCGGCGAGGCCACCGAGCTGACCGCCGAGGTGCTGGAGCGGGCCAAGCGCCACGGCTTCAGCGACGCGCAGATCGGCGAGATCCGCGGCATCGACGAGGCCCGCGTACGCGACCTGCGCCACGCGCTCGGCCTGCGGCCGGTCTACAACACGGTCGACACCTGCGCCGCCGAGTTCGCCGCCAAGACCCCCTACCTCTACTCGGCCTACGACGAGGAGAGCGAGGTCCCGTACGGCGAGCGGGAGAAGGTCATCATCCTCGGCTCCGGGCCCAACCGCATCGGGCAGGGCATCGAGTTCGACTACGCCTGCGTGCACGCCTCCTTCGAGCTGTCGCGGGCCGGGTTCGAAACCGTCATGGTCAACTGCAACCCGGAGACGGTCTCGACCGACTACGACACCTCCGACCGGCTCTACTTCGAGCCGCTCACGCTGGAGGACGTGCTGGAGGTCGTACACGCCGAGCAGCAGACGGGCCCGGTCGCGGGCGTGATCGTGCAGCTCGGCGGGCAGACGCCGCTCGGCCTGGCGCAGGCGCTCAAGGACGCGGGCGTGCCCGTGGTCGGCACCTCGCCCGAGTCGATCCACCTGGCCGAGGAGCGCGGCGCGTTCGGCCGGGTGCTCGCCGAGGCGCAGCTGCCCGCGCCCAAGCACGGCACCGCGACGACCGTCGCCGAGGCGCTGACCGTGGCCGAGGAGATCGGCTACCCCGTGCTCGTCCGGCCCTCGTACGTGCTCGGCGGGGCCGGCATGGCCATCGTCTACGACGACGCGACGCTGACCACCTACATGGCGGCCCAGGAGGGCGGCCATCCGGTGCTGGTCGACAAGTTCCTCGACGAGGCCATCGAGATCGACGTGGATGCCCTGTTCGACGGCGAGGAGCTCTACCTGGGCGGCGTCATGGAGCACATCGAGGAGGCCGGGATCCACTCCGGCGACTCGGCGTGCGCGCTGCCGCCGATCACGCTCGGCAGCAACGACATCAAGCGCATCCGCGCCGCCACCGAGGGCATCGCCCGCGGCGTCGGGGTCCGCGGGCTGCTGAACGTCCAGTACGCCATGTCGGCCGGCGTCCTGTACGTCCTGGAGGCCAACCCGCGCGCCAGCCGTACCGTGCCGTTCGTCTCCAAGGCCACGGCGGTGCCGCTGGCCAAGGCGGCGGCCCGCGTGATGCTGGGCGCCTCGATCGCCTCGCTGCGCGAGGAGGGCATGCTGCCCGCCACGGGAGACGGCGGCACTCTGCCGCTGGAGGCGCCGATCGCGGTGAAGGAGGCGGTGCTGCCGTTCAACCGCTTCCGCGGCGTCGACATCGTGCTCGGGCCCGAGATGCGCTCCACGGGCGAGGTCATGGGCATCGACGAGTCCTTCGGCGTCGCCTTCGCCAAGTCGCAGGCGGCCGCGTACGGGGAACTGCCCATCAAGGGCCGGGCCTTCGTGTCCGTGGCCAACCGGGACAAGCGTGCGATGATCTTCCCGGTACGGGCTCTCGCCGACCTCGGGTTCGAGATCCTGGCCACCGAGGGGACCGCTGAGGTGCTGCGCCGCAACGGTGTCCATGCCAAGATCGTGCGAAAGCAGAGCGAGGGGCCCGGAGCCGGAGGTGAGCCCACGAGTGTCCAGTACATCCTCGACGGCGAGATCGACCTGATCGTCAACACGCCGTTCGGCAGTCCGGGCCAGTCGGGCCCGCGGCTCGACGGCTACGACATCCGCACCGCCGCCGTGCTGCGCGGCATCCCGTGCATCACCACGGTCGCCGGCCTCGCCGCCGCGGCCGCGGGCATCCAGGCCATCGTGCGGGGCGACGTCGGCGTACGGTCCCTCCAAGAGCACGGGCGGGCGCTGCGGGCGGCAGGGGCGTAGGGCTCGATCGACGGCAGGCTCCCGCGGGAGGTGAAGAGGACTGGCCGGCACTCCGGTGCAGGTGACGGGCACGGTGCTGACGACGCGCCGGGTCGACGCCTACCATGCCCTCACCGTGGTGGCGCCCGGCATCGCCGAGCGCTACCGGCCCGGCCACTTCGTGTCCGTCGCCGTCGGCGGGGCCCACACGTCCATGGTGACGCGGCGGGCCTTCTCCATCCACGACGTCAAGCCCGACTACGGCGGCACGGTGGAGCTCGTCTTCACCGTGCGCGGCCCCGGCACCGCGTGGCTGGCCGAGCGCAGGGCGCGTGACACGATCGACCTCGTCGGGCCGCTCGGCCGGCCCTTCCCGCTGCCGCGCGACCCGGTCCACTGCGTGCTGGTCGGTTCCGAGTACGGCTCCGCGGTGCTGTTCCCGGTGGCCGACCAGCTCATCGAACGCGGCTGCCGCGTCGACTTCGTGCTGGGCGGCGCCAGCGCGGACCGGGTGTTCGGCGCCATGCGGGCCAGGCGGATGGCCCAGACCACCACACTCACCACCGAGGACGGCTCGCTCGGGCTGCGCGGCCGGGTGACCGACGCGCTGCCCGCGGTGATCGCCGACACGCGGGCCGACGTGGTCTACGCGTGCGCGCCCATGGAGACACTGCGGGCGGTCACGGCGGTGGCGATGGAGTTCGACATCCCGGTGCAGGTGGCGGTGGAAGAGGCGATGGCCTGCGGGATCGGGGTCTGCATGACGTGCGTGCTGCCGGTCATCGGCGACGACGGCGTGACCCGGATGGTGCGGGCCTGCGCCGAGGGGCCGGTGTTCCGGGGGGAGCGGGTGCGGTTCGAGGATGTGGGGACGATCCCGTTCGACGCGCTGGGGGCGCCCGGGGGCCAGGGCGGTGCGCGCCATGCGGGCTGACACTGACTGCCCGCGCTTTTTCTGCCGCGTCCTGCGCGATCTGGCGGCTGTCTCTCTGCGGCGCCCGGGTCCCGCTCCTCTGCGGCGCCTGCGTTCCGCTTCTCCACGGCGTCTGCGTCCCGCGCGATCTGGTGGCTGTTTCTCTGCGTTGTCTGCGGTTTCTCTGCGGCGGGTGGGCTGACGTGTCGGTAGATATGCGGACATTTCTGGCGCATGTGGAGCTCGCCAACCCCATCACCACCGCCGCCGGCTGCGCCGCCTCGGGCCGCGAGCTGGCCCAGTTCTTCGACCTCCACCGCCTGGGCGCCCTGACCACCAGCTCGATCACCATGGCCCCCCGCGCCGGCCGCCCCACCCCCCGGATGGCCGAGACCCCCTCGGGCATGCTCAACGCCGTCGGCCTCCAGGGCCCCGGCATCGACGCCTTCCTCGAACGCGAGCTGCCCTGGCTGGCCCAGCGCGGCATCAGGACCATCGTCTCGATCGGCGGCGGCACCGTGGCCGAGTACTCGGCGCTGGCCCGCAGACTGGCCGACGCGCCCGGCGTCACCGCCCTGGAGGTGAACCTGTCCTGCCCGAACATCGAGGACCGCGGCCGGGTCTTCGCCCGCGAGGGCAGCGCCGCCGCCGAGGTGATCGCGTCGGTGCGCTCCATCATGCGGTACGACGTCCCGGTGGTCGCCAAGCTGGCGCCCGACGTGGCCGACATCGTGGCGGTCGCCCGCGCCTGCGTGGACGCCGGAGCCGACGCGCTGTCCATGATCAACAACCCGCTCGGGATGGCCATCGACACCGAGGCGCTGCGGCCCTCGCTCGCGGCCGTGACCGGCGGGCTGTCGGGACCGGCCATCCTGCCTCTTGCCGTACGGTGCGTGTGGCAGGTGCACGCCGCCCTGCCCGGGGTGCCGCTGATCGGCGTCGGCGGCGTGACGACCGGCAGGGACGCCTTCCAGCTCATCCTGGCGGGCGCCTGCGCGGTCGGGGTGGGGACGGCGCTGTTCCACGACCCCTACGCGTGCCTGCGCATCGAGCGAGAGCTTGAGGACCTGCTGCGGGCACGCGGCTTCCAGCGGCTGGCCGACGCGGTCGGCCTGGCCCACCGTCCGCCGGGGAGCGCCCCCCGGCACCTGCTCGTCGACTCCGAGGAGAGCTCCCTTTGACGCCCGCACCCATCGCCGTCGCCCTCGACGCCCCCGACCTGGAGACCGCCGCCAGGTGGGCCGCCCTGGTGACCCCGCACGTCACCACGGTGAAGATCGGGCTGGAGCTCTATCTGCGCTACGGCCCCGACGTGATCGCCTCGATCCGGGGCGCGAGCGGCGTACAGGTCTTCCTGGACCTCAAGCTGCACGACATCCCCAACACGGTCGCGGCGGCGGCCAGGGCGGTCGCCCGGCTGCGCCCGGCCATCCTCACGGTCCACGCGGCCGGCGGCCCCGCGATGATCCGCGCGGCCGTCGAGGCGGCCCCGGACACCCAGATCGCGGCGGTCACGGTGCTGACGTCGCTCTCGGAGGCCGACCTGAGCCGCATCGGACTCGCCGGCCCCGCCTCGGACGCGGTCCGCCGCCTGGCCGTCCTGTCGGTCGAGTCGGGCGCCACGGCCCTGGTGTGCTCGCCGCACGAGGTCGTCGACCTGCGCTCGGAGGTCGGGCCGGAGATCACCCTCATCACACCCGGCGTACGCCCGGCCGGGGCGGACAGCCAGGACCAGGCGCGGGTGGCGACGCCGGAGCAGGCATTGGCGGACGGCGCCGACCTCCTGGTCATCGGCCGCCCGATCACCGCCTCCCCGGACCCGGGCGCCACGGCCGCCGCCATCGCATCCTCTTTGCGGCGCACGACCCCCTTCTGAGGGGGTTCGCGCTCCCAAGGGTCGTTCCGTGTTCCTGATGGGCCTTCGTGCGTGGCCCATCGTGACGTGGCATCGGTGTGCAGCGGTAAAGCCAGGCACGGCTCGGCCCACCGTACGGCGGACCGGTCGGTCGGGCCCCTGTGTGGCGGGCGGATGTGCCGGGAGCACAGCCGTTGTCACCCGGCCGTGGTGGGACCGCTCCCGTGGGCACACGTACGGCGGGTGGCCGTGTACGCACGGTGAGCGCCTCCCCGGAGGGACGCCGACCCCAGAACGGCGTCCCACGGCGACCGTACACGATCGTGAGGACACCCCCGCAGGGCATACGGATGCCCACCTCGGGCGGGGTTTCGGACGTAAACCCGCGCACGTTTCGGACACCACTCCCTGACGGGTGGGTGATCATCATCGTACCCCCACGGCGCTTCCTGTGTGTAAGGAAGAAGCGGGAAGTGGGGGCGATTTGATCAGCACTCTGTAGTTTTACATACACGGAGAGTGATGAAGTGGATTTTGTGAGGAGAGAAACCGCCATTGACGTTGCTTAGGGGGCGATGACCAGCTAGTTTCCCTTCCCGTCCGAGTACATCGACAGAAATTCGAGGTGACCCGGCGTGGCTCTTCCTCCCCTGACCCCTGAGCAGCGCGCCGCAGCCCTGCAAAAGGCTGCCAAGGCCCGTAAAGAGCGTGCCGAGGTCAAGAACCGGCTCAAGCATGGCGCGGTTTCTCTGGCTGAGGTGCTCAAGGATGGGCAGACCGACGACGTCATCGGCAAGATGAAGGTGTCGGCCTTGTTGGAATCGCTCCCAGGCGTGGGCAAAGTCCGCGCCAAGCAGCTCATGGAGCGGCTTGCCATCGCCGAGTCCCGCCGCGTGCGGGGTCTCGGTGCGAACCAGAGGGCATCCCTCGAGCGCGAGTTCGGTGGCAACGAGAGCTAATCTCGGTTCCACACGAAAGCGCAGGTTCAACGGGGGGTAGGAAGTGACCGACAGGTCCAGGTCCGGCAGTGTTTGGGCCCATGAGGCAGTCGGATCTGGAACGAGGGTCGGCGACTTCCTCCCCTCGAGCGAGCGGCGCCTGACGGTCCTGTCCGGACCGTCGGGCGTCGGTAAGTCAACGGTCGTCGCCGAGATTCGGCGGGCACACCCCGAGGTGTGGCTGTCGGTCTCGGTGACAACCAGGAAGCCCCGGCCCGGTGAGGTGCACGGGCTCCACTACTTCTTCGCCGACGACGAGGAGTTCGACCGGCTCGTGGAGTCGGGGGAGCTGCTCGAGTGGGCGGAGTTCGCGGGCAACAGGTACGGCACGCCGCGCGCCCCGGTGCTCGACCGGCTCGCCGCGGGCATGCCCACGCTGCTCGAGATCGACCTCGAAGGCGCCAGGCAGGTCCGGCAGAGCATGCCGGAGGCCCTGCTGGTGTTCCTGGCCCCGCCCTCCTGGGAGGAGCTGGAGAAGCGGCTGCGCGGCCGCGGCACCGAGCCGGAGGACGTCATCGCCCGCCGCCTTGAGGCCGGCCACGTCGAGATGGCGGCCGAGAAGGAATTCGACCTCACGCTGGTGAACACAAGTGTCAAAGAGGTGTGCCGCCGGCTGATAGCCTTGATGACTGACCCTCAGGGGGTCATCAAAACCACCAACCGAGAGGTCTGACAATCGTGGCAGGAATTGCCCCGGTCGCAGAGGGCATCACCAACCCGCCGATCGACGCGCTGCTCGACATCGTCGACAGCAAGTATTCCCTGGTGATCATGGGTGCCAAGCGCGCCCGCCAGATCAACGCCTACTACTCCCAGCTCGGCGAGGGCCTGCTCGAATACGTCGGGCCGCTGGTCGAGACGCACGCGCAGGAGAAGCCGCTGTCCATCGCGCTGCGTGAGGTGGCCGAGGGCCTGCTCAACGCCGAGCCCATCGAAGGCGCGGTCTGACCCGCTAAATGAAGAGGGTCGTCCTGGGCGTCAGCGGGGGCATCGCCGCGTACAAGGCGTGTGAGCTGTTGCGCCTGTTCACCGAGTCCGGGCACGAGGTGCGGGTGGTTCCGACCCGCGACGCCCTGCGGTTCGTGGGCGAGCCCACCTGGGCGGCGCTGTCCGGCAACCCGGTGACGACCGATGTGTGGGAAGACGTTCACGAGGTGCCCCACGTACGGATCGGCCAGCGGGCCGACCTCGTCGTGGTGGCGCCCGCGACCGCCGACGTGCTCGCCAAGGCCGCTCACGGCCTGGCCGGCGACCTGCTCACCAACACGCTGCTGACCGCGCGCTGCCCGGTGGTGTTCGCGCCCGCGATGCACACCGAGATGTGGCAGCACCCCGCCACCCGGGCCAACGTCTCGACGCTGCGCGAGCGGGGCTCCGTGGTGATCGATCCCGCGGTCGGGCGCCTCACCGGCGCCGACACCGGGCCCGGGCGGCTGCCCGATCCCGCCGAGATCTTCCAGATCTGCCTGCGCGTACTGGCCGGCCGCCCGCGCGACCTGACCGGGCGGCGGGTCGTCGTCTCGGCCGGCGGTACGCGTGAAGCCATCGATCCGGTCCGCTACCTGGGCAACCGGTCCTCCGGGCTGCAGGGGTACGCCCTGGCCCGCACGGCCGTCGCCCGCGGGGCCCAGGTGACGCTGGTGGCCGCCAACGTGTCCCTGCCCGATCCGGCCGGAGCCGCCGTGGTGCGGGTGGAGTCGGCGGCCGAACTGCGCGAGGCGGTGCTGACCGCCTCGGCCGCCGCCGACGTGGTGGTGATGGCGGCGGCCGTGGCCGACTTCCGGCCCGCCGCGCGGCAGGACTCCAAGATCAAGAAGACCGAGGGCGACCCCGAGCCCCTCTATCTGGTGAAAAATCCCGACATCCTGGCCGAACTGGGCGAACGCCGACGCGCCGCAGGATCGCCTCCCGAGGTGGCCGCAGTGCCACCCTCCGAGGTGGCGGCCGGGTCGGATTCGGTTGCGGCCGTCGGGCCGGAGTCCGAGGTGGTCGCCGCTCGTCATCCCGAGGTGATCGTCGGGTTCGCGGCCGAGACCGACGACGTGCTCGCCAACGGGCAGGCCAAGCTCGCCCGTAAGGGCTGCGACCTGCTCGTCGTCAACCAGGTCGGCCCCGACCTGGCCTTCGGCACGCCCGACAACGCGGCGACCGTGCTGGTCGCGGGCGGCGAGCCGGTGGAGATCCCCCGCGGTCCCAAGGACGACGTCGCCGACGCCGTCTGGGATCAGGTCGCCAAGCTGTTGCGGCATCCCCGAACGCCTGCCGATACTTAAGACAAAGGGGGCAAAAGGGGGCGGGGAATGCCGGTGAGTTCCACTGTCAGAGATCGATGCAGAACGTTGCTCGGCGATCAGGGGGAGATCCGCTACGTATTCCCCGCGCTGTCCCTGGGCCCGTCGGGTACGGGCAACTTCCTGATCGTGGTCACCGACACGGCCATCTCCGTCCTCGCCACCCGGATGCTCCGGAGCGACCGCCCGGTCTCCGTCCACGCGACGTTCCCCCGCCACACCAGGCTCGGGCCGATCATGCAGGCTTCCGGGCCGGTGATCGAGCTGGGCGTGATGGCGTTCGAGTTCGAGGAGGAGTACGCCGCCGTGGTCGCCGCCGCCGACGCGGAGATCTTCGCGCCGGAGACGCTGCCCCCCGACCCCCTGCCCGACCTGTGAACGACCCGTTTCGCGACATGCCCGTGGGTAGGGCTAGACTTCGGCGAGGCACTGGCCGGGGTGTACAGTCGCCGGAGCCCGCACGTCCGTCAGCAGCCGCTGCATGAGGAGCCACTGAGTTGTCACGTCGCCTGTTCACCTCCGAGTCGGTCACCGAAGGCCACCCGGACAAGATCGCCGACCAGATCAGTGACGCGATTCTCGACACCATGCTCAAGGACGACCCCAAGAGCCGGGTCGCCGTCGAGACGATGATCACTACCGGCCAGGTCCATGTCGCAGGCGAGGTCACGACCGAGACCTACGTCGACATTCCCGGCGTCATCCGGGAGAAGATCCTGGAAATCGGCTACGACGCCTCCCACAAGGGCTTCGACGGCGCCTCCTGTGGCGTGTCGGTGTCCATCGGGGCGCAGTCGCCCGACATCGCCCAGGGCGTCGACGACGCCTACGAGCACCGGGTCGACGGCGACATCGACGAGCTCGACCGCCAGGGCGCGGGCGACCAGGGCCTGATGTTCGGCTACGCGTGCCGCGAGACGCCCGAGCTGATGCCGCTGCCGATCACGCTCGCGCACCGGCTGGCCCAGCGCCTGTCCGAGGTGCGCAAGTCCGGCACCGTCCCCTACCTGCGGCCCGACGGCAAGACCCAGGTCACCATCGAGTACGACGGCGACCAGCCGGTCCGTCTCGACACCGTGGTCGTCTCCACGCAGCACGCTGCCGAGATCGACCTCAAGGAGATGCTGACGCCCGACATCAAGGAGCACGTGGTCGACCCCGTGCTCGCGGGCCTCGACATCGACATCGAGGGCTACCGCCTGCTGGTCAACCCGACCGGCCGCTTCGAGATCGGCGGCCCGATGGGCGACGCCGGCCTCACCGGTCGCAAGATCATCATCGACACCTACGGCGGCATGGCCCGCCACGGTGGCGGCGCCTTCTCCGGCAAGGACCCGTCCAAGGTCGACCGCTCGGCCGCCTACGCGATGCGCTGGGTCGCCAAGAACGTCGTGGCCGCCGGGCTCGCCGACCGCTGCGAGGTCCAGGTCGCCTACGCCATCGGCAAGGCCCAGCCGGTCGGCCTGTTCGTCGAGTGCTTCGGCACCGAGAAGCTGCCGGTCGAGAAGATCCAGGCCGCCGTGCTCCAGGTGTTCGACCTGCGCCCGGCCGCGATCATCCGCGACCTCGACCTGCTGCGCCCGATCTACTCGGAGACCGCCGCTTACGGCCACTTCGGCCGTGAGGGCTTCTCCTGGGAGTCGACCGACCGCGCCGAGACCCTGAGGTCCGCCGCCGGTCTGTGACCGTTCCCGTCAGATGCCGCACCCCGGCTTCGGGGTGCGGCATCTGCGTGTTCACGGCCGGTCGGGCGGGGGCCCGTTCTCTGAGGGAGGCCGTGGAGACGTACCGTGGTCTCCTTGGATCTTCCGGAAACTGGGGAATGGATCATGCCATGGCGTGCCACGGCGACCAGCTTCGTGGGTCGCCGTCAGGAGGTCGCTGACGTCCGGCGGATGCTCCAGCGCAGCCGCCTCGTCACCGTCACCGGCATCGCCGGGGTGGGCAAGACCCGCGTGGCCGTACGGGCTGCGCAGTTCATGCGGCGGGCCTTCACCGACGGCAGCCGGTTCGTCGAGCTGGCCGGGCACACCGACCCCGAGTCCCTCGAGGAGGTCATCGCCCAGAGCCTCGACGTCACCGGTGACCTGACCGCGCAGCTGTCGCGCCGCCGCCTGCTCCTGGTGCTCGACACCTGCGAACACCTGACCGCCGCCTGCTCCGCCCTCGTACAGTCGCTGCTGCGCGCCGCCCCCGGCCTGCACGTGCTGGCCACGAGCCGGCAGGCGCTGCGCGTCCCCGGCGGGCACGCGGTCATCGTCCGGCCGCTGGCCGTACCAGGTGGCGAGTCGGCGCCCGCCGACGTGGCGCGCGTCGAGTCGGTGTCGCTCCTCCTCGACCGGGTCGCGGCCGTCGACCCCGGCGTTGATCCCGGCTTCGAGCTCACCGAGCGGAACGCGGCCTCCGTCGCCGAACTCTGCCGCCGCCTGGAGGGCATTCCGCTGGCGATCGAGCTGGCCGCCGCCCACGTCCGCCGGTCGCCCGTGGACGAGCTGCTCGCGCGGATGGACGCGTACGGCGACCCGCTCGGCCGCCCGGACCCGCTCGGCCGCCCGGACCTGGACCGGCACCCTGACCCGAGCGGCCGCTCGGACTCGCTCGGCCGCCCGGACTCGGACGGGCAGCCGGTGGCGTCGGACGACAACGGGCGGCGGGCCACATATCCCGTGGACGTGGGTGGGCAGCGGGCCAGGAACGTGGCAGATGCGGGCAGACGGCTCAGGCCCTCAGCGGACGCCCGGGGGTTTCGGGGGAGCGACTCAGCGGACGTGCGCGGGCCGCAGGGGAGCCATCCAGCGGAGACGGGCGGCCCTTGGGGGAGACGTTCGCCGGACGCGGGTACGCACCGGGGCGGAGACGTGACCACGCGGGCCGTGATCGCGTGGAGCCACGGGCTCTGCTCGCCCGAGGAGCGCCTGCTGTGGGAGCGGCTGAGCGTGTTCGCGGGGACGTTCGAGCGGGCGGCGGCCGAGAAGGTCTGCGCCGGCGGTCCGCTGCCCGCCGCGCGGCTCCGCGCCATGCTGGCGGTGCTGGTCGAGAAGGCGATCGTGACCAGGGAGCAGGACGAGGGGCGGGCGGCGTACCGCATGCCCGACAGCGTGCGCGAGTTCGCCGCGGCTCGCCTGGCGGGCAGCGGCGAGCGGGAACGCCTGCGGGCACGCCACCGCGAGCACTACTACACGCTCGCCGAAGCGGTGGGTCGTGACCGGGGTGAGGCGATTGTCCGGGTCAGGGATGAGTGGGCCGATCTGCGGGCCGCGCTCGAGTCCTTCGCCGCCGACCCGGCCGCCCGCGAGCGCGGGCTGCGGATGGGTCTGCGGCTGGGCCGGCTGTGGACGTTCGGGGGCATGGCCGGGTACGGGCGCCGCTACCTGGAACGCCTGCTGCCCATCACCTCCTGCCCCGATCCGGTACGGCTCGACGCCCTGCTCCTGCTCGCGCACCTGGCGGCCGGCAGCGGAGACCTGGGCGCGGCCCGTAAGGCGCTGGAGGAGGCCGAGGCACCCGCGGCCCAGCTGGGCCCGCGCGGCGCCCTCCACCTCGCCAAGGCGCGCGGCACGGTGAGCCTCTGCGCGGGCGACCTGACCGCGGCCGAACGCCACCTGACCCGGTGCGTCGACGGCCTGCCGCCCGACGGTGGCGTCCATCCGCTCGATGCCACCGTCGAACTGGGCCTCACCCTGCTGCTCGCCGGCCGTACCGGCGAGGCGGAGGAGGTTCTCGCCAAGGCCGGCACGCTCGGCCGGGAAGCGGGCGACGCCGCCACCGCCGCCTGGACGGAGCTCGCGCTCGCCCTGGCGCGGCGGACGGCCGGACAGTACGCGGAGGCGGACACCCTGGCCAGGACGGCACTGCGGACGCAGGTGTCGCTGCACATGACGTTCGGGCGGGCGCTCTGCGTCGAGCTCCTCGGCCGGCTCGCCGCCGACCAGGGCCGGCCCGCCCGCGCCGCCCGGTTACTGAGCGCGGCGCAACGGTTGTGGGGGTACGAGGTGAGCCCCCTGCTCGGCGCGCCGATCCTCGCCGCCGAGCGCGACAGCCACCTCAGGGAACTACGCGAGACCCTCGGCCGGCAGCACGGCAAGGCCGTCGCCGAGGGCCGGGCCATGTCGGAGGAGGAGGTGATCGCCGACGCGCTCGCCCCGGGCGTCACGCCTCCTGCCCCGGCCGTACCGTTCTGGGCGCCGCTCACCCCGCGCGAGGCGGACGTCGCCGAGCTGGTCGCCGCCGGGCTGACCAACCGGCTGATCGCGCAGCGGCTGGTCGTCGCCCGGCGCACGGTGGACTCTCACATGGAGAACATCCTCGCCAAACTCGGATTCTCCGGGCGGAGCCAGGTCGCCGCCTGGGTGATCGGGCGGCGGCAGCGCGAGCAAGGCTGAGCCCCGTCCGCGGCTTGGGGACCGAGCAGCAGTGGGGCTGGGGACCGGGCAGGCGTGGGGCTTGGGTCCGACAAGCGTGCGGGCGTTACGGGGGGTCCGGGTCTGGTAGACGTAATGCGTGACCGACTCCAACGCCCTCCTGCCGCTCGACGCCGTGCGGAGGGTGGAGCCGTCCAAGCCCGGTAAGGGGGCGCCGGTTCCCGCTCCTTCGCGGCCGGTGGCCCGGGTGGCGGTCGACAATCCGCTGCCGCACCTCGACCGGCCGTTCGACTACCTGGTGCCGGCGACGATGCACGAGACGGCCGAGCCGGGGGTGCGGGTGCGGGTGCGGTTCGCCGGTCAGCTGGTGGACGGGTTCGTGCTCGAACGGGTCGAGGAGAGCGAGCACGCGGGCAAGCTCACCGCCCTCGAACGGGTCGTGTCGGGCGAGCGGGTGCTGACCGGGGAGATCGCGGGCCTGGCCAGGGCGGTCGCCGACCGCTACGCGGGCACGCTCGCCGACGTCCTGCGCCTGGCCATCCCGCCCCGCCACGCCAGGGCGGAAGCGACCCCCCCGAGTCCCGCCGAAACGACCGCCGCGCCGCCCGAACCGGTTCCCGGTACGCCTGGTGACGCGGCTTGGGACGACTACCCGATGGGGCCGTCGTTCCTCGACGCGCTGCGCAACGGCCGGGCGCCCCGGGCCGTGTGGTCGGCCCTGCCGGGGGCCAAGGGCTGGGCCGGGGCGGTGGCCGAGGCGGTCCGCGCGACGATCGACGGCGGGCGGGGCGCGGTCGTCGTGGTGCCCGACGGCAAGGACGTGGCGCTGGCCGACGCCGAGCTCACCCGGGTGCTCGGTGACGGGCGGCACGTGGCGCTCACCGCCGACCTGGGCCCGGCCGAACGCTACCGGCGCTGGCTGCGCGTCCTGAGAGGGCAGGTACGGGCGGTCGTGGGCACCCGGGCCGCCGTGTTCGCCCCCGTGGCCGCGCTCGGTCTGGTGGCCATCTGGGACGACGGTGACGACCTTCACGCCGAACGGCTGGCCCCCTACCCGCACGCCCGCGAAGTCCTCGCGCTACGAGCCCATCGCACGGGCGCGGCCATGCTGATCGGTGGTTACACGCGTACTGCCGAGGCCACGCAGCTCATCGCCAGCCGCTGGGCCAGGCCGATCGTCGCCGCCCGCGCCACGATCAGAAGCCTCGCCCCCCGCGTACATCCCGCCGGAGAGGACGCCGAACTCGCCAAGGACCAGGCCGCGCGCCAGGCCCGGCTGCCCAGCCTGGCCTGGCGCGCGCTGCGCCAAGGGCTGGAGTCCGGTCCGGTGCTGGTCCAGGTGCCCCGGCGCGGCTACCTGCCCGCACTGGCCTGCCAGAACTGCCGCGCCCCCGCCCGTTGCGCGCTCCCGCCCACCCGCCTCGGCGCGGCTCCAGGAGCCGAGGCGAGCGAGCCGTATGCCGACATACCCGGCCTGGCCATGGCGGCGACGGCCGGCCGCGGGACGAAGCAGAGCGGGCTGAGACTCGAAAGTGAGCTCAGTTCCGCGGGGCCCTCGTCGTGTCATGGCCCGCTCGGCCTGCGAGGCGGTCACTCCGCCCCCTACTGCCGCTGGTGCGGCCGGGTGGACGCCGGCTGGCGCTGCCCGAACTGCGGTGGCCACCGGCTGCGGGCGGTCGTCGTGGGCGCCCGCCGTACCGCCGAGGAGCTGGGCCGGGCCTTCCCCTCGGTCCCGGTACGCACCTCCGGACGCGACGGCGTGCTGGCCACCGTGCCCGCCACCCGGGCCCTGGTCGTCGCCACGCCCGGCGCCGAGCCGGTGGCGGAGGGCGGCTACGCGGCGGCCGTGCTGCTGGACGCGTGGGCGCTGCTCGGCCGGCCGGACCTGCGGGCCGCCGAGGAGGCGCTGCGCCGCTGGACGAACGCCGCCGCCCTGCTCCGGCCCGGCGCCGAGGTGGTGGTGCTCGGCGACGCCGCGCTGCCGGTCGTACAGGCGCTGCTGCGCTGGGACCCGATCACCCACGCCGAGCGTGAGCTGGCCGAACGCGCCGAGCTGGGCTTCCCGCCCGCCGTACGGATGGCGACGCTCACGGGCAGCGCCGCCGCGGTCCGGCAGATGCTCGACGAGACGCGCCTGCCCGACGGCGCCCAGGTGCTCGGCCCCGTGCCGGTGGACGAGGCGGGCAGGGAACGCGCCATGATCCGCGTCCCGCGCGGCGGCGGCGCCGCGCTGGCCGCCGCGCTCAAAGGGGCCAGTGGGGTGCGTGCGGCCCGTAAGGCACCTGATGTCGTACGGGTGAGTGTCGACCCGCTCGACCTGATTTAAGCGGTTTCCCCGATTCGCTCATCTGTAAGCCAGCCGTTAGCGTGCCCCTGTGTCGATCGAATGGGTGAACCAGGCCATCGACGACCTCCGTGCCTGGGGACGCGCGCGGGGCGTCGTGGTGGACGCGGACGAAATCCGCTTGCTCTGCGACTACGCCAGCGACTATCTCAACGTCAACGAGCTGGGCGACTTCACTCCCGCGACCTTCGACGAGCTGCTGCTGTCCATCTACCCTCGCAAGGTCATCGCCCCGCCGGAGAGCGCGCCGGAGACCGTGGCCGCCGCCCGTACCCTCGTCGATTTCCTGCAGCAGGCCGGCGCGGTCGGCGAGGAGACCGCGGCGGCGATGCGCGAGGAGCTGGCCGGCATCGAGCCGAAGATGCCCGTGGCGCTCGCCGACACGGCCAACTTCGGCATGGCCAAGAGCCTGTTCAGCTCCATCGGTCCCGAGTCGCTGGAGCAGTCGGTCGCGATCCCCTCGGGCGAGCTGCCCGACCTGGGGGAGGCGCCCTGCGACTGCCCGGGGTGCGCGCCGCTGCCGGCCGTACGACTGGCGGAGCCCGACGCGCTCGTGGCCGAGCTGGCGAACGTGCCGCTCCTGGCGGGGACCGCCGGACCGTACCAAGATCTGGAAGAGGAGCTGCGGCGCGACGTCGGCGACGACCCGCTCCAGGCGTGGGCCGAGATCGTCGCCCACATCGTCGAACGCGACACCCGCGGCACGGTCACCGGCTCGGCCGAGCTCGACGAGGAGCTCTACGACCTGTTCGACATGCTCTACCGGCTCCGGGCGCCCGTGCCCATCACTGTGATCGGCGACTACCTGGAGGAGGTCGCGGACGCGGGCGGCGCCGAGCTGGGCACGGTGCTCGACCGGCTGGCCTGGTGCGGCATGGTCGCGGTCGAGGGCGAGGCCGCCGGGCTCACCCCGCTGGCCGTGTGGGGGCTGCGCGAGCACTACCTGGCGCTCGGCCTCGACGCCCCGCAGGCCGGTGACCTGGCCGAGGCCGACGCGACCGGGCTGATCGAGGGCCTGCTCGACGGCATGCCCACCGAGCTGGCCGAAGAGGACATCAGCCGGTGGCTGGCCGGCCGCAGCCCGGTCACGGCGGCGGCCGAGCTGCTCGCCGCCGCCTCCGGCGCCCCCGCCGTGGCGCGCGGCATCGCGGTGACCATCGTCGACCGGCTGGGCGCCGAGGCGGAGCCCGAGGTACGCGCCTGCCTGGAGGACCAGGAGCTGCGCCCGCACGCCATCCACTGGCTGACCGCCCGAGGGCTGGCCGCCCCGCAGCTCAGCCAGGAGGAGCTGCTGTGGGTCAGCATCGACATGCTCGCCCTGGCGCTGCCCGCCGCCGAAGAGGCCCCCGAGATCTTCGCCGAGAACATGGCCGCCTCCGGCCCGCCCGCCCACCTCATCGAAGAGATGTGGCGCGTGGACCACCCCGACGTCGTAGAGGTGCTGGAGCTGCTCGGACGCTCGCTGCCCGACGGTACGGTGGCCAAGGCGGCCCGCAAGGCCGCCTTCAAAGCGCGCTCCCGAGCCATCCGTTGAGTACGCTCATGTGACTCGTGTGCAGTAAGTTTCGTGGGGTGGCAAACAACGTCTTCGACCTCGCCGAGCTGCGTAAGCTGATCGATGAGCAGTCCGCCGTGCCCCCACGGCCACCCGAGGAGACTCCCGTGGCGGAGCAAGAGGCGTTGACGTTCCCACCTGTGCTGCTGGCGCCCGACGCCGAGCTGGCCGGAATCGTGCCCACGGTGCCGCTCGTCGCCGACGCCATCCGGCTCATGAAGTGGACCGGCACCCGCGAGGTCACCCCGGAAGGGCTGCCGGTCGCGGCCGACGCCCACGCCGCCGCCGCCGAGCTGGGCCTCGACGCCGCCCGGCTCCGCCTCGTCTGGATCGTCGCCGTCAACACCGGGCTGCTCCAGATCGCCGGCGGGCGCGCTTCGCGAGGGCCGCTGCCCGAGCGGCTTTCGGTCGAGGCGACGCTGGAGTTCTGGGACGGCGTGGTCATGGACGTGCTCGACCGCGCCGACGAGGGCCTGACCGGCTCGGCCGTCGTCGACGAGCACCTGGCGGAGATGCTGGCCACGGTCTACTCCGTACGTTCCGGCGTCGCGATCGCCAACCTCGCCCGGGGCATCCTGCAGTCGCACGAGGTCGCCTGCGAGCCCGGCGCCATCGAGATGCGCAGACTGGCCGCCTCGCTGCCCGCCGAGCTGCTCGACGCGCTGGCGCTGCTGGCCTACTGCGGCCTGGTCGAGCAGACCGCGGCCGGCCGCACCGCGCTCACCCCGCTCGGCGTCTGGGCCGTACGCAGGGATCTGCTGCGCGAGGGGCATGACGCGCCGACGACGGCCGAGGTCGAGGTGTTCGCCGACCTGTCCGCCGCCGAGCTGGTCGAGGCCCTGGTCAAGGGTGCCGCCACACAGAGCGCGGTGGCCGGCTGGCTGGAGCGCCGCCCGCCCGCGCAGGCCGCGCACGATCTCATCGAGATCGCGGCGGAGGGCACCGCGGGGCAGCGCGGCGCCGTGGGCGCCATCCTGGAGGAGCTCGGGCCCGAGGCCGAGGCCCCCGTCCGCGAGGCGCTCGAGCTGCCGCTGATGCGCCGCTACGCCGCGTCCTGGCTGCACATCCGTGACCTCGACGCCCCCACGCTCAGCCCCGACGACCACACCTGGATCGCGGTCGACTCGCTGGCCGCCCTCATGCACCTGTCCGGCCCCGCCGCGGGCCGGCTGGACCCCGAACCGGGCGAGGACCTGATCCGGCTCGTCGGCCAGATGCCCGCCGTAGGCCACCCGGACACGATCGCGGTGCTCGACATGCTCGCCGCCGCGCACGACGACAAGGCCGTGGTCAAGGCAGCCCGCAAAGCCGCGATGAAGGCCCGATCGCTGGCGCACACTAAACTGGGCTGACCCACTGACGAAACGGAGTGACCCTTTGGCGATCCAGTCGATCCGCCTGTTCGGAGACCCGGTGCTGACCACCGCGGCGGCACCGGTCGTCGACTTCGACAAGGAGCTCCGCAAGCTGGTCAAAGACCTCACCGACACGATGATGGACGCCCCCGGCGCCGGGCTCGCGGCCCCGCAGATCGGCGTCGGGTTGCGGGTGTTCACCTACTACGTCGACGAGCAGCTCGGCCATCTGATCAACCCCGATCTCGACCTGTCCGCCGACATCGACGAGGAGGGCGAGGAGGGCTGCCTGTCCTTCCCCGGCCTGTCGTTCCCGACGCCGCGGGCCATCCGCGCCGTCGCCAAGGGTTTCGACATGTACGGCGAGCCGGTCACGCTGGAGGGCACCGACCTGATGGCCCGCTGCTTCCAGCACGAGACCGACCACCTCGACGGCATCCTGTTCATCGACCGGATGGACCCCAAGCAGCGCAAGCTCGCGATGAAGGCCGTCCGCGAGGCGGAGTGGAGCGGGCTGTCCGTCCCCATGGTCAAGTTCTCCCCGCACACCACGGGCGGGAAGGCACTCTGACGATGCGCCTGGTCTTCGCGGGCACGCCCGAGACGGCACTGCCGTCACTACGCGCACTGATCGACTCGCCGCGGCACGAGGTCGTCGCGGTCGTCACCCGGCCCGACGCCCAGTCGGGGCGCGGTCGCAAGGTGCACCCGTCGCCGGTGGCCGAGCTGGCCGAGGAGGCGGGCATCGAGGTGCTGCGCCCGGTCAAGGCCGGCGACCCGGAGTTCCTCGACCGGCTGCGCGGGCTGGAGCCCGACTGCTGCCCCGTGGTCGCTTACGGGGCGCTGCTGCCGCAGTCCGCGCTCGACGTGCCGCCGCTCGGCTGGATCAACCTGCACTTCTCGATCCTGCCCGCCTGGCGGGGCGCCGCGCCCGTCCAGCGCGCGATCCTGCACGGTGACGAGATCACCGGCGCTTCGACGTTCCAGATCGTCAAGGAGCTCGACGCCGGGGCGGTCTTCGGCGTCGTCACCGAGGAGATCCGCCCCGACGACACCAGCGGCGCCCTGCTCGAACGCCTGTCGGTCTCGGGCGCCGAGCTGCTGTCGGCCACGCTCGACGGGGTGGCCGACGGCAAGCTGCAGGCGGTTCCCCAGCCGGCCGACGGGATCAGCATCGCGCCCAAGATCAACGTGACCGACGCCCGGGTCGACTGGTCCGCGCCCGCCATGCGCGTCGACCGCCTGATCCGGGCCTGCACCCCCAACCCGGGCGCCTGGAGCGAGTTCCGCGGCCACCGGCTGAAGCTCGGCCCGGTCCGGCTCGCCCCCACGGCCGAGCCGCTGCCGCCCGGCGCCATCGCCGCCACCAAGAACACCGTGCTGGTCGGCACCGCGACCCACCCGGTCGAGCTGGGCGAGCTCCAGCCGCAGGGCAAGCGGCTGATGAGCGCGGGGGAGTGGGCGCGCGGTGTGCGTCCTGAGAGCGACGACAGGTTCGAGTGAGAAACGATATGGGACAGGGCCCGCGCCGCCAGAACGACGGACGGCCGACCGGGACCGGACATGGCAGCGGCGGCCGGGCCGGTCAAGGCGGCCAAGGCGGTCAGGCCAGCGGCCGGGGTGGTCAAGGCGGCAGCCGAGCCGGTGGCCAGGCCGGGCGTGGTGGTGGCCGGGGCGGTCAGGCCGGGCGTGGTGACGGTCGTGCGGGTGAGGGCGGCGGGCAGGCCGGTCAAGGTAGTGGCCGGGGCGGTCAGGGCGGGGGTCGTGGCGGTGGCCGGGGCCGGTCGCGGGGTCCCGCGCGTGACCAGGCGCGCAATGCCGCCTTCGACGTCATGCGGGCCGTCGACGAGCGTGACGCGTACGCCAACCTGCTGATGCCACGCCTGCTGCGCGAGCGCGGGGTGAAGGGGCGTGACGCGGCGCTGGCGACCGAGCTGGCCTACGGGACGCTGCGCGGGCTCGGGACGTACGACGCGATCATCGAGATGTGCGTCGACCGGGCGCCCGACTCCGACGTGCGCGACGCCCTGCGGCTCGGCGCCCACCAGCTGCTCAAGATGCGCGTTCCCCCGCACGCCGCCGTCGGCACGACCGTCGATCTCGTACGGCTGCGCATCGGGGCGGGCGCCGCCAAGTTCGTCAACGCCGTGCTGCGCAAGATCGGGTCACGGACCATCGAGGAGTGGGTCCCGATCGTGGCCCCCGACGAGGCCCACGACCCGGCCGGGCATCTGTCGGTGGCCTACAGCCATCCGCGGTGGATCGTGAGCGCGTTCCGCGACGCTCTGGGCGGCCGGGCCGACGAGGTCGCCGATCTGCTGGCCGCCGACAACGCGCGGCCGCTGGTGACGCTGGTCGCCCGGCCCGGCCGCAGCTCGGTCGAGGAGCTGACCGACAGCGGCGCCGATCCGGGCCGCTACTCGCCGTACGCCGCCTATCTGCCGGAGGGCGACCCGGGCAGGATCCCGGCAGTCGCCGAGACCCGCGCGGCAGTCCAGGACGAGGCCAGCCAGCTCGTGGCGCTCGCTCTGACCCGCGTGCCGCTCGACGGGCGCGACGAGCTGTGGCTCGACATGTGCGCAGGGCCGGGCGGCAAGGCGGGCCTCCTCGACGCCATCGCCACCTACGGCGACCTCGCGGCCTCCGACGACCGCTACCGGGAAGACCGGGACCGGAATGACTGGGGCGGTCGGGATGACCGGTCGGGTCGGCCCGATCGTGTGGGGTCCGGGGTTCGGGCGGTGGCCCATCCGGGTGGGGCCCGGCTGCTGGCCGCCGACGTGCAGTATCACCGGGCGCGGCTGGTCTGGCAGACCACTCGGGACGCCGCCGTGGTCACCGCCGATGGGACCGAGCCGGCCTGGCGGCCGGGTGCGTTCGACCGGATCATGCTGGACGCGCCCTGCACCGGGCTCGGAGCGCTGCGCCGTCGCCCCGAGGCGAGGTGGCGGCGGGATCCCGCGGACATCGCCGAGCTGGGCCGGTTGCAGCGGCGCCTGCTCGACGCCGCACTCGAGGCCGTACGGCCCGGCGGGGTGGTCGCCTACGTCACCTGTTCGCCGCACCTGGCCGAGACCCGGGTCGTCGTCGGTGACGTCGCCGGTCGGCGCGGCGACGTGGAGCAGCTCGACGCGCGCGACTACCTGCCGGAGATCGACGGGCTGGGCGACGGCCCGCACGCGCAGTTCTGGCCGCACCGCCACGGCACCGACGCGATGTTCCTCGCCCTCCTCCGCAAGCGCCCGCTCTGAGCGGATCATGTTCGCGTTCCCGGCGTGATGGGCGCCGGGAATCAGCTCTGCTCGTCCTTCGACCGGAAGCTGGGATTGGTCACCGCATCGAGAAGGCCGTTGAGGAGCGGGACTCGGCGTTCGGTGTGGTCGTTGAGCGCAAGGAGAGCCACGCTCAGGTCCAGGTCGGGTACTCGGGCGTGTAGGGCACGCAGGCCTGTCCAGCCTCCTCCGTGCCGATAGACGCGGTGCCCGGCGTGGGATCGGACGCCGATGCCCCAGGCGTAGTCGATCGGCGTTCCGTCGTCGAGGCGTCCAGGAGTCTGCATGAGCTCCGAGATGCCGAGTTCATCGGCGTTGAGCGCCTGGCCCCAGCGCAGCAGATCGCTGAGAATCGTCCATACCCCGCCGTCACCCAGGGACAGCGGGGCGGGATGAAGGCGGGCAAGCGGCGCGGCGCCCGGGGGTGTCGGGTCAGGCCCGGGCCAGTACCGGGTGCCCGCCATCGCCAGCGGGACGAAGAGGTGGCGCTCGGCGAAGTCGGGCAGCGGCGTGTCCGCCGCTCGTTCCACCACCGCGGCCAGGCAGACGTATCCGGCGTTGGAATAGCGGTGTTCGGCGCCCGGCCGGTGGTCCAGGTCGGGTAACTGGGCGAGCGCTTGGATGATGCCCGGGGAGGTCCGGTCGGCGTCGCCGGAGATGATGGCATCGATCTCGGAGTCGGGGGGAAGGGCGGCTGTGTGATGGACGAGGTGCCGGAGCCGGATGGTGCCGGCCCACGCCGGTAGCTGGGGCAGCCACCGTGACAGAGTCGATTCCATGTCCAGTACGCCATCTTGGGCCAGCAGCGCCACGCAGGCCGCGGTCATCTGCTTCGACAGTGACGCCGCGTAGGCGAGCGTCGCGGCGGTCACTGACAGCCCTTGGGCGAGGAGTACGGGTGGCGCGCCGCCTTGCCGCATCCCGACCACGATCGGTTCGTCGCTGCGGTAGCCGGCTTCGGAGACGAGAGTTGTCATGCGTTGGTGCGTCTGGGACACGAAATGATCCTTCGGGCTGCCCCGCACCCCCGCTAGCGGCCTGGATTGGGGAGTAGGGCGTCAACGAGCAGGTCGAGGAGCCGGCCGGTCTGCTCGGGGGTATCGCGGGCCGCTGTGGCGAGAAAGATGCCCAAGAGCATCGTGGCGACGTCGTCGGGGTCGACGTCCGCACGGAGTGAGCCCGTGTCGGCTCCCTTGGCGAGGATCGCCGTGATCGCGGCGGTGATGCGTTCCCTGGTGGTGGCTGTCGGGATGCGGCCTGAGGCCTGCCCGGCGCGCAGTGCGTCGGCCATGCCGCGTTTCATCGCGGCGAACGCCGCGTAGCGCTCCAGCCAGGCGCGCAGCGCGAGCTGCGGCGGGAGTTGTTCGAGCAGCGCCGGGGCGCTCGTCGTGATGTTGTCGAGTTCGGCGGCGTAGACCGCCTCCACGAGTGCTTCGCGGGTGGGGAAATGGCGATAGAGGGTGCCGATCCCGACGCCCGCCTCACGGGCGATGCTTTCGAGCGGGACGGTGTCGTCGGCGGCCGCGAAGGCGGTCCGGGCGACGGCGATGAGGTTGTCCCGGTTGCGCTGGGCGTGGGCGCGGAGCGGGCGCTGTGTCGTGGCCGGCTGTCCTGCGGCGGTTTCGGCGGACGCCGGTTCGGGCGAAGTCAAAGTGGAGGTACCTCCGATATTGCTCTATAGTCGGTCAGAGATAGCGGAGGTTCCTCCGTTATCTCTGGCATCTTACCTGGATGGGATTATCATGACCTCCAGCAACACCCTTTCCGATGAGCCGGTCAATGTTCCTCGGCCCGGCGGCACCGCTCAGTTCGCCGGGCGTACCGTGTCCCGCATCGGATATGGCGCCATGCAGCTCAGCCGCCTGCACGACGACCGTGACGCGGCCCTGGCGGTCCTGCGCCGGGCGATCGACTCCGGCGTCGACCACATCGACACCGCCCAGTTCTACGGCAACGGCTTCGTCAACGGGCTCCTCCGCGAGGCGATCCGGCCGGAGGACGACGTCATGGTCGTCAGCAAGGTCGGCGCCACCCCCGACCCCGACGGTCCGATCCCGCTGCGGCTCGCACAGCGGCCCGAAGAACTCCGCGCCAGCGTCGAGGACAACCTCATCAGCCTCGGCCTGGAGCAGATCCCGGTCGTGAACCTGCGCCGTCCCGACTCCGGTCCCGGAGTGCGGGCCACGGGCGATCAGGTGGTCGACATCGACGACCAGCTCGCCGTGATGACGGCGATGCGCGACGAGGGCAAGATCGGCGCGATCGGGCTGGGCAGTGTCACCCTCGACGGGCTGCGCCGAGCGATCCCCGCCGGCATCGCCTGTGTGCAGAACGCCTACAGCCTCGTCACCCGCGACGACGAAGCCGTGCTCGAACTGTGCCGGACCGAGGGCATCGCCTGGGTGCCGTTCTTCCCCCTCGGCGGCGCCTTCCCCCAGATGCCGAAGGTGACCGACGAAGCGGCCGTCCACGCTGCCGCGACGTCCCTCGGCCGCACGCCCGTACAGGTCGGCCTCGCCTGGCTGCTGCACCACGCGCCCCACGTCCTGCTCATCCCCGGTACCGCCAGCATCGAGCACCTCGACGAGAACATCGCCGCCGGTACGATCACCTTCGACCGCGACATGCTCGGCACACTCGACGCCATCCCCTCCCGCTCGTCAGACGTCCCGCTCGGCTGATTCCTGCAACCCGCTGCGGCTCGCCGGTGTTCCTCTTGCTGTTGGCTCGCTCACGGGCCGCGATCGACCCTCGCGAACCCGTGATCGAGCACTCCGACGTACGAGAGCATCAGGCGAGAGGAACAGCATGACGGAGCTCGACTCCACGCTCGATCCGGGCAAGCAGGCGCGGGACGAACCCATCGAGAACCAGATGACGTCCCGGCACAAGTTGATCCTGGTTCTCCTGCTCGGCGCCCAGTTCATGCTCGCGGTCGACTTCTCGGTACTCAACATCGCCGTGCCGACGATCGGCTCCGAGCTGGGCTTCGAGCTGAGCAACCTGCAATGGATCGTCACGGGGTTCATGCTGCCCGCCGCGGGCTGCACCCTGCTGTTCGGCCGCGTCGCCGACCTGTTCGGCCGGCGCAACCTCTTCCTGGCGGGAATGCTGCTCCTCGGCGTGGCATCGCTGGTCGGCGGCCTGGCGCAGTCGCCGGGCATGCTCCTGGCCGGGCGTATCGGGCAGGGGCTGGCCACCGCGATGGCGACACCCGCCGCGATGTCGCTGCTCACCACGTCCTTCCCGGAAGGCCCGCTCCGCCGGCGCGCCCTCGGGCTCAACGGCACCCTGCTGACCGGCGGCTTCGCGCTCGGGTCGGTGCTCGGCGGCGTGCTGACCGAGCTGCTGAGCTGGCGCTGGGCCTTCCTGATCAACCTGCCGGTCGTCGCGCTCATCGTGCTCATCGCCCCGCGCGTGCTGAGCGACACCGGCGAGCGGATTCGCCGCCGCCTCGACATTCCCGGCGCGGTCGCGGTCACCGGCGGCCTGGTGAGCCTGGTCTACGGCATCTCCGCGACCGAGCGGAACGGCTGGGGCGATCCCGTCGTCATCGGCTGCCTGATCCTCGCCGCGCTCCTGCTGGTCGCGTTCTGGTTCATCGAACTACGCAGCCCGCACCCGCTGGCACCGGTCAGTGTGCTCAAGAGGCCCACTGTCCGCTGGGGCAACTTCGCCGGGATCATCGTCATCAGCATGCCCAGCGCGGTCGTCTTCCAGATGACGCTCTATCTGCAGGACGTCCTCGACTACCAGCCGCTCGCCTCCGGCCTGGCGTTCGGCGGGTCCAGCATCGCGGCCATCGCGGGCGGGCTCCTCGCCCCCCGGGTGATCGGCGCCATCGGCGGCAAGCGGACCCTCGTCATCGCCCTGGCGGTCCAGGGGCTGGGCCTCCTGGGGCTGCTGACCGTGGGCGAAGGCGCCGCGGGCATCTACATCGTCCTCGCCGCCGTCGCGGTCGCGTTCTTCGGCCATGCCATGGGCCTGGTCTCCTACACGGTCATCGCCACCTCCGGCCTGCCTGACGAGGAGCAGGGCCTGGCCACCGGTTTGAGCACCATGAGCCAGCAGATCGCCCTGACCCTCGGCACTCCCGCGCTGGCCGCCGTCGCGCTCTACGGCGCCGGCACGGTCACCGGCGTCGAGGCGAACGTCGACGGCGTCCTGAACGGCATGCATCTGGCGGTGCTCGTAGGCGCCGTGACCAGCCTCGCGGTAGCGGCGCTGGTGGCCGCTCTCTTCCGCCCCGGTAACCCGGCCAAAAGCTGAGATCGTGCGATGCAGAAGTTCATGCCCGGATTCGCCGCGAACGCTACAGCTGACCCGCATCCCACCAGCCTGGGCTTAGCGCGGAGGCGTTTGCGGTAGAGCCATCAGGAGTTGGTCCAGTTTGGCGTCAACCTGACCGAAGCGCGCTTCGATCAGGTCTTTCAGGCGCCGCTCAAGCTGGTCCAACTGCTCCTTCACGGCCGGCGAAGCGTTGCCCGCCATGATTTTCTCGAAGACCGGCTCGATGTATCCGAGGATCTCCTGGCGGATCGTGTGCGGGAGTTGGTCCACCGCGTCCTTGATGTCTCCCCCAGGTCGAAGCCGAGCGTGAAAGCGGCCGCTTCGAGCCGTTGGACGCGGTCGGCAAGTTGCGCGCGGTGCTGGAGAGCGGTCATGCGGTGAGCGTAGCCCGCGACTCATCCTGTGCCGCAGGGCTTCGGGGAACTGCATGCTCAACTGATTGCCGCACGTCAGGCATACCGCCGCCATCCGGGCGTGGACACAGGCGCGATCGAGATGGCGGGTCAGGAGGGTGTCGTGGCCGTGGGTGAGTCGGTGGGTTGTGCCCGCGGCGCCGAGACTTCCGCGGGCTTGGACCTCGCCAGCCACAGGCCCGTGAACACGGCGCCGGCCAAGGTGACGGCGCCGGCCGCGATGAAGGCGCTGTTGAGGCCGGCCTCGAAGGAGGCGCCACCGGATTCCCGGGTACGGACGATGGCTCCGAGCACCGCCACGCCGAGTACCGCGCCGATCTGCCGGGTGGTGCTGCTGATGCCCGAAGCGAGGCCGCCCTCCTGCGGGCTGACCGCCTGGATGGCGGCGCCGGTCAGCGGGGACATGGTCAGAGCGAAACCGATGCCGACGATCGCCAGCCGCCACCACACGTTCCCGTAGCCGGTGTCCGCGTGTACGAGGCCCAGCGCCAGCAGTCCCAGCCCGGCCAGGGCCAGGCCGCTGGTGACCACGATCCGGAAGCCGTATCTGGCGGCGAGCCGGCCCGCGTACGGGCTGACGATCACCATGGCCAGGGAGGCGGGCAGGGTCTGCAGGCCGGCACGCAGAATCGAACTGCCCTGGACGTACACGAAGAACTGGGAGAAGAAGAAGGCCGAACCCATGAGCGCGAACCCCACCACGACCATCGCCGTGTTGGACACCGTGAACAGCCGCTGCTGGAACAGCCGCAGCGGCAGCATCGGCGTCGAACCACGTCCTTCGACGACGACGAAGACGGCGAGCAGCACCATCGCGGCGGCGAAGCTCCCCAGGATCACCGGCGAGGTCCAGCCACGCGAACCGCCCTCGATCAGCCCATAGGTCAGCGCCCCCACGCCCAGGACGGACAGGACCGTCCCCGGGATGTCGATCGCCGGCGCGCCGGGATTGCGGGACTCGCCCAGGATGCGCAGACCGGCCAGCAGCAGGACCGCGCCGATGGGCAGATTGACGAGGAATATGGCGGGCCAGCCGAAGGAGTCCACCAGAATGCCACCGGCCAGCGGACCGGCGGCCAGGCCGATTCCGCTGTATCCGGCCCACAGCCCGATCGCTTTGACGCGTTCCTGCGGAACGGGGTACGCGGCGGCGAGCAGGGCCAGCGAGGCGGGGCTCAGCGCCGCGGCCCCGATGCCCTGCACCACCCGGCCGGTGATCAGCCAGCCGATCGAGGGCGCGACGGCGCACAGCAAGGACGCGACGGTGAACACCGCGACGCCGGCCAAGAACACCCGCTTGCGGCCGAAGCGGTCGGCGAAGACGCCGCCGGACAGCAACAGCATGGCGACCAGCAGGACGTAGGCGTCGACGATCCATTGCAGACCGCTCAACTGGATGTGTAACCGGTGCTGCATGTCGGGCAGTGCCGCACCGACGATCGTGCTGTCGAGCAGCACCATGAACTGGCCCAGGCAGGTCACCGTGAGCAAGGCCGCTCGGCTCGATCCAGCCGTCGTCGCGTCTTCGTGTGCGGTCAACGCTGTTTCCTCTCGTGAGGTGGATGCTCCCGCACACCATAGTTCCATAATTCCGAACTATCGAACGATCGGGTATCGTCGAGGCATGCGACCGCTACCCCAGCCCGCGCGCGAGGCGCTGACGCTCGCGCCAGTGCTGCACGCGCTCAGCGATCCGGTACGCCTGGAGTTGGTACGGCGGGCCAGGGGCAATCCCGAGTCGACCTGTGCCGTTCTGGCCGACGGGTTGGATGTGCCGATATCGACGCTGTCCAACCACTGGCGGATCCTGCGCGAGGCCGGGCTGATCAGCATGACCGTCGACGGCCGACATCGGCGGATCCGGCTGCGCTCCGACGATCTACGCGACCGCTTCCCGGGCCTGCTCGACCTGATCCTGCGCCTCGCCGCGGCCGAGTCGCCCGACAGCGGCCCGCTGTGAGGCTGCTGCTCAACCGCTGATCCCTGGTGGCCAGAGCAGGAAGGAGCACGATGGCGCGCGAGTGGGGTGTGCTCCCGCGGGCTACGGGCGGCAGGAGGATCGCCTGGGCGGCCGTGCCCGAGGAGGTGGCGGCGGGGATCGAGCGGCTGCTCGGTGACAGGGTGGTCGGCGCGGTCAGTCAGCCGGGCGGGTTCTCCGAGGGCTTGGCCGCGCGTGTGCGTCTGGCGGGTGGCGGGGGCGCGTTCGTGAAGGCGGCGAGTACGTCGACGGCGCCCTCGGTGGCGGCCTTCCACCGTAGGGAGATCGCGATCTCGCGGCGGCTTCCCCGGACGGTGCCGGTGCCACGGTTGCTGGACGCCTATGACGACGGTGACTGGGTCGCGCTGATATTCGAGGAGATTCCGGGACGGCTGCCCGCCCAGCCGTGGCGGCGTGCGGAACTCGAGCGGGTTCTGGCGGCTGTCACCGATCTGGTGCGGGCCTTGACTCCGTCACCGGTGGGCGGGGCGTTCCTGGGTGGGCCGCGGCTGGGTGGCTGGGCGGCACTGGCGAAGGGCGCCGCCGGCGTCGAGAGCGCCGTCGTGCGGAGGATCGGTGCGCTTTCGCCGTGGGCGGCCGGCCATCTCGACGAACTCGCCGCGATGGAGGAGGGCGCCGCACCTGCTCTGGCTGGTCAGACGCTGCTGCATGGGGACCTGTATCCGTTCAACATCATGCTGACCGCGGAGCGCGTCTTCGTCGTCGACTGGCCGCACGCATGGGTCGGGGCCGGTCACTGCGACGTGGTGACGCTGCTGGCAAGCGTGTCGCTCAGCGGGATGGATCCGCAGTCGCTCGCCGAGGAGCATCCGCTGACCCGCGACCTCGATCCGGCTCAGATCGATGCGGTGCTGGCGATGCACTCCGGGTTTCTGCTCCGGATCGCCGCCTCGGCGGGAGCGGGGGCCGATCGCCACTTGGTGGACATGATGGTCGCGCTGGGGCTGGCCTCGCTGCGCTGGCTACGAGACCGTCAGTGAAACCCACCTGTGAAACCGTCCGTGAAGCGGCGAACGCCCCATGAAGGCGGCGCGGGAACCGGTGAAGGCCCCGCACCGCTGCGGGTGTGAGCGCCGTTCAATAGACTCTGACCATCATGGCCCTACAGATCTCGCCCAGCATCCTGTCCGCCGACTTCGCCAGGCTCGCCGACGAGGCCGCGGCCGTCACCAATGCCGACTGGCTGCACGTGGATGTCATGGACAACCACTTCGTGCCCAACCTGACCCTCGGGCTGCCCGTGGTCGAGGCGCTGCGCAAGGCGACCTCGATGCCGCTCGACTGCCACCTCATGATCGAGGACCCCGACCGCTGGGCCCCGCCCTACGCCGAGGCGGGCGCGGGCAGCGTCACGATCCACGTGGAGGCGGCGAAGTCGCCGGTGCGCACGCTGCGCGAGATCCGGTCGCTGGGCGCGCGGGCGGCCATCGCGTTCAACCCGGCCACGGCGATCGAACCCTACGAGGATCTGCTGGGTGAGGTCGACATGCTCCTGCTGATGACGGTCGAGCCGGGGTTCGGGGGGCAGAAGTTCCTCGACATGGTGCTGCCCAAGATCCGCCGGGCCCGCGCCCTGATCGAGCGGCACGGCGGGCAGATCTGGCTCCAGGTGGACGGGGGCGTGGACGCGGACACCATCGAGCGCTGCGTGGTGGCCGGCGCGGACGTCTTCGTGGCGGGCAGCGCCGTCTATGGTGCCTCGGACCCGGCGGCGGCGGTCGACGCCCTTCGATTCCAGGCCGAACAAGCTCAGGCCGTACCAGAAAAACGGTTGTGAAAGACGTCCGGCCCGCCGCGAGAAGCACGACGGGCCGGACGGTCGATCAGAGCGGCGTGATCACGCCAGCGCCGGGTCCAGCACCACGTCCTCGCCCTGTGTGGTGGGGGCCTCGGGGAAGTGGCAGGCGGTCAGGTGGCCCTCGTGGTTGCCCGACAGTCGCGTCAGCGGCGGCTCCTCCACCGCGCACTTCTCCTGCGCCTTCCAGCACCGCGTACGGAAGCGGCACCCCGACGGCGGATTGAGCGGCGACGGGACGTCCCCCGCCAACCGGATCCGCTGCCGCGCCGGCCCCTCCACGTCCGCGTCCGGCACCGCCGACAAGAGCGCGTGCGTGTACGGATGGCGCGGCCGCTCATAGAGCGACTCCCGGTCCGCGATCTCGACGATCTTCCCCAGGTACATCACCGCGACCCGCTGCGAGAAGTGCCGGACCACCGCCAGGTCGTGCGCGATGAACAGGAACGCGATCCCCATGTCCCGCTGCAACTGCTGCAGCAGGTTGATCACCTGGGCCTGGATCGACACGTCCAGCGCGGACACCGGCTCGTCGGCCACGATCAGCCGGGGCTCCAGGGCCAGGGCCCTGGCGACGCCGATGCGCTGCCGCTGGCCGCCGGAGAACTCGTGCGGGAAGCGGTTGTAGTGCTCGGGGTTCAGGCCGACGATCTCCAGCAGCTCCCTGGCGCGGGCCTCCCGGCCGCCGGGCGGGTTGATGTCGTTGATGTCCATCGGGCCACGGATGATCGAGCCGACCGTGTGCCGTGGGTTCAGCGAGGAGTACGGGTCCTGGAAGACCATCTGGATCTCGGGCCTGATCGGCTTGAGCTCGCGGCGGCCCGCGTGGGTGATGTCGCGGCCGTCATAGGTGATGCGGCCGCCGGTCGGCTCCAGCAGCCGGGCCGCCAGCCGTCCGGTCGTCGACTTGCCGCAGCCCGACTCGCCGACCAGGCCGAGCGTCTCGCCCGCGTGCACGGTCAGGTCGATGCCGTCCACCGCGTGCACCACGCCGACCTGGTGCTTGACCAGGAAGCCGCCTCTGACGGGGAAGTGCTTCACCACCCCGGACAGCTCCAGCAGCTTCTCCGTCACTTCGTCTCCTCAACTGGTCGCCTGAGCTGCTCCGCCTTCTGTTTGAGCGTCAGGAAGCAGGCGTCGCCGTGGCCGTGTTCGGGCGACAGCTCGGGCCGGTCACCGGCGCACACCTCCTTGCCCAGCAGCTTCATGTAGTCGCAGCGCGGGTGGAACGCGCAGCCGGACGGCAGGTTGATCAGGCTGGGCGGGGTGCCGCGCACCGGCTCCAGCGGCAGGTCCACCGGGCGGCGCAGGCTGGGCATCGAGCCCAGCAGCCCCCAGGTGTACGGATGGCGCGGCTCGCGCAGCACCTCGTGCATCGTGCCCCGCTCCACGGCCCGCCCCGCGTACATGACCAGCACGTTGTGCGCGGTGTTGGCCACCACGCCCAGGTCGTGGGTGATCAGCACGATCGCCGTGCCCGACTGCTCCTGCAGCTCGCTCAGCAGGTCGAGGATCTGCGCCTGTACGGTGACGTCGAGCGCGGTCGTCGGCTCGTCGGCGATCAGCAGACCGGGGTCGCAGACCAGCGCCATGGCGATCATCGCGCGCTGGCGCATGCCCCCGGAGAACTGGTGCGGGTAGTCGTCGACGCGGACCTTCGGCTGCGGGATGCCGACCCGGTCCAGCATCTCGATCGCCCGGTCCCGCGCGGACGACCGCGAGACGCCCTTGTGCTTGCGGTACACCTCGGCGATCTGCGCGCCGATCGTGTGGAACGGCGACAGCGACGTCAGCGGGTCCTGGAAGATCATCGCGATCCGGTCGCCGCGCAGCTTCTCCATCGTGGACCTGGACGCGCCGATCAGCTCCTGGCCGTCGAAGGTGATGCTGCCGGAGATCTTCGCCGTCTCCGGGTTGTGCAGGCCGAGCACGGCCAGGTTCGTCACCGACTTGCCCGAGCCCGACTCTCCCACGATGCCGAGCGTGGTCCCCTGCTCCACCTGGAAGGAGAGCCGGTCCACCGCGTGGACCACGCCGTCCTCGGTGTGGAAGTCGACGGTGAGCTCGTTGACCTCAAGGAACATCAGCTCAGCCTCACGCGGGGATCGATGACGGCGTACAGGGCGTCGACGACGATGTTCATCACCACGATCGCGCCCGCTGCCACCAGGACGGTGGCCATCAGTGTGGGCAGGTCGGAGTTGTCGACCGCGCGGACCGACAGGCGGCCGATCCCCTGCAGCCCGAACGTGGTCTCGGTGATGATCGCGCCGCCGATGAGCATGCCCAGGTCCACGCCGAAGATGGTGATGATCGGGGTCAGCGTGCCGCGCAGGGCGAAGCGCAGCACCACGCTCCTGCCGGACATGCCCTTGGCCCTGGCGGTTCGTACGTAGTCCTCGGCCAGGTTCTCCACCATCGTGGAGCGGGTCATCCTGGTGTAGTTGGCGGTGAAGATGATCGCCAGCACGATCCAGGGCAGCAGCAGCCCGCCGAACCAGCCGAGCGGATCCTCGGTGATCGGGATGTACTTGGGCTGCGGGAAGATGTGCGCCTGGTAGACGAAGAAGTACATGGCCAGCGTGCCGACGAAGTAGATCTGCATCGAGGCGCCGACCAGCGACGAGATGCTGGCGATCTTGTCGAGCGGCTTGCCCTGGCGCAGCGCGGCGAGGATGCCGGTCGCCACGCCGAACGTCAGGAAGATCACCGAGGCGCCGATCGTCAGCGCGATGGTGACGGGCAGCCGGTCGATGATGGTCTCGAAGACCGGGGCGCGGTTGACGAAGGAGTAGCCGAGACAGGGCGCGGGGCAGTTGCCGAGGCCCTCGAAGTTCCGGCCGAAGAAGATCCCCCCGAGCCACGACACGAACTGCACCACGACCGGCTGGTCGAGGCCCAGGTTGTGCCTGGCCTGCGCCAGCGTCTCCGGCGGGCAGACCTTGCCGCACGCCAGCCGAGCCGGGTCGGCGGGGATCACGAAGAACAGGAAGAAGGTCACCCCCGAGATGATCACGAGGATGACCGCGGCGCCGATGACGCGGCGGGTCAGGAATCGAAGCACGAGATCTCCAAAAGGGTGCTCCGGGCGCCGCGACGGCGCCCGGAGCGGCGGTGCTACTGCTTCACGAAGATGGTGTTCGGCGAGACGATCCACTGCTGCGGATCGATCTCGGCGCCGCCCACCTTGGAGCCGTGCAGGAAGGTGCCGATCCGGTTCTCGGCCACGACCAGCGGGGTGATGGTCTCCTGGATCTGCTTGTCGAGGTTCATCCAGGCCTCGTTGGCCGCGTTGATGTCCGGGTTCTCCGAGATCTTCTTCATCTCGGCCTTGACCGTCGGGTCGTTGAGGTGGCTCATGTTCTGGCCGCCGTCGGAGACCGGGCCGAAGATGATCGGCATCACGGTGGAGCCGGACGGCCAGTCGGCGCCCCAGCCGCCCCAGTACAGGTCGAACTCGTTCTTCGTCTGGCTGATCGAGTCGTAGTACGTCTTACGGTCCAGCGACTTGGCCACGACCTTGATCCCGGCCTTCTCCAGGGCGTTCTTGATCACCAGGGTGACCGGCTCCTGGGTGGGCAGGTTGTTGTAGGCGTAGACGATGGTCGGGTGCGGGTTGCTCGACTCGGCCAGCAGCTGCTTGGCCTTCTCGATGTCGCCCTCGGGCTTGGCCAGCTTCCCGAACAGGTCGTACGGCTTGTAGCCGACCGTGGTGTTCTCGTTGAGGATCGTCGTCGGCAGCGCCACGGCCTGCGGGCCGCCCAGGGCCTGCTGGATCTGCTTGGCCGGCCAGGCGTAGTTGATCGCCTGACGGATCTTCTGGTCCTTCACCCGGTCGAGGTTGAAGTAGTAGTAGTTGCCGTACGGCGACGGGCTGATCATGCGGCGGTCGGCCAGGCTGGCGTCGCCCAGCACCTGCTGCAGCCGCTCCGCCGGGGTGTTGGAGTAGAACGTGAACGCCGTCTGGTCGGGTCCTGAGTCGGCCACGAACCGGTCGGTCACCTGAGTGGCCTCCTGGCCGAACTCCATCTTCCACACGTCCGGGTACGCGCCGCGGATCGGGTCGGTGGCGGCGTCCCAGTTGGGGTTGCGGGCCAGCTCGAGGGACTTGTCGACGACGTGCGACTTGATGATGTACGGACCGGAGGAGACGGGCTCCTTGTCGTACTTCTCCTTGGTGTCCTTGGCCTTGGGCACGATGTTGTAGCCCGCCATGGCGAAGGCGTAGTTGGCGTCGGCGTGCGGCGACTTGAACTTGAAGACGACCGTCTTGTCGTCAGGGGTCTCGATGTTGTCGAGTTCCTTGCCGCCGTACGGGCCGGGGTAGGCCTTCTTGTAGTCCTCGGAGGTGAGCCACGTCTGAATGTAGTTCGGCCCGAACGTGACGAAGGGGGCGAACATCCGCTCGACGGACCACTTCACGTCGGCTGAGGTGATCGGGCTGCCGTCTTGCCACTTCACCCCGTCCTTCAGGGTGAACGTCCAGGTCTTGCCGCCGTCGGACGGCGTGCCCGCGTCAACGGCCAGGTCGCCGACCAGCTTGTACTCGCCCTTGGCGATCCGCTTGTAACCGGTCAGGCCGCGGCTGATGAGCAGGCCGAAGTTCGCGTCGGTGTTCACGTAGATCTGGGCCGGGTCGAAGTGGGCGAAGTCGTCCCGGTCGATCATGGTGACGGTGCCGCCCTTGACGACGCCCTCCGGCGGGATGGCGGGGCCTTTGGAGTCCTCCGCGGTGCCCAGGGTGATCGTCGGGGGCTTGTAGGCCGCCGCCGGCGCAGACGAGGCGCCCGCGCTCGCGGGGGCGCTCGACGGAGCGCCCGCGTTGCCCGGCGCGCAGGCGCCGACCAACGCCAGCGAGGCCGCCGCGACAACCGCGAGAGCCGACCGTTTGCGGTGATTCATTTCTCTCCTCTAGCGCTTGATCTTGGGGTCGAAGGCGTCGCGGACCGAGTCACCGAGCAGGTTGAAGGCGATGACGAAGATCAGCAGTGCGACGCCGGGGAAGATGAGATAGGTGATGTCGTTCTGGTAGACCTGCGTGGCCCGCAGGAACATCCGGCCCCAGTCGGGGACCTGCTCGCCCATCCCGACCCCCAGGAAGGACAGCGCCGCCTCGGCCGTGACCAGGGCGGGCAGCAGCAGCGTCGACTGGATGAGGATCGGGGTCCAGAGGTTGGGCAGCAGCTCCTTGAACACGATCCTGGCGGGGGAGGCGCCGGTGACCTTGGCGGCCTCCACGAACTCGCGCTCGCGCATCGACAGCACCTGGCCGCGCAGCAGCCTGGCCAGCCCGGCCCAGCCGAAGACGGTGAGCAGGATGGTCAGCGTGACCGCCCGCAGCCACACCGGGGTCTCCTCGTTGGAGGGCACCAGCAGCTGGTCCACCACCGGCGTGAACGCGATGATGAACAGCACCTGCGGGAACGACAGCATCAGGTCGATGATCCGGCCGATGAAGAAGTCGGTCTTGCCGCCGGCGTACCCGGCGATGATGCCGACCACGATGCCGATCAGGGTGGTGAGGATGGTCGCCACCACCGCGATCAGCAGCGAGGTCCTGATCCCGTAGATGAGCTGCGTGAACACGTCACGGCCCAGGTTGGGCTCGATGCCGAACCAGAACTCCGAGCTGATCCCGCCGTTGGGCGCCATCGCGTAGCCGAAGTCGTTGAGCAGTCCGGGCCGGTCCTGGCCGTACAGGGTGTACGGGTCCTTGCCGTACACCAAGGAGATGACCGGCGCGAGGATGGCGACCAGGAAGAAGAAGATCACGATCGCGGCGGAGATGACCCCGGTGCGGTCCCGCCGGAAGCGCAGCCACATGAGCTGGCCGGGCGATCGGCCCACCGCATCCGGTGCTTCGGTCACGGACGTCGCGTCGATCTCTGGTGCGGTGGACGTCGGTGTGGTCATCTAACAGGACTCCCAAGGAACATGCCAGAACGGGAAGTTTCAGGCCATATGGCAGATTTGCAGGCCTGATCAGCTGGAGGCAATGCTTCGCCAGGGTTTGATTGTTTTGTTGTGAAATATCGATGCGGTCGTGCCTTCTATGCCGTTGACCTGGTCATGTATGCGATGTCATGATCTGCTGAGGTGATGTTTTCTTAATCACGGAATCAATGCATAAACAAGATGATGCTGTGACATGAAGCAGGCGTTACCTGGGTAACTGTCCGCTTATGGAGGACCATGGGCTCTTCGGGCCCGATTCGGTGACCTGGCGGGTGATGGGCGAGCCGATCCTGCTGGTCGGCGGATTGCGGGCGCTGCTGATGCAGGGGCTGCACCCCAAGGCGATGCGCGGCGTGCTGCAGAACTCCTCTCTGATGGACCCGAACGAGGCGTGGTCGCGTTTCACGCGGACGACGGAATTCGTCCGGGTCCGTACGTACGGGACGCACGAGGAGGTCGAGCGGGCCGGCCGCCGGGTCCGCAGGATCCACGCCAAGCTGACCGCGTGGGATCCGGACACGGGCGAGCGCTTCCACCTCGACGATCCGAATGCGCTGCGCTGGGTGCACGTGGGGGAGGTCGACTCCTACCTGTCAGTGGCGCGCCGGGGCGGCGTCAAGCTGACGGACGCCGAGGCGGACACCTTCGTGGCCGAATGGCGACGGGCCGCCGAGGTCGTCGGCCTCGACCCGGCCTCCGTCCCCGGCACCGTGGGCGAGTTGCGGGACTACATCGAGGGGGAACGTCCCGGTCTGCGATTCGTCCCCGAGGCGGCGCACCCGCTCCGCCTGTCGCTCACCGCGCCGCTCCCGCTGCTGCTCACCCCGCTCAAGCCGGTCCTGCCGGGGGTGACGCTGCTGGCGTTCGCGACGCTCCCGCGCTGGGCCAGGCGGCTGTACGGCCTGCCCGCCACCCCGGTCGGTGACCTGTGGGCGACGACCACGCTGAAGGCGCTGCACACCGGGCTGGGGCTGATCCCGGCGCAGGTCCGTTACAGCCCGGCCGCCCGTCTCGCCCGCCGTCTCATGGCCGCCTGACCTGCGGCTGTCTTGGCACCTGGTCTCCCGCCGTTCCACCGTCTGACCTTCGGCTGTCCCACTGCCTGACCTTCTGCCCTTCCATCACCCACTGTCAGTCGTCCCGCCGCGCGTTGACCAAGCGAGCGCTTGTTTGGCATAGTAGGGGGCGGTCGCATCCGCTTTTGTCGGCATGGCAGACTGGTGTGAGAAGAGAGCTAGCGTGCTCCGGGGTCGGTGAAATTCCGAACCGGCGGTTACAGTCCGCGACCCGGCCGATGCCATCGGCCGGTTGACTCGGTGAAATTCCGGGACCGACGGTTAAAGTCCGGATGGGAGGAAGCGCGCGGGTGTCCGGCCTTGAGCCGGGCGCCACTGCGGTGCGTACGCGCACCGCCATACCCCCCGGGGCCCGCCGTGGCTTGGAGCTACTGGCGAGTAGGAGGCCCGGGGTGGAGACACCCGCTGAAGACACCGCGCACATGGCGCGGGCCGTCGAGCTGGCCGCGTGCGGGCGGGGCGCCACCAGCCCGAACCCCGTCGTCGGCTGCGTCGTCCTCGACGCCTCGGGGAACGTCGCCGGCGAGGGCTTCCACGCCTACGCCGGTGGCCCGCACGCCGAGGTGGTCGCGCTGCGCGCGGCGGGGGAGCGGGCCCGCGGCGGCACCGCGTACGTGACGCTCGAACCCTGCGACCACACCGGCCGGACCGGGCCGTGCAGCCTGGCGCTGCTCGACGCGGGCGTCGCGCGGGTGGTGGTGGCGGTCGCCGATCCCACGCCCAAGGCCGCCGGAGGCGCCGCGCGGCTGCGCGCGCACGGGGTCGTCGTGGAGTCCGGGCTGCTCGCCGAGGAGGCTGAGCGGGTCAACGCCGAGTGGCTCACGTACGCCCGGCTCGGCAGGCCGTACGTGACCTGGAAGTTCGCCGCCACCCTCGACGGCCGGTCGGCCGCCCCCGACGGCACCAGCCAGTGGATCACTTCCCCCGAGGCCCGAGCCGACGTCCACCGGCTGCGCGCCGAGTCCGATGCGATCATCGCCGGCATCGGCACGGTCCTCGCCGACGACCCCCACCTCACCGCCCGCCCGAGCCGCCCGGCCGACGCGAGCGATCCGACCAGCCCGGCCGACGCGAGCGGTCCGACGAGCCCGGACGGCGAAGCCCGGCCCGCCGTACGCGTGCCGCTGCGCGTCGTGGTCGACTCCGAGGCGTGTACCCCGTCCGGCGCCAGGGTGCTGGACGGCGCGGCGCCCACGCTCGTCGCGGTCGCCGACGACGTCGAGACCCGCCTCAAGGCCGACCTGATCCGGCTGCCGCGCCAGGACGGCGGCCTCGACCTGCACGCCCTCCTCCGCGAGCTGGCCGCGCGCGAGGTCGTCAGCGTGTTCCTGGAAGGCGGCCCGACGCTCGCGGGCGCGTTCCTGCGCCAGGGCCTGATCGACCGCGTCATCGCCTACCTCGCCCCGGCCCTCCTGGGCGCCGGACCGGCCGCGCTCGGCGAGGCGGGCGTGGCGACCATCGCCGCCACCCACCGGCTGGCCTTCGACGACGTTTCCCCCATTGGACCGGACCTGCGGCTGACCGCGCGGCCGGTGCTGGCACCACCACGCAAGGAGAGTTGATGTTCACCGGAATCATCGAGGAAAAGGGTGACGTCGTGGCCGTCGAGGCGGTGGGCGACTCGGCGCGGCTGTCCGTCCGCGGCCCGATCGTCACCTCCGACGCGCGCCACGGTGACTCGATCGCCGTCAACGGCGTCTGCCTGACGGTCGTGGACGTCCAGGACGACGTGTTCACCGTGGACGTGATCAAGGAGTCGCTCGACCGCAGTTCGCTCGGCGCCCTGGACGTGGGGTCCGCGGTGAACCTGGAGCGGGCCGTACGGGCCGACCAGCGTCTCGGCGGCCACATCGTGCAGGGCCATGTCGACGGCACGGCCGTTCTGCGATCCCGGGAACCCGGGGCGAACTGGGACAACCTCCGCTTCTCCCTCCCCGAATCCCTCGCCCGTTACGTGGCGGAGAAGGGTTCGATCGCCATCGACGGAATCAGCTTGACGGTCACCACGGTTGACGACGACGGCTTCGGCGTGAGTCTCATCCCCACCACGTTGAAGCTGACCACGATGGGCGAGCGCGAAGTGGGCGACATGGTGAACATCGAGGTCGACGTGATCGCGAAGTACGTGGAAAGGCTGGTGGGCAAGCAGTGAACTGGGCCAACGCCGGATTCGAGGTATTCGGTACGCATGTCCTCTGGACGGACCTGGTCGGCAACATCGCCGCGCTGAGCACCGTCCTGCTGGCGATACGCAAGTCGGTGTGGACGTGGCCGGTGCAGCTCACCGGCTCGGTGCTGCTGTTCATCGCCTCGATCAACGCGGGCATCACCGGCAACGCGCTCAAGCAGGCGATGTTCGGGGCGCTGGCCGTCTACGGCTGGTGGGCGTGGCGGCGCGGCACGGAAGGCGGCAAGCAGCTGACCGTACGCCCGGCCACGGCGCGCGAGCGGACCGCCTACATCGGCGTGATGGCGCTGGGCACCGTCCTCGTCGGCGTGTTGTTCTTCTTCGCCCACCTGTCGTGGGGGGCCAGCGTGCCGCTGCCGAAGGGCGCGTTCCTGGTGGCCGCCGACGCCTACATCTTCGTCGGCAGCGCGGTCGCCACCTGGGCGCAGGGCCGGGCGCTGGTCGACTTCTGGATCATCTGGGTGGCCGTCGACCTGGTCGGCGTGCCGCTGGCGTTCAGCTCGGGCCTGGTCGTCTCCGGCGCCGTCTACGGGGTGTTCTTCGTGCTCGTGCTGTACGGCTTCGTGAAATGGCTCAGGGAGTACCAGAGCGCTCCCGCGGAACTGGCGGTGGCATCATGACCGAGACCATCCTCGACCCGGTCGAACGGGCGATCGACGACATCCGTAACGGCAAGCCCGTCCTGGTCGTCGACGACGAGAACCGGGAGAACGAGGGCGACATCATCTTCGCCGCCTCCAAGGCCACTCCCGAGCTGCTCACGTTCACCATCCGGCACACCAGCGGCGTCATCTGCGTGCCCATGGAGGGCAAGGAGCTGGACCGGCTGGGCCTGCCCCTCATGGTGTTCCAGAACCGGGAGCGGCTGCGCACCGCGTACACGATCAGCGTCGACGCCCGCGACGGCGTGACCACCGGCATCTCCGCCGCCGACCGCGCCAGGACGATCCGTACACTCGCCGACTCCGCCACCGAGCCCTACGAGCTGGTCCGGCCGGGCCACATCTTCCCGCTGCGCTACCACGAGGGCGGCGTGCTGAGCCGGCGCGGCCACACCGAGGCGGCCGTCGACCTGGCCAGGCTCGCCGGGCTCAGCCCCGCGGGCGTCCTGGCCGAGATCGTCAACGACGACGGCACCATGGCCCGGCTGCCCGAGCTGCGGACCTTCGCCGACGAGCACGATCTGGCGCTCATCTCCATCGAGCAGCTGGTCGACTACCGGCGCAGGACCGAGAGCATGGTCACCAGGGTCGCCGAGACGAACGTGCCCAACGCGTACGGGATGTGGCGGGCCTACGGCTACGCCAGCGCGCTCGACGGCGGCGAGCACATCGCGCTCGTCTACGGCGACCTGTCCGGCGACTCGGCCGGCGAGAACATCCTGGTCCGCGCCCACTCCGAATGCCTGACCGGCGACGTGTTCGGCTCGCTGCGCTGCGACTGCGGCGTGCAGCTCGACCACGCCATGTCCGCCATCGCGCAGGAGGGCCGCGGCGTCGTGGTCTACCTGCGCGGTCACGAGGGCCGGGGCATCGGCCTGCTGGCCAAGCTCAGGGCGTACAGCCTCCAGGACGCCGGCAGCGACACCGTCGACGCGAACATCGAGCTGGGCCTGCCGGTCGACGCCCGCGAGTTCTCCAACGCCGCGCAGATCCTGGCCGACCTCGGCGTCAAGTCCGTACGCCTGCTCACCAACAACCCGGCCAAGCTCAAGGGCATGGACGGCTACGGCATCAAGGTGCTCGGCCGCGAGCCCATGCCGGTGGCGATGAACCCCTACAACGAGCGCTACCTCAAGGCCAAGCGCGACCGCCTCGGCCACGACATCTCGGAGGCTTCATGAGCGGGGAAGGACGTCCAGCGGCAGCCGCGGCACCGGACGCCGCGGGACTGACGGTCGGCGTGGTCGCCGCCGGCTGGCACGCCAAGATCACCGACCAGCTCCTCGCCCGCGCCCTCCAGGCGTGCGAGGACAGCGGCGCCACGGCCACCGTCGTACGGGTGCCCGGCTCGCTGGAGATCCCGGTCATCGCCCAGGCGCTGGCCCGCCGCTGCGACGCGGTGGTGGCGCTGGGCGCGGTCATCAAGGGCGAGACCGCGCATTTCGCGTACGTCTGCGACTCGGTGACCGCCGGCCTGACCCGGATCTCACTCGACGAGGAGACCCCGGTCGGCAACGGCGTGCTCACCTGCGAGACGCTCGACCAGGCACTCGACCGCTCGGGCCTGCCGGGCAGCAAGGAGGACAAGGGCTATGAGTCGGCCATCGCCGCGCTGGAGACCGCCCTCCTCCTGAAGACCCTCCACTGACCTGCGATAGGTTTCCGTTCGTGTCCGAGCCGATGACTCCCCCGCCGCTGCCCATCACCTGGCGTCCCCGCCGGGGGAGAATCGTCGCGTACGGCTCCGCGACGGTGATCGTCCTCGGCTCGGTGGTGATGGCCGTCCTCATCGCCGAGCCGTTCCAGCTGGTGGACCGGATCGGGCTCGTGCTGTTCGGCTGCCTGGTGGCCTTCGTCCTGCACCTGCTGGGCCGGGTGCGGGTCGAGGCCGACGAGACGGGCCTGACGATCGTCAACGCCATCCGTACCCACCGCTACAGCTGGCCGGAGGTCCTGGACGTGACCCTGCTGGTCGGCGAGCCCTGGCCCAAGCTGGACTTCTCCGACGGCCGCACCATCGGCGCGATGGGCATCCAGGGCTCGGAGAAGGCCCGCGCCCACCGCGCCACGGCCGAGCTGGCCGCCCTGATCCACGAGCGCGGAGAGGCGAAGGGCGGAGAGGACGCGGAGGAGCGCTGAGCGCGGGATTCTCGCGTGGACCAAGTGGCGCGTAGCCTGAAGGCGTGCTGCGGCGGACAATCACGGCAATGGACATCCAGTCTCCGGACAACCTCATCGAGCTGCTCGACCGGCACGCCTACCTGGCCGACGAGGGCCTGGCCACGGCCGCGTTCCTGGCGCTCAGGATGGGCCGGCCGCTCTTCCTCGAAGGGGAGGCGGGGGTGGGCAAGACCGAGCTGGCCAAGACCCTGGCCGCGCTGCTGGAGGCGCCGCTGATCCGGCTGCAGTGCTACGAGGGGCTCGACGCCGCCCAGGCGCTGTACGACTGGGACTTCGCCCGCCAGCTGCTCCACCTCAAAGCCGCCGAGGCCGCCGGGATCACCGACGTGGGCCGCCTCGAAGGCGAGATCTACGATCGCCGGTTCCTGATCGCCAGGCCGCTGCTCAAGGCCGTCGAGACGCAGCCCAGCGTGCTGCTCGTGGACGAGATCGACCGGGCCGACGACGAGTTCGAGGCGTTCCTGCTGGAAGTGCTGTCGGACTTCACCATCTCCATCCCCGAGCTGGGCACGGTCAGCGCCAAGACACCGCCGGTCGTGGTCGTCACCTCCAACAGGACCCGTGAGGTGCACGACGCGCTCAAGCGCCGCTGTCTCTACCACTGGCTGGAGCACCCGGACTTCGACAGGGAGGTGGCGATCCTGCTGCGCCGCCTGCCCGAGTGCACCGAGACGCTGGCCGCACAGGTGGCCCAGGCGGCGGCGCGGCTGCGGCAGGCCGGGCTGGTCAAGCCGCCGGGCGTCGCCGAGACTCTCGACTGGACCGAGGCGCTGCTCACGCTGGGCGCCAAGGAGCTCGACCCCGGCCGCGCGGCGGCCACGCTGGGCGCCGCGCTGAAATACCGCGAGGACGTCGAGAACGTCCTGGGCAACGGGCTCCTCCATGCGTGAGCTGGCCGCCACCATGACGGGCTTCGCCAGGACGCTGCGCGCCGCGGGCGTCGCCGCCGACCACGAGCGCACCCGCAACCTGCTGCTGGCCCTCGACCGCCTCGACGTGGCCGCTCCGGCCGACGTCTACTGGGCCGGCCGCTTCACGCTCTGCGCCACACCCGACGACCTGCCCAGGTACGACCGCTGCTTCGCCGCCTACTTCGGCGGCCGGACCGCCAAGGTCAGCCGTACCAGCACCACGACCGTCACCCGCCACACCGCCGCCACCGAGCAAGAGGAGCAGGAGGGCGAGGCCGAGGCCGTGCCCGGCACCGCCAGCCGTACCGAGATCCTGCGCAACCGGGACGTGGCCCGGCTGACCGAGGCCGAACGGGCGGAGGTGCACCGGATGCTGTCCATGCTGCGCGGCCGGCGCGCGCAGCGGCGCTCGCGGCGGTTCGAGGCCGCGCACCGGGGCGTTCTGGACCAGCGGCGGACGATCCGGGACGCGCTCAGGAAGGGCGAGGTCGCGCGGTTGCGCCGCCGGCGGCACACCACCAGGCCGCGCCGCGTCGTGCTGCTCGTGGACGTCAGCGGCTCCATGGCTCCCTACGCCGAGACGCTGCTGCGCTTCGCGCACGCCCTGGTCAGGAGCGAGCCGCGGGCCACCAGGGTCTACTCCATCGGCACCAGGCTCACCCCGATCACCGCCGAGCTGCGCCACCGCGACCCCGGCACGGCGCTGAACGAGGTGTCCAAGGCCGTGCCCGACTGGAGTGGCGGGACCAGGCTGGGCGAGGAGCTGAGGGAATACCTCACCCGCGCCAGCGCGAGAGGGGCGATCGCGGTGATCGCCTCGGACGGCTGGGAACGGGGCGACCCGGAACTCCTCGGCACACAGATGGCCCGGCTGGCCAGGCAGGCGCACCGGGTCATCTGGGTCAACCCGCACAAGGGGTACGCGGACTACCAGCCGCTGACCGGCGGCATGCGGGCCGCTCTGCCGTACCTGGACGATCTGGTGGCCGGGCACAGCCTGGCCGCCTTCGAAGAACTCAGTGAGAGGCTCGCCCATGCGTGACGTGCTGCCGGAGATCATGCGCTGGTGGAGATCGGGGCACAAGTTCGGGCTCGCCACAGTGGTGAGCACGTTCAGCAGCGCGCCCCGCGCGCCGGGCGCGGCCATGGCGGTGCGCGGCGACGAAGTGGTCGGCAGCGTGTCCGGCGGGTGCGTCGAGGGCGCGGTGTTCGAGCTGGCCACCGAGATCGACACGCCCATCCTGCAGAGGTACGGCGTGAGCGACGACGACGCGTTCGCCGTCGGGCTGACCTGCGGCGGCATCATCGACATCCTCGTCGAACCCATCTCGGCCGAGACCTTTCCCCAGCTGGGCGACATCGCGGCGTCCGTGAACGCGCACGAGCCCGTGGCGGTCGCCACGATCGTCTCCGGCCCCGGGCGGATGGGCGCCCGGCGCGTCATCTGGCCGGACCGCTCCTCGGGCACGCTCGGCCTGGACCGGCTCGACGAGGCCGTCGACGATGACGCCCGCGGCATGCTGGCCCAGGGCGCGACGGGCATCAGGCACTACGGCGGGCAGGGCGAGCGGCGGCTGGACGACCTGGCGGTGTTCGTGCAGTCGTTCGCGCCGCCGCCGCGGATGCTGGTGTTCGGGGCGATCGACTTCGCCGCGGCGGTGGCGCGGGTGGGCAAGTTCCTGGGCTATCACGTGACCGTCTGCGACGCGCGGCCCGTCTTCGCCACCCCCAAGCGCTTCCCGGACGCGGACGAGGTGGTGGTCAAGTGGCCGCACGACTACCTGGCCTCGGTACAGGTGGACGAGCGCACAGTCATCTGCGTGCTCACCCATGACCCCAAGTTCGACGTGCCGCTGCTGGAGGTGGCGCTGCGTACCGGCGCGGGCTACGTCGGCGCCATGGGCTCGCGCCGCACCCACGACGACCGGCTGGCCCGGCTGCGCGAGGCGGGCCTGACCGAGGACGAGCTGGCCCGGCTGAGGTCGCCCATCGGCCTCGACCTGGGCGCCCGGACCCCCGAGGAGACGGCGGTGTCGATCGCCGCCGAGCTGATCCAGCTGCGCTGGGGCGGTTCGGGGCGGCCGCTGACCCACACCGAGGGGCGCATCCACCAGGAGACGCCATGAAAGGCTCCCGGGTGGCCGGGCTGCTGCTCGCCGCCGGGCAGGGCGCCCGGTTGGGCACGCCGAAGGCGCTGGTCGAGTACGAGGGCGAACGGCTCGTGGACCGGGGCGTGCGGCTGCTGGAGGACGGCGGCTGCCATCCGGTGGTGGTCGTGCTCGGGGCGGCGACCGTACAGGTGCGCCGGGCGGTGACCGTCCGCAACCCGGACTGGGCGACGGGCATGGGCTCGTCCCTGAGGGTGGGGCTGGCCGCGCTGCCCGAGGAGGCCGAGTCGGTGGTCATCGCGCTGGTGGATCAGCCGTTCATCGGGCCCGCGGCGGTACGCGCCCTGGTGGACGCCGGTGCCGAGGTGGCCGTGGCGACCTACGGCGGCCGGCGCCGCAACCCCGTGCTGATCGCCCGCCGCCACTTCGCCGCCGTCGCCGCACTGGCCGTGGGGGATGTGGGGGCGAGACCGTTTCTGAAGGCGCATCCCGAGCTGGTCACGGAGGTGCCGTGCGACGGGCTGGGCGACCCGGCCGACATCGACACCCCTGAGGACCTGTCGCTGCTGGAGACCTGACCGCGAACGTTCGCCGGGCATCCGTTCTTCCTCTCCCCCGAAGGGGGTACCCCGCTAAAAGGACCCCAGCCACGACGGGACCGTCACAGGGATCGAGACGGTCGTGTGGACGGACCACCCGGGGACGGTCACCGCACTTGCGCGCTAGAGGCGCAGTGACGCGATCGCGGCGCGGTGGTCGCTGCCCGTCGCCGGGGCCACCCCCGCCTTGGTCGCCGTCATCCCCTTGAACAGGATGTGGTCCGGCCTGGTGATCGGGAACTCCGACGGCCAGGTGAAGCCGAAGCCGTCGCCCGCCGTGAGCTGCGCGTCCGTCAGCGGCGGAGTGAGTCCCTGCATGCCCCGGTCGGTGGTGGCGGTGTTGAGGTCGCCGAGCAGCAGGATCCGCTTGCTCGGGTCGGCGTCGATGAGCTTGCGGGCGTGGGCCAGGGACTCATCGCGCGAGGCGGTGTGGCCGGGGCGGGCGGAGGCCAGGTGCATGACGTACACGGTGACCTTGCCCTTGGGCGTGGCCACCACGGCCCGCAGCGCGCGCGGCCAGCCCATGCCGACGTCGAGCGGCTTGGTCTCGGTGATCGGGTAGCGGCTCCACAGGCCGACCGTGCTCACCGGATAGTGGTACTTGAACATCTTGTTGAGCTGCTTGGCGGCCGGGCCGCCGCTGGTCAGCTCCTGGGCCGCCAGCAGGTCGAGGTCTTCGGCGATGCGACGCACCGCCTCGCCCGAGGCGCTGTTGGTGACGCCCACGTTGACCGTGCCGACCGCCAGGTCGCTCTGGCCACCGGGCGGGGTGCGCATCAGCGTGGAGCCGAACATGGACGCCCACACCACGCCGGGCACGAGCGCCGCGGCCGTGGCCAGCTTGGAGCGTGCCACGACGGCCGCCACGAGCAGCATCGGCACGATCAGTCCGAACCAGGGCAGCAGGCTCTCCATCACCGGGGTGAACCCGCCGAGCACCGGGATCAGCTGATGCCCCGCCAGTCCCACGGCGAGCACGGCGGACACGGCGATGACGACGCGCTTCAGCATTCGACCCAGGCTAGCCGCTCGCTGCCGGTGACGCGGCGCGCTAACCTGTTGCCGTCGCAACGGAACAACATTCGGTTCATCGGGAGCCCGGCATGCGCATCGGTATGGCACTGAACTACTCGGGCGGCTTCAAGGAGTCGGTCGCCGAGTTGGCCGACTACGAGAAGGCGGGTCTCGACATCGTCTTCGTCGCCGAGGCCTACAGCTTCGACGCCGTCAGCCAGATGGGCTACATCGCCGCCAAGACCGAGCGGCTGGAGATCGCCTCCGGGATCCTGCCGATCTACTCGCGCACCCCGGCGCTGCTGGCGATGACCGCCGCGGGCCTGGACTACGTCTCCGACGGGCGCTTCACGCTGGGTCTCGGCGCCTCGGGGCCGCAGGTGATCGAGGGCTTCCACGGCGTGCCGTACACCGCGCCGCTGGCCCGTACGAGGGAGATCATCGAGATCTGCCGCCAGGTGTGGCGGCGCGAGCGGCTGGAGTACGAGGGCAAGCACTACACGCTGCCGCTGCCGCCCGGCCAGGGGACCGGGCTCGGCAAGCCGCTGAAGATCATCAACCATCCGGTACGCCCCCGCATCCCCATCGTGATCGCGGCCATCGGCCCCAAGAACGTCGAGCTGGCCGCCGAGCTCGCCGAGGGCTGGGAGCCGATCTTCTACGTACCCGAGAAGGCCGCCGACGTGTGGGGCCCGTCGCTGGCCGCCGGGCGGGCCAAGCGGCAGGACGAGCTGGGCGAGCTGGACGTGATCGCGCAGGCGTCGCTGGCGATCGGCGACGACGTGGCGGGGCTGCTGGAGTTCGGGCGGCCGATGGCGGCGCTGTACATCGGCGGCATGGGCGCCAAGGGCCGCAACTTCTACAACGACCTCGCGCGGCGCTACGGCTACGAGAAGGAGGCCGAGGCGATCCAGGAGCTGTACCTCGACGGGAAGAAGGAGGAGGCGGCGGCGCTGGTGCCGCATGAGTTGCTGGAGAGCATGTCGCTCATCGGGAGCGACGGGTTCGTCCGGGACCGGGTGGCGGCGATGAAGGAGTCCGGCGTGACGACGCTCAACATCGCGCCGTTCGGGGCGACGCACGAGGACCGGGTGAAGCTGATCGAGCGGATCAAGGAAATCGCCTCCTGATTTCCGCCGGGCGACCGAAGCACTCCCCGGATCCGATAGTCTTTCTCTTGCGACGCGGGGTGGAGCAGTTCGGTAGCTCGCTGGGCTCATAACCCAGAGGTCGTAGGTTCAAATCCTGCCCCCGCTACCAAGACGAAAGGGCCCTTCAGGATAATCCTGGAGGGCCTTTTCGCGCGTCCAGCCACAATGGGCCTCGCTTCGCTCGGGCTGTGCTTCTGGGGGCGCCGTGCCGGCGCGCAAAGGGCTTCGCCTGGTGCGCTTACCCAGAAGTCGAGGTTCGTGTTCGGCCCAGGCCACAATGCGTCCAGCTCTTCTCCAGGAGGGCGGACGTTCTTCATGTCGGGCTGGCTTCGGATGCGTTGGTCGTCGGCGCGTCACCGAATCCGGGCATACAGAAGTTCGCGTGGTGAGTGCGGGTTGCGAAAGACTGCCCAGGACGGTAAGCGGTCTCCTGGGCGAATCGATGCGCATCGCACCGGCTGAGGCGGCATGCTGGTTCGGGTGCCCCAGGGCGCCAATCCCTCCATGCCGGAAGGTGCACTAGTCATGACAGGCAGCCCTCAGCGGGGCGCTTTCCTCAAAGAGCACATGAACGCCGTGCTGGCGATGGTCACCGTCGCTCTGGAAGCACGGGAGAGCGGCGACACCAGCGACCCCATCGGCCTGCAGGTGATCGGCCGGGTCATTAACGAGGTTCCGCGGGAGGTCGCCGCGATGGCCTCCCTGCATCTCATCCTCCTGCTCGTACGGCACCTCGCGCGGGTGCAGGGACGACCCGTGGACGAGGTGTGGCAAGAACTCGCGCTGATCTACGCCGAGGACTGGCCCGAGGATGATGCGCCCCGGGCGTGACGCGCTCGTCCGTCATTAGACGTCTGGGTACCCCAGCGGGTTGACAGTGGCGGCGTCCTGCCCTGATCGCTCCTTGTGGGGCGGCAGAGGCCCGAGGGGGCCTAGGGTGGGTCGAAATTGCCGTTTCTGTAGTTATTGGCGGAAATAATGTCCGACGCGACGCCGTCTTTGGTCGCCGGCCGGTATCGGCTTGATGAGCTCATCGGCAGCGGGCCGACAGGCGAGGTGTGGCGCGGCTACGACCAGCGCGCCGACTGGACCGTGGCCGTGAAGGTGCTGGACGCCGGGGCGGCCACGCCCGAGGTGCTCCGGCAGCATGCCCAGGCCGTGGCCCGGGTGATCCATCCGAACGTGGCCATGGTGCTCGACGTGGGTGACCACGAGGGGGCGCCGTTCCTGGTGATGGAGTTCCTCACCGGGGAGAGCATCGGCGAGGAGGTGGCCGGGCAGGGACCGCTGCCCATCACCGAGGTCTGCGACCTCATCGGGCAGGCGGCCGCGGGACTGGAGGCGGCGCACCGGGCCGGGGTGGTGCACGGCCAGATCGGGCCCGACAGCTTCCGGCGGGCCGGGAGCGGGGTGCTCAAGGTCGTGGGGTTCGGGCTGGCCGACCAGGTGTCCTCGGATGACGGCGTACTGTATCGGGCGCCCGAGGTGATCGACGGACGCGGCGGGGAGGCCGCCGCGGACCTGTACGCGCTCGGGTGCGTCTGTTACGAGGCGCTGTGCGGCCGCCCGCCGTTCGAAGGCTCGCCGGACGAGGTCGGTGAGCGGCACCTGCACGCCGAGCCCGAGCCGCCGAGCCGCCACCGGGCGGAGGTGCCGGGCGAGCTGGACCGGCTGGTGCTGGCCATGCTCGCCAAGGATCCCGCCGCACGCCCGGCCGGCGGTGAGACGGTACGCCGAGCGCTGGCCGCCATCGCCCGCCCACCCCGCACCCAGCCCGCCCCGGCCACGGGACCCCACCCCGGTCAAGCCACGTCCCCCATGGCGCCCCAGGGCGGAGCATCCCAGGGTGCTCAGGCGGGCCCGAACCAGGGCGGTGCGCCTCAGCCCGGTCAGGCCACATCCCACCCGGGCGGCGTTCCGCAGACCGGCCAGATCTTCGCCCAGCCGGGCGCGGGTGGGCCTGCGGGGCGTGGGGTGGATGCGGCCCGGGCGGGTGCCGGTGACACTCGCGCCATGCCCGCCGGGGTGTTTCACGACGGCGGCGGCCCGCGTAAGGGGGATACGGCGATCTATGACGCGCCGCCACCTCCGCCGTCGTCCAAGCGCCGCCTGTTCGTGCAGCTGGGCGCGGCCTTGGCCGTGATCGCGGTCGTCACCGTGGGCCTGGTCCTGTGGGCGGGCTCGCGCGGCAGACCCGAGGCCGGGCCGACGCCCTCGGCGACGCCCATCGTCACCACGTCGGCCCCGGAGCCGACGCCGACGGAGACCCCCGAGCCGTCCACGTCCATCGCGCCCCTCCCGACCGACGCGGGCCCTACCCCGAAACCCAAGGGCACGCTGGCCAACAGCGTTCCGCCCGGAGGGTGGGTGAAGTGGCTGGGTGAATTCGACGCGTCCTTGACGGCTCAGGAGACCATCGGCGACATCGAGCCCCGCGCCGCCAGGAAGGCCCACGAGAAGATCAGGAAGGCCGGCCGGAAGTTCCTGGAGAACCACGACGACTCGGCACTCGACCAGGTCACGGGCATCATGCGCGACCTGCGCAAGGGCCAGGAGAAGGGCGACGTACCCACCTCCGGACCCCTCAACGACTTCCTCGACAACTGGAAGCCCTGACCCCGACGCCCGGTCCGAGGATCCCTCGGACCGGGCGCCCCGGGATCGCCCGAATGCTCGGTAGCTCCCCTGAAGGGGCGTCTCTCCGAAGGGACGCCTGCCGCGACGGACCGTGGATCCGTGACGGCCCGTGGTGGCTGAGGCCTTTGGGAGGGATCACCCTTCGGGGGCGGAAGAAGACAGGCGGTCGTGTGACGAACCACCGCCCTCAGCGCGACATCAGCGAGAGCGCGTAGACGCCGATGGCCGCGAAGTCGTCCGCCGGTTCCGACGCCTGCCAGGACCGCACGTCGTCCACGAACCGGCTGCCCCGCCCGGTGAACGGCGCGTAGCGGTCCACGCCGTCCGACGGGCAGGGCACCATCCCTTCCAGGTGGCCACCCAGCCCGTCGTGGAACAGTGACGCGTCGTTCGGCCCGTTCACCACGGCCCCCGTGGCGGGCTTCCGGGTGATGTCGGAGATCTGGTAGTGCGGGCACCGGATCGCGTTCTCGCCCGCCCCGGCGACGAACGAAACGCCCCAGGCGTTGGCGCCGAACACCCAGCCGCGCTGCCGCGTCCCGAAGGCGTCGTAGGCCCGGTCCCCGCTCACCGACGCGTACAGTCGCGACGTCGCCGCCAGCCCGAACGCGTGCGGCACCGCGTCGAACTCGGCGTACGCGGCCCCCGCCCGGAACGGATCCTTGGCCGCCCGCGCGGAACCGATCTCCAGCTGGGCCCGCAGATCGTCAACCAGCTGCTGCTCGGAGACCGCCAGCCCGTCGGAGATCTTCTGCTGACCCCCCGAGCCGACCAGCGCCGGCTGCCCGTCCGGGCCCATCACCTGGTCGGCCTGCACCGGGCTGGACGCGTCCGCCTGCCGGATCGCCTTGACCAGGTCGGTGTGGGCGAGCGCGCTCACGTCGTACAGGTTGAGGGTGTCGTCCCCGGCCTCGTGCTCCAGGTACTGGCCGGCCCAGCGCGCGGCCTGCTCCAGCCAGCCCACGGCCCGGTCGTCGCCGAGCCGCAGCGCCGCCAGCGCCAGCTCGGCGCCGCCCAGCTCCATGTCGTCGCGCCAGGCGCTCTCCGGGTAGAAGGCGTGCGGCAGCGACGTGACGAGCTGCCCCACCTTCTCCGTCTTGGCCATCGCGTAGACCGCCGCCGCCTTGCCCAGCAGTGCCGTCGCCCGCTCCCGGGAGGGTTCCAGCTGCGCGGCCAGCGCGAAGGCCGCCGCGGTACGGCCGGCCAGGTTCGGGCTGATCGGCTTGCCGGGGGCGGCCGCGCGGAAGACCGGCCGGTGGCGCAGGTAGCGGTGCTTGGAGGAGTCGTCGGACTCGGGCAGCCGCCAGACGTCGTGGTCTCCGACGTAGGTGGCCGCCTTGTCGCCCGCGCCGATGCCGACCTGGATGTAGAGGGTCTTGGAAGCGCCGTCCCACATTTTGTCCAGATATTTCAGGCCATGGGTGGCTTCGCGATTGAGACTCTGGTCGGGTCCGCCGTCCCGGACCGAGGCCCAGAGCAGTGTGTCGACATAAGCCAGGATGTGGGTGAACTTGAGATAGTCGCCCGCGTCGAACCAGCCACCCTCGACGTTCACCGGCCCGCCGATTTTCCGCAGCCCGCCCTTGATCTCGTCGGTGTCCGGCCCGGTGAACACGGGCCAGTCGTAGACCGAGGCGGCTTTGTCGTTGGCATGCCTGCGGCCGCCGTCGCGCTGCCCCTCGAAGAAGGTGAGGATCTTCGAGGTGGGCGAGGCCGGGGCGATCCGGAAGGCGGGGGAGGTGATCGTGCCGGACTTGATCCGGTAGCGGCCCGGGTCCTTCAGCGACGTGAGGTCCAGGCCGTACACGTGCCCGTACGTGCCGTTCCAGGAGCCCAGGTCGCGGCCCGCCGTACCCTTGAGCACCTCGCGCCCGTCGTCGCGGACGACGCTGAAGCGGGCGCCCGCGGACCGCGCGCGGGTCATCAGGAAGGCGTGCTTGGACTCCGCGGGGGCGAAGCCCACTTGATCGACCCGGATGTGACCGGGCGACGGCGGCGCGGCGGCGGCCGGGACACTCCCCATGGTCAGAACGGTCAAGGCGACAGCTAAGGCGTACCGCATCATGGGGCGCTCCATGGAATTATGAGAACAGCGTTCGGCACGGTATTCGCGTGTGACAGGGGAGGTCAATAGTGGCGCGAGGGTTAATACACGTACATTGACGAAATGACCGTCAATTATCCGGAACGCCGGGCGCGGGTCGCGGAAATGCTGCCCGCGCGCGAGGTCGACGCGATCCTCGTCACCTCGGGCGTCAACGTGCGCTACCTCACCGGGCTGGAGAGCTCGAACGCCGCGGTGCTCGTCAAGGCCGACGGCTCCGCGCTGCTGGTGACCGACAACCGCTACATCGAGAAGACGCGCGGGCTGGACGTGGCGGCCGTCGAGGCGTCCGACGTGGCGGCCCGGCTGGCCGCGCCCGGCATCGGGATCGAGGCGGCCAGCATGAGCGTGGCGACGTTCAACCGGCTGAGCAGCCTGCTGGAGAGCGGGCCCGTGCCGCTGGAGCCGGTCGTGGAGGTGCTGCGGGCGGTCAAGGACGACGACGAGCTCGAACTCCTCCGTACGGCCTGCGCGATCAGCGACCAGGCACTCGCCGACGTGATGGGCAACATCGGCCCCGGCGTCACCGAGCGCGACGTCGCCCGGCTGCTCGAGGCCCGGATGATCGAACTGGGCGCCGACGGTCCGGCCTTCGCCACCATCGTCGCGGCGGGCGAGAACGGCGCCATCCCGCACCACGCGCCCACCGGCAGGGAGCTGCGCACGGGCGACCTGGTCACCGTCGACTTCGGCGCCTGCTACCAGGGCTACCACGCCGACATGACGCGTACGGTCGCCCTGGGCGGCCCGGCCGCCTGGCAGCGGGAGATCTACGACCTGGTCGCCGAGGCGCAGCGCGCGGGCAGCCGGGCGCTGGCGCCGGGCGCGACGGCCAAGGAAGTGGACGCGGCCGCCCGCTCGGTCATCGAGGCGGCGGGTCACGGCGGCCACTTCAGACACGGCCTCGGTCACGGCGTCGGGCTGGAGATCCACGAGGACCCGTTCCTGGGCCCGTTGAGGACCGGTAGACTTGAGGATCGAGTTCCTGTCACCGTCGAGCCGGGGATCTATCTCCCGGGCCGGGGCGGTGTTCGCATCGAGGACACCCTTGTGACACGCACGGGCGGGCCGGAACTCCTCACGAAGACGACCAAGGAGCTGCTCGTCCTTTGAGCGGCCACACGCGGGAGAATACGAGTGGCGACGACCAACGACCTCAAGAACGGCATGGTGTTGAAGCTCGACGGCGGTGAGCTGTGGGCCGTTGTGGAGTTCCAGCACGTCAAGCCGGGCAAGGGCGGCGCGTTCGTCCGCACCAAACTCAAGAACGTGCTCTCGGGCAAGGTCGTCGACAAGACCTTCAACGCCGGCGTGAAGGTCGACGTGGCCAACGTCGACAAGCGCGAGATGCAATATTCCTACAAGGACGGCGACGACTTCGTCTTCATGGACACCGAGACCTACGACATGGTCAACGTGCCCTCCGCCACGGTCGGCACCGCCGCCAACTACATGCTCGAGAACACCCTGGCCACGATCGCCTTCAACGAGGGCTCCGCGCTCTACATCGACCTGCCCGCGGCGGTCGAGCTGATCATCTCCAACACCGAGCCCGGCCTGCAGGGCGACCGCTCCACCGGCGGCACCAAGCCCGCCACCCTGGAGACCGGCGCCGAGGTCAAGGTTCCGCTCTTCATCACCACCGGCGAGAAGATCAAGGTCGACACCCGCAGCGGCGAATACCTCGGCCGGGCCTGAGGTGTCGGCGCGAGGCAAAGCACGCAGGCGTGCGCTCGACATCCTCTTCGAGTCCGAACTGCGCGGCGAGGATCCACTGCGGATCCTCGCCGAGCGGGTCGAACGGCAGGAGCCCCCGGTCAACGAATACACCTCGACCATCGTCGAGGGCGTGGCCCGTCACCAGGCCCGCATCGACGAGCTGATCACCACCTACTCCGAGGGCTGGACCCTCGACCGCATGCCCGCCGTCGATCGCAACCTGCTGCGGGGCGGCACCTATGAGCTCCTGTGGATGCCCGGCGTCCCCGAGGGCGTGGTCATCAGCGAGTGGGTGCACCTGGCGGGCGAGCTGTCGACGGATGAGTCGCCCCAGTTCGTGAACGGGCTGCTGGCCCGCTTCAAGCAGCTGAAGCCAAGTATCACTCTTTAGACAGCCTCTTCGGATGCATCGGGTTCTACCTCCGGCGGATACCGGCCCCACCGAGTAGAAGAAGTTCCTACTTCTGATCCGAAGTCCGTCCATATTCGCGAGGTACGTTCCACATACGCGGCCTGCACGGCTTGCGCTAGGCGAGGGACGTGTATGCCGCACGGTCAACCGTTCGACGCCCGCCGGGCGCATGGTTGACCGTGCGGCTCGGCCAGGAGCCCACCCGCCCCGGTCCCGTCCCGAGCCAGGAAGACAGCGCCGGCCATGGGCGCCGACGCCCCACAAAAGGCCCCGCCGGACCATCCCAGCCGGCGGGGCACCAGTGTCCTACCAGGTCCAGTCGGAGTGCGCCTCGGCCCGCCACGTCTTGGGGAAATACTGCTGGATGGCGAAGGCCATGCCGATGCCCCGGGCGATGAACTGGTCGCGCTCCAGCTTCCTGGTGATCGGCTTGCCGGGCGCGCCCTGGTTGTCCCACCAGGACTCCCACTGCTTGACGCAGGTCTTCCGGCCGTACTTCGCGTTGGAGCAGGGCGCGGGCGGCGACCAGATCTGCGTGTGGCCGAAGTCGACCACCTTGCCCGAGGACTCCTCGGTGATGGTGCCCCAGGCCTTGAGGCAGTACGCCTGGCCGGGGATGTCCCACTTCACGTAGTGCTGCCGGCCGCTGGTGGCCAGCGTGCGCAGGTCGTCGCACTTGGCGTCGCCGATCTGCTCCTTGGTGACCCGCACGCGGTAGTAGGTGCCGTTGTCGCGCCAGCCGTCGAGCATGACCCAGTCGCCGTCGTGGACGAACTTCTCCGCGTAGTTCGGCGGCCACTTGGCGGGATCGCCCCAGCTGATCTCCGACGTGGTGTCCGACAGCGGCTTCCAGGCCCACTGCCCGGCGGCCTTGCCGTCGGCCCAGAACTGGCCGGCGCTGCGGGACATCATGCGCGAGTACGCGCCGTAGACCTCGCCCGCCGTCTCCGCCTGAGCCGGTACGGACGGCAGGAGCCCCAGGGCCACCACTGCCAGCGCAATATACCGAAAAGTCCTCATACGTCCCTCTGTGCATAGATCGTCGGCGGCAAGTCCATCGCAGCAGGTGGCACCCGTGGGCGCGCTTCGACGATCCTGGAAGCGAGGAGGCGGAGCGGGCGATCTCCCACACCGCGTAGGCTGGGGCGGGAGCTTTAGGGGACGGAGCTTTAGGGGCATGGTCGGGCGACATGGGTTCGTGGAGCAGAGGGAGGCGAGCCGAGGTTGCGTTCTGAAGGGCGTACCGCGGGCGTGACGAGGACTCCGGCGGTGCGGACCGCCGTGGTCTGGGCGGCGCTGCGGGCGGTGCTGGCCGAGCGGGCGGCCGCCACGGGGCGCGACGCTCTCGACATCGTCGACGCCGGCGGCGGGACCGGCGGGTTCGCGGTGCCGCTGGCCGAGCTTGGCCACACGGTCACCGTGGTCGACCCGAGTCCCGACTCGCTGGCCGCGCTGGAGCGCCGGGCCAAGGAGAAGGGCGTGGGCGTGCGCGCCCTGCAGGGCGACGCCGCCGACTTGGGCGACCTGCTCGACCACGACAGCGCCGACCTGGTCATCTGCCACAGCGTGCTCGAATACGTCGAAGACCCGATCAGCGCCCTCACGGCCGTCGCCGGAGTGCTGCGCGCGGGCGGCGCGGTCAGCGTGCTGGCCGCCAACCCGGTCTCCAGCGCCATCCACCGGGCGCTCGCGGGCCAGTTCGACGAGGCCAGGGCCGTGCTGAGCGACCCGAGGGGCAGCTGGGGCGACCGTGACCCCACCCCGCGCCGCTACACCGCGGAGACGCTCGCCCAGCTGCTGGCCGCGACCGGGTTCACGGTCGGCGAGGTGCACGGCGTGCGGGTGTTCGCCGACCTGGTGCCCAGCAGGCTGGTCGACGGCGAGCCGGGCGCCGCCGAGGCCCTCGTGGCGCTCGAACAGGCCGCTGCCGTCCATCCCGTGCTGCGTGACATCGCCACGCAGCTCCATGTCCTGGGCCATCGCGGCTGACCTGCCCCTACCATGGAACACGTGTTCGGATAGAATGGTGGCGTGTCTCGCAAGCAGATCACGGGCATCGGCCCCGCTCCTCAGACCGGGGCCGATGACGGCGGCTGCCCGATCCTGCACGTCGACATGGACGCCTTCTTCGCCAGCGTCGAGCTGCTCGACCGCCCGGAGCTGCGAGGGCGCCCGGTGATCGTCGGCTCGCCGGCCGGGCGCGGCGTGGTGCTCAGCGCCACCTACGAGGCCAGGGCTCACGGCGTGCACTCGGCGATGCCCATGAGCAGGGCCCGCCGGATATGTCCTCAGGCCACCATCATCCCGCCCAGCCACGGCAAATACTCCGAGGTCTCCAAGGGCGTCATGGAGATCTTCCACGCGATCACCCCGATGGTCGAGCCGATCGCCTCCGACGAGGCGTTCCTCGACGTCGGCGGCGCGCGGCGCCGGCTGGGCCCGCCCGCCGTGATCGCCGCGATGATCAGGGCCCAGGTGCTGGAGCGCTACGGCATCACGTGTTCGGTGGGGGTGGCGAGCAGCAAGTTCGTGGCCAAGCTCGCCTCGAAGCAGTGCAAGCCAGACGGCCTCCTGGTGGTCCCCGAGGGCGAGGTGGTGGATTTCCTCCACCCGCTGCCCGTCTCGGCCCTGTGGGGCGTTGGCGAGCGCACGGAGCAGTCCCTGACGCGCCTCGGCATCCGCACGGTCGGCGATCTGGCCAAGGTCCCCGTCAACACCCTGCGGCGCGAGCTGGGCCAGGCCGTGGGAGGTCATCTGGCGGCGCTGGCATGGGGGCGCGACGAGCGCCCGGTGACCGCGCACGTGCCCGACAAGAGCATCGGCAACGAGGAGACCTTCGCGGCCGACATCGACGATCCCGAAGTGATCAAACGCGAATTGCTGCGCCTGTCCGAGCGAGTGGCCGCCCGGATGCGTAAGGCCGGTCACGTGGGCAGGACAGTGAGCGTGAAGCTGCGCCGAGCCGACTTCTCCACGATCAACCGGTCCAAGACCCTCAGAGAGCCGACCGACGTGGCCCAGGAGATCTACGCGACCGCCTGCGAGCTCTTCGAGGCCGCCGGGCTCGAGCGGGTGCGGCTGCGCCTGGTCGGGGTCAGGATGGAAAACCTGCGCCCCGCCGATTCATCCTCCCGCCAGCTCGGTCTGGGCGAGCGGGAGACCGGCTGGCGAGAGGCCGAACAGGCGATGGATCGAGCAATCCGGAGATTTGGTCCCGATGCGGTGCTCCCGGCGTCGCTTGTACGCGGCAGACTTGATGAAATGGAGGCATGACGTCGATGTCACGATTTCTGAGGAGGGGCGCTGGATGACCCACAATGGAGTCATGACGTCACCTCCGGTTTGGTCTGCGTTGGGCGTTCGCTTTCGCCTACGTCTCCGGCCTCGTATTCTGGGGATAACCGACCGCGAGGTTCGGACACCCCGTGTCGTCCGTTGCCGTCTTCCCCGTCCTGGGGCCGTCCTTGGGAGGCGCCGTGCCGCTCTCTGACCACGAGCAGCGCTTGCTCGACCAGATCGAGCAGGCCCTCTACGCCGAGGACCCGAAGTGGGCCAACACCGTAAGGATCAGTGATCCGCGCAGCCATTACAAACGTCGCCTCATCAAGGCCTCCATCGGCTTTGCGCTCGGCGTCGTCCTGCTGATGGTCGGCGTAGTGATCAATTTGATTCCCCTCGGCGTCGGCGGTTTCGTGGTCATGCTCGCCGCGTGTCTGTGGGGTCTGTCCAGCTGGAAACGCATGAACGGGTTCGGCGACGCCGCGCCCGCCTCTGGTGCCTCCGTCTCGGGCAAGCCGGGCCGCCGGGGCAACCGAGGCAGCTTCATGGAGCGCATGGAGGAGCGCTGGCGCCGTCGTCACGACGAGCGCTGAGCGCCGGACGACCTCCAGACGACCGTGCGGCCGCCCCCGGGAAGGGGACGACCGCACGGTCGATTCGGACGTTCACGAGCCCTTGTGGGCCGCCGTCCGCCGCCACCTGATGTTCTCCAGCCGGTCGAAGCCGTCGAGCACTCCCTCGCCCATCCGACGCAGCCGCCGTAGCGTCGACGGGGGCAGCAGCAGGGCCCGCACCCGCCTCCAGCGCGACACCGTGGCCGCCAGCGCCTGCCGTACCTTGCGAAGGTCCTTCCTCATCGGCGCGATCTCTCCGGCGTCCCGAGCGAACAACGCCCGCTCGACCGCCGAGGCGATCGTCGCGATGGACGCGGCCGGCTCGGCCCCGAACTCATAGCGCTCGGTCAGCCGCCGCGCCAGCGCCCGGGGCGTCTCGCTGGGCTCGCGGGCCATTCCGTAGTCGAACAGCACGTCGTCCAGCTCCGCCCAGGCGGCCGCCACGGCCGGGTGGCTGCCCGCCACGACCCTGGCCGTCATGTCGTCCGACGGCTCGGACACCTTCCAGCCCAGCGCGCGGACCCGCCTGCTCCTGGTGATCAGCCGGATCCCCGCCGGGATCAGCAGGATGAGCAGGAGCACCCCCACGCCGATGCCGATCTTGCCGATCAGCGGCATCGAGTCGTCCACCGGCAGCCCGCTGTCGGCGATGGTGGCCTCGCGGTCGAGCGCGCGGGGGTTGTCCCGGTTCTGCGGGCCGAGCGGCGAGTCGTCGGTCGTGCTGGTCGCCCCGGGCGTCGGCGTCGAGCCGTCACTCGTGGAACGGGGGAGCGGCTGCGTGTAGGCGGGCACCCGGGCGCTGCCCTGGCCGAGCGAGCCCGTCGGAGTGGGCTCGAACGGCAGCCAGCCCACGCCGTCGAAGTACAGCTCCGGCCACGAGTGGGAGTCGTTCGTGCCGACCGTCCACCTGTCGCCCTCCTTCGTGCCGCCCGTGTAGCCGATCGCCACCCTGGCGGGGATGCCCCTCAGCCTGGCCAGCACCGCCATCGACGCGGCGAACTGCTCGCAGTAACCGGCCCTGCTGCGCAGCAGGAAGTCCTTCAGCGCGGAGTTGCCGGAGCCCTGCGTCTTGAGGCTGTAGGTGAAGTCACCGGTCTTGGTGAAGAACTCCTGGATCTTCACCGCGGCCTCGTAGCTCGTCCGGGCGTTCGCCGTCACCTTGGCCGCCAGGTCCCTGATCTCCGGGGGCAGGTTGTCGGGCAGCTTGAGGTAACGCGGGTCGCTCGCCGAGGCCCTGGCCTGCGGCAGCGCCTCGAGCAGGTCGCTGGTCACCGCGGGCTCGGTGGTGAAGACCTCGTAGCCGAGTCCGGCGGCCTCGTCCCTGGTGGAGAAGACCATCAGGGTGGTGGTGTCCGCGCGCCAGTCGCCGTCGATGTTGATCTGCCGCGGCGGGTACGGCAGGGGCAGGAACGACAGCCGCTCGATCTCGTCACTGAGCTGGATCTTGGTCGTCACGTTCGAGACCTTGGTCGCCGGTGACAGGCCGGGCGGAGTGGGCAGCGGGCCGTTCTCCGTCCTGTTGTCCGGCGAGCCTTTGGGCTCGGTCATGCCGAACTGCTCGCCGTCGAAGGTGTCGAGTGAGTAGATCCGCAGGTAGCGGGGCTTGTCGTCGGTGTTGGTGTAGGACAGGACGACGCGCCGCTCCGGCAGCTCCAGCTGGCCCTTCAGGCCGGCGATGGGGTTCGGGATGCTGATCGAATTGCCCCTGCCCGACCCGTTGCCGCCCACCCCGAAGGTGAAGAACGACACCGGCTCCATCGCCGGCAGCGCCGCGGGCACCAGGACCGCCAGCGCGATCGCGGCGAACCCGATGCGCTTGCCCGACAGGCGCAGCCCCCGGGTGTCGGCCGTCTCGCGCTCGGCGCCCGGCACCGGTGAGGTGGCGACGCGGGTCCGCCTGACCAGCACCGCGCGTCCCCAGTGGCCGACGCGTTCACGGCCGTCGGCGATCAGCAGACCGGTGAAGCCGAGGGCGGCGATGATGAACGCGGGCCAGCTGATCGGATCCGCCAGGATCGTGGCCGGCACCGTGGCCAGCGCCAGCATCGGCAGCCCCGCCAGCGCCGCCCGCCGCAACCGCGCGGCGAACAGGTCCACCACGAGCGCGATGAGCCCCACGCCGCCGGTCGTCAGCAGCGCGATGCCCTCGGTGGCGGGCACCGGCGCGGCGAAGCGCTGGATGTCGGCCCAGCCGGTGCCCAGCAGCTTGGCCAGCTCCACCACCGACCCCTTGGTCGGCACCACCCAGGCCCACGCCTTGTCCGAGGCGAAGGCCATGGTCAGATAGATCCACAGCGCGGCCACGTTCACCAGGGCCGCCGCCCACGCGGGCAGCGACAGCCGCCCGCTCACCAGGCCACCGCACATCACCGCGAGCACCGCGCCCAGCGACCCCCAGAACCAGGAGCCGCCCTGGAAGAGCGGATAGAGCAGGACGGCCGCGCAGAACGTGGCCACCGCGGAGGCGATCGACAACCTCATGCCGCACCTCCCGCCGAGTTGAGCGCGTACCTGCCGCGGTTGGCGGCGTCCTGCCAGACCGAGGCGATCGGGACGCCGGCGGGCAGCCGCACGATGCGCCACCCGTAACCGGCGAGGACCGCCTGCACCGCCTGGTAGTTCTCCGTGGAGCCCGGCTCGCCGCCGTCCCACGTGCCCACGTCGAGGAGTACGGCCACGCCGGTGATGCCGCTGTGCCTGAGCCTGGCCAGCTCCCTGGCCTCCTCCGGGTCCAGCGAGCCGAGCACGGCCACGATCAGCCCGTCGCCGCCGCCCTGACGCAGCGCGGACACGCCCAGCTCCAGCGAGCGGGCGGGGCTGTTCCGTACCACCGCGAGGGTGTCGAGCAGCGACCAGCTCAATCCGGTGTCGGTCAGGTGCTCGGCGCCCTGGTCGGTCACCAGCCGCAGGCCGAGGCCCTCATGGGCGAGATGCACGCCGATCGAGGCCGCGGCCGAGACCGCCACCTCGAAGGAGGAGCGCGGGCCCTCGCCGCGGTGGGCGTAGCGGCGCGTGTCGAGCAGCAGCGCGCCGCGGCTCTGCCACTGCTGCTCCTCCCGCCGCACCATCAGCTCGCCGTGGCGGGCGGTGGAGCGCCAGTGCACCCGCCGCAGGTCGTCGCCCTGCCGGTATTCACGCGGCGCCACGTCGTCGTCGCCGGCCGCCGCCACACTCCTGGTGCGGCTGTCGCCGCCCCCGGTCCACTCACCCGACAGCCGTACGTGGGGCAGCGCCACCACCTGCGGCGTCACCACCAGCGTGTCGCTGATGGTGAACCCCCGGGTGAGCTCCACCAGCCCGAACGGGTCGGTGATGCGCACGGACAGCGGGCCGATCGTGTAGCGGCCGCGCAGGTCGGAGCGGACCCGGTAGTCGATCTCCCGGATCCCGCGCGACTCCACCCGGTCCAGAACGAACCGGGGCCGCACGCCCAGCGCGTACGGCACGGTGTCCTCGATGAGCAGCAGCCCGGTGGGCAGCCGGGTGACGTTCTCCAGGCGCAGCGTCACGGTCGCCTCGCCGCCCACCTCCGCCCTGGCCGGGTCGAGGCGCCGCGCGCAGCTCAGCCGGTAGCGGGTGCGCGCCACCACCATCGCGGCGAGCAGCGGCAGCGCCGTCACCAGGACCCCGATCCTGAACAGGTCGTTCTCACCCAGGAGGAAGGCCATCAACATGGCGGCCACCCCGGAGGCCAGGAACGAGCGTCCCCGGGAAGTCAGCGCCCGCAGCCCGTCTCTCACGACGCTCGCGTCTCCGGCACGGGCACGCGCCTGACCAGCTCGGTCACCACCTGCTCGGGCAGGCGGCGCTGTCCCTGGGCCTCGACGCTGGGCAGCAGCCGGTGCGCGAGCACCGGCACGGCCAGTTCCTGCAGGTCGTCGGGGATGACGTAGTCGCGCCCGGACAGCGCCGCGTTGGCCCTGGCCGCCCTGACCAGCTGCAGCGTCGAGCGCGGCGAGGCGCCCAGCCGCAGGTCGGGGGAGTGGCGGGTGGCGACGGCGAGGTCGATGGCGTACTTCTTGACCGGCTGCGAGACGTACACGCCGCGGACCGCCTCGATCAGCGCGCGCACCTCGGCGGTCGTGGCGACCGGCTGCAGCTTGTCCAGCGGCGGGGTGCCGCCGTGCACGTCGAGCATCTCCAGCTCGGCCGAGGGCTCCGGGTAGCCCATCGCGACCCGGGCGGTGAAACGGTCGCGCTGCGCCTCTGGGAGGGGATAGGTGCCCTCCATCTCGATCGGGTTCTGCGTGGCGATCACCATGAAGGGCGCGTCGAGCGGGTAGGTCACTCCGTCGACCGTGACCTGGCGCTCCTCCATGCACTCCAGCAGCGCCGACTGCGTCTTGGGCGAGGCCCGGTTGATCTCGTCGCCCACCACGATGTTGGCGAACACCGGCCCCGGCTTGAACTCGAACTCCCGGGTCTGCTGGTTGTAGGCGCTCACACCGGTGATGTCGCTGGGCAGCAGGTCCGGCGTGAACTGGATGCGCCGGACCGGGCAGTCGATGGACCTGGCCAGTGCCTTGGCCAGCATGGTCTTGCCGACTCCCGGCACGTCCTCGATCAGCAGATGGCCCTCGGCCAGCAGGACAGTCAGGGTGAGGCGGACGGCGTCCCCTTTGCCCTCGATCACCGACTCGATCGCCTGCCGAATCCGGTGCGCGGTGGAGACCAGCTCGTCGAGCCGGCTAGGGACGTCATGGGTTACTGCCACCAGGCCTCCATGAGAAGTGCTACGGCAGTCCCGCGTGCCAGGGCGTGATTGCGGGAGCCATGCCATTCCTTTTCCATTGTGTGTACGACCCTACGACGCTGGGGGTTCTTGGGCGACTTTTACCGATATTCCAGAGAACCTGCCCCCAGTTGCGGTTCTTGTGCCATACGGGTGCGAATCCCGTGACAGTGGCCACCGCGATGCGCTCCACTTTCCACCACGCGGCGCTTCGTGAAGCGCTTGATCCGCTAATTCCATGGTCATTCCAACCCTCGACACGCCCATGAGGGTTGGACCGCGCCCCACCGCCCCCCACCCGACGGCATGGCTCTGACCTGCACTAACGCGCGGCGATCTAGTGACGAAGCGGCTGGGAATCAGTTGACGGTGGGGAGAAGTGGAGTATGGTGGTGCGCAGTGGAGGGCCCGGTGCGCCAGCGCTGAGCGCTTCGCTAGGCACGGGAGGTGGGGCCGATGTTCCTCGGCACCCATCAGCCGCGTCTGGACGACAAGGGACGGCTGTTCCTGCCGGCTAAGTACCGTGAGGAGCTGGCGGAGGGTCTTGTGATCACCAAAGGCCAGGAGCGATGCCTCTACGTCTTTCCCGTAGAGGAGTTCCAGCGCATTACCGAGGCTCTCAGCACCGCCCCGGTCACCGCCAAGGCGGTGCGCGACTACAGCCGCGTCTTCTTCGCCAGCGCGTCCGACGAGACGCCTGACAAGCAGGGGCGCATCACGATCCCGCAGAGCCTGCGCCAATACGCGGGCCTCGTGCGTGACTGCGCGGTCATCGGGGCCAACACCCGGTTGGAGATCTGGGACGCCCAAGCCTGGGACACCTATCTCGACGCGCAGGAGCAGGCATTCGCCGATCTGTCGGAGGAGGTGCTGCCAGGGATTCTGTAGAGCCACGGTCGATCCGTCGGAGATGTCGTTCGGCGAGGTCTCCACCCGCAACCACTGCCGGCCAGCTGATGCACCTTCCCCGGTGTCAGATGGCGGGCGTCCACGAAGAGGGTGCGGATGGGGACCTGGCCGGACGGCGCCGGGTGGGGGCCAGGTGGGCCGATGATCGTCCGGACGCGTCATCCGCGAGCAAGGACGCGAGAGGGGGGTTGGAGATGTACGACAACGCAGGCACGGGCGGTCACGTTCCGGTCATGCTCGACCGCGTTCTGGAGCTCTTGGCTCCGGCGCTGACCGGCCAGGAGCCCGTCGTCGTCGACGCCAACCTCGGCCTCGGTGGCCACTCGGAGGCCCTGCTCGCCGCTCATCCGTCTCTGCACCTGATCGGCATCGACCGCGACCCGTTCGCGATCGAGTTCTCCACGCGCAGGCTCGCCCCCTACGCCGACCGGACCACGCTGGTCCACGCCTCGTCCGACGAACTGGCCGACGTGCTCGCCCGTACGGGCCGCGCCACCGTCGACGGGGTGCTGTTCGACCTCGGGGTGTCCTCGCCGCAACTGGACGAGGCCGAACGCGGGTTCGCCTATTCCTATGACGCTCCGCTCGACATGCGGATGGATACGGATCAAGAGCTCACAGCGGAGAAGGTGGTCAATACCTACTCGGCCGCGGAGCTAACCCGCATCCTCCGCGATTACGGAGAGGAACGGTTCGCACCGCGTGTCGCGCGCCTAATTATCCAGGAAAGGGCCAAGGACCCCATAACGTCGACTAAGCGGTTGGCCGAGATCGTTCGTCAGGCGATTCCAGCCGCTACTCGGCGCACTGGGGGCAACCCCGCCAAGAGAACTTTCCAGGCGCTGCGCATCGAGGTCAACGCGGAGCTCGCCGCCCTGGAGGCGGCGCTGCCCGCGGCCCTCGACGCGCTGGTGCTCGGTGGGCGAGTCGTCGTGCTCTCCTACCACTCCCTGGAGGACCGGCTCACCAAGCAGGTCCTCGCGGCGCGAACCAAGGACACCGGCCCCCCTGGGTTGCCCGTCCCGCTGCCGGCTCATCAGCCGCGGTTCCGCCTGTTGACGAGGGGAGCCGAGCTCCCAAGTGAAGAAGAGTTGGCCCGCAACCCGCGGGCGACCTCGGCCCGGCTACGGGCGGCAGAGAGGATCCGTGTTGACCACCAGGACTGAGCAGGAGAGCAGGCGGGGCGCGGCCGTCCGCGGCGTCCCGCAGAAGACGGCGCCCAAGCCCGGCCCGCGCAGGCCCGGCGTGCCTCACCAGTCCAAGCCCATCCCGCGTTCGCGCCCCGACGGTCCCGAGACGACCGGTCCCGGCGGGACTTCGGCGAGCCAGGAGCGGGCGCGCCCGGCACTCAAGCGACGTCCGTCGCGGGGGCGCCAGCGGGCCCCGTTCGTGCTGCTGGTCGTCGGGCTGATGTGCGGCGGCCTGATGAGCCTGCTGCTGCTCAACGTCGTTCTGGCGCAGGACTCCAACACCGCGGCCAACCTGCGCAAAGAGATCGAGGTGGCACGGCAGGCCAACGAGGACGCCAAGCTCGTCAACGAGACGAACATGGGTCCCGGCCCGGTCGCCGACCAGGCCGAGATGCAGGGTCAGCACCGTGACTGGGACAAGCCCAACGTGCTGACCGAGGCGGGCGCCGACACCAGCCAGGTGGACCAGGGACGGTGAGAGACACAGGCGGCAGGGGGCAGGGTCCCGGCCGCGGCGGCGCCGGTTCCCAGGGAGGGCCCGGCGCCTCTCGCCGTACCCCCGGCGGGCCGGGGCGGCAGGGGCGGCAAGCGGGGTCGGCTCGCTCGGAGGGGGCGGGCCGGCCCGACGATCCACCCAAGGAGCCGAGAAAGCGGCCGGACCCGCTCGACCTCCCGTTCGGGCCGTTCGTCAGGGACGAAGGCCGCGACGACGGGGACGACCGCGGGGCCCGGCGCCCGCAGGACCCGGCTGACGGGCCCCGCGGCCGCTCTCGCGAGGACGAGCGTGACGGTCCGCGCGGTAGATCCCGAGAGGACGACCGCGACGGCCCGCGTGCCCGGCCTCGGCAGGGTGGTGACGGGCCGAGGGGGCGTTCCCGGCAGGACGGGGACGACGCCGCCAAGGAGCGTGCCCGCCAGCGTTCCGTGCGTCCGCGCCCGGAGGCCGGCCGCCCCAGGGATCGCATCCCCCCGGCCAGGGACGAGCGCTCCCGGGCCCGCCAGGACGACGGGCCGCTCCGCCGTACCCGCGAAGAGGTCCCCCGTGACGTGCGCCGGGCCCGCGACGAGGGTCCCGGCGACGGCGGCAGGCTTCGCCGTACCCGCGATGACGAGCACACGCGCGTGCAGCCCGGGCGGCGCGGCGGCGAGGGGCCGCCCCGCAGGCCCCCGGCCCCCCCGCGCCCGCCCAAGCCGTCGCCTGTGCTGCGCCTGGGCAACCCGCGCCGGCGCATCAACATCGGCCTGATCGGCATGACGTTCATCCTGTCGATCTTCGGCGGGCGGCTCGTCCAGATGCAGGGTCTTGACTCCAAGGTCTACGAGGCGCGGGCCGTGGGCCAGCGCACGCAGACTGAGGAGATCCCGGCCAAGCGCGGGTCCATCACCGACGTCAACGGCCACGCGCTGGCCGTCACCGTCGAGGCCCGCGAGATCGCCATCGACCCCAGCAAGATCAAGGATGAGGTGCGGCCGAAGATCACCGCCGTGCTCGCCGCGCAGCTCGGCCGGCCCCAGGAGGAGATAGCCGCCAAGCTGGCCAAGAAGGACACCCAGTACCAGCTCCTGGCCAGGGACGCCGACCCGCTCGTGGCCAGCCGCCTGCTCAAGGCGGAAGTGCCCGCGATGACCACGAAGAAGACCTACCGCCGCGTCTACCCGGGCGGTGACCTGGCGGGCAGCCTGATCGGGTTCGTCGGCGACGAGCAGAGCGGGCTGGGCGGCATGGAGCAGGCGCGGGACACCCTGCTGAAGGGGCGAGACGGCCAGCAGCGCGTCGAGACCGGCCGCGACGGCCAGCGCATCCCCATGACCAGCAGCCAGCGCACGGTCCCGGTCGACGGCCGCGACGTGCGGCTGACCATCGACCGCGACATCCAGTGGGCCGCCCAGCAGGCGGTGGCCAAGCAGGTGAGCGACTCCGGCGCGAGCAGCGGCACGGTCATCGTCATGGACGTGCGCAACGGGCAGATCATCGCCATGGCCAACGCCCCCGAGCTCGACCTGAACAACTGGCGCAAGGGCCCCGCGTCCCTCTACGTCAACCGGGCCGCCTCCGAGGTCTTCGAGCCAGGCAGCACCAACAAGGTGATCACCGCCGCCGCCACCCTGGAGGCCGGCGTGGTCTCGCCCGACACGGTCTTCCAGGTCAAGGACAACATCAGGTGCGCGGACCGGGTGCTGCACGACGCGCACCCGCACAAGCCGGAGCCGATGACCTACCGCCAGGCCGTGGCCGAGTCCAGCAACGTGGCCACCATCATGGCCGCGCGCAAGGTCGGCAGCCAGCGCCTCTACGAGATGCTGAAGAGCTTCGGCTTCGGCGCGCGGCCGGGCGGCGGCGTGCCCAACGCGGAGGCCGGCCTGCTGCCCGACTACAAGAACTGGTCGGGCAGCCAGAGCTGCACGATCGCCTACGGGCAGGGCGTGTCCGTGACCGCGCTGCAGATGGCCAGCGTCTACCAGACCATCGCCAACGGCGGCGTCAAGATCGAGCCGCAGATCGTCGCGGGCACGACGGACGAGTCGGGCAGGTTCGTACCGTCCGCTCCTGGTAAGGAGACCAGGGTGGTCAGCGACAAGACCGCCAAGGAGATCACCACCATGCTGGAGACCGCGGTGAGCGCCGAGGGCACCGGCGAGCTGGCCGCCATCCCGGGATACCGGGTGGCGGGCAAGACCGGCACCGCCAACCGCTACGACGCGCAGCTGGGCCGCTATGACGGCTACACGGCGTCGTTCGCCGGATTCGCCCCCGCCGACGCGCCGCGGCTGGTCGTGCTGTCCGTGCTGCAGAATCCCACGAAGGACCACTTCGGGGGCCAGGTGGCGGCCCCTGTTTTCAAGGACGTGATGACGTTCGCCATCAAGAGCAAGAAGATTCCGCCCTCCGGCTCGGCCGCGCCCACGGTGCGGACGCGCGCGGGACAGTGACCAGGGAAGGTACGCTGCGGCCGTGCGTCCCCCGTCGTCTATGCGTCCAACGACCAGTCCGCCCCGCCCGCTGACCGGGCTGGCGACCATGCTCGACGCCGATTCCGGCACGTCGCGGTCGCCGTACGCCCCGCTCACCGGTGTCACGATCGACTCCCGCCACGTGCGGCGCGGAGATCTTTACGTGGCCTTGCCGGGCAACCGGTCCCACGGCGCCGATTTCGCCGCCGAGGCCATGGCGCTCGGCGCCGTGGCCGTCCTCACCGATCCCGGCGGCCGCGCGGCCGCCGCCGCCACGGGCCTGCCCGTCCTCGTCGTGCCCGACGTCCGAGCCGTGCTCGGGCAGGTCGCCTCCTGGGTCTACGGCCGGCCGGCCGACGACATCCAGTTGCTCGGCGTCACCGGCACCAGCGGCAAGTCCACCACCTCGTTCCTGCTCGAAGCCGGCCTGCGGGCCGCGGGCCACACCACCGGGCTGGTGGGCGGCGTCGAGATCCGCGCCGGCGACCTGCGCTTCGAGCCCAGGCTGACCACTCCCGAGGCGACCGAGCTGCACGGCCTGTTCGCGCTCATGCGCGAGGCGGGGGTCACCGCGGCGGCCATGGAGGTCTCCAGCCACGCCCTGGCGCTCGGCCGGGTCGACGGCCTCCACTACGACGTGGCCCTGTTCACCAACCTGTCGCAGGACCACCTCGACTTCCACAAGGACTTCGACGACTACTTCGCCGCCAAGACCCGGCTCTTCCAGCCCGAGCTGGCCCGCGTGGGCGTGACGAACATCGACGACCCCTATGGCCGCGAGCTGCTGTCGGTGGCGAAGGTGCCGATGACCACGTTCTCCGCGCTGGGCGCGCCCGAGGCCCTCTGGCGGGCGCTCGACGTGCGGCTGGGCGCCGACGGCAGCACCTTCCGGGTGACCGGTCCCGGTGGCGTCGAGGCCGACGCGCAGATCTCGCTGCCCGGCCCGTTCAACGTCGCCAACGCGCTCGGCGCGATCGTCACGCTGGTCGAGGCCGGGGTGCCGCTGCAGACCGCCGTCCACGGCGTCGGCACGCTCGTCGGCGTCCCCGGCCGCATGCAGCGCATCACGCAGGCGGGCGACGAGTTCCAGGCGATCGTCGACTACTCGCACAAACCCGCCGCGGTCGAGTCGGTGCTGCGCTCGCTGCGCGAGGTCACCGCGGGCCGGCTGGTCGTCGTGCTCGGCTGCGGCGGCGAGCGCGACGCGGGCAAGCGGCCCGTCATGGGCGAGTCCGCGGCGAGGTTGGCCGATGTGGCCATATTCACGAGCGACAATCCTCGTTCCGAGGATCCTCTGGACATTCTGGCCGCGATGATGGAAGGAGCGCTGCGCGTTCCGCAGCACGACCGCGCTCATGTGATCATTGAGCCCGACCGCGCGTCCGCGATCGACCTGGCGATCGGCCGGGCCGGACGTGGCGACGTGATCGTCGTGGCAGGCAAGGGTCACGAGCAGGGCCAGTACGTTTCAGGTGAGGTGATCCCCTTCGACGATCGCGAAGTGGTCGCCGGAGCGATCGACGCACGCAAGGAAAGCAGGAAGCACGCATGATCCCGTTGCCTCTGGCCAGGATCGCCGAGATAACCTCGGGCGCCCTGTCGGGCATGGCCGACCCTCGCGCCGTGGTGCGCGGTCCCGTCGTGATCGACTCACGGGGCGTAGAACCGGGATCCCTGTTCGTCGCCCTGAAGGGCGCGCGGGTCGACGGCCACGACTACGCCGCCCAGGCCATCCGGGCCGGCGCCGTCGCCGTGCTGGCCACCAGGCCGGTCGAGGCCCCCACGGTGATCGTCCCCGACGCCGCCGCCGCGCTGGCCGACCTGGCCACGGCCCACGCCGCCGCGCTGCCCCAGGCCACCGTGATCGGCGTGACCGGCTCGGCCGGAAAGACCTCCACCAAGGACCTCCTGGCCAGGCTGACCGGACGGATCGGGCCGACCATCGCGCCCGTCGGCTCGTTCAACAACGAGCTCGGCCACCCGCTGACCGTGCTCAGGGCCGACGCCGACACCCGCTACCTGGTGCTGGAGCTCAGCGCCCGCAACATCGGCCACATCCAGGCCCTGGCCCGCATCGCGCCGCCGCGGATCGGCGTGGTGCTGAACGTCGGCACCGCCCACATCGGCGTGTTCGGCGGCAAGGAGGCCATCGCCAAGGCCAAGGGCGAGCTCGTCGAGGCGCTGCCGCGCACCGGCGTGGCCGTGCTCAACGCCGACGACCCGCTGGTCCTCGAGATGGCCTCGCGCACCGACGCCAGGGTCACGCTGTTCGGCCGCTCCGAGGCCGCCGCCATCCGCGCCGAGGACGTCGTCGTCGACGAGCGCGGGCGCGCCTCGTTCACGCTGAGCACCCCCTCGGGCTCCGGTCAGGTCCGCCTCAAGCTGTACGGCGCGCACGCCGTGGAGAACGCCCTGGCCGCCGCCGCGGCCGGTTACGAGCTCGGGCTGCCCGTCGCCACCATCGCCGCGGAGCTGTCGGAGGCCACGCCGCGCAGCCGGTGGCGGATGGAGGTCACCGACCGCCCCGACGGGGTCACGATCGTCAACGACGCCTACAACGCCAACCCCGACTCGATGCGGGCCGCGTTCGAGGCGTTCGGCGTGCTCGGCAAGGGCCGCCGCCGCTTCGCCGTGATCGCCGCCCTGCGCGAGCTGGGCGAGGACAGCGCAGCGCTCAACGAGGAGCTGGGCCGCCTGGCGGGCGGTTCCGGACTGGCGGGCCTCATCGTCGCCGGCCCCGACGCCCAGCCGGTGCTTCAGGGCGCCTACGCGGCCGCTCAGGCGGCCTCCGCCGCGGGTCCGCCGCTCGCGCTCGCGGGAGGCCCGCCGATGGCGGGAGCACCTGCGCAGCCGCCCCAGACGCTCATCCTGCACGTGCCCGACGCCGCCGCCGCGGCCGCCGAGCTGGCCGGTTGGCTGCGGCCGGGTGACGCGGTGCTGGTCAAGGGGCCCCGGGCGATGGGTCTGGAGCGCACGGCCGAGCAGTTGCTCGGGGGGGCCACGCAGTGACCGACATCATCATCGCCGGTGCGGTGGGGCTGATCCTGTCGATGCTCGGGACGCCCCTGGCCATCCGGCTGTTCTCCAGGCGCGGTTACGGCCAAGAGATCCGCGAGGAGGGCCCGTCCGGACACCACGGCAAGCGGGGCACGCCCACCATGGGCGGCACCGTGATCGTGCTGGCCTCGCTGCTCGCCTACGGCGCCTCCCGCCTGGCGACGCTGTCGGCGCCGACCGTCTCGGGGATGCTGGTGCTGTTCCTGATGACCGGACTCGGCGCGGTCGGTTTCCTCGACGACTTCATCAAGATCTACAAGCAGCGCAGCCTCGGCCTGCGCAGCGGCGCCAAGGCGCTCGGCCAGCTCGTCATCGGCGCGGTCTTCGCGGTGCTGGTGACCCAGCAGGCCAACGTCTACGGCATCACCCCCGCCGAGCCCAGGCTGTCGTTCCTGCGCGACTTCGGGCCCTCGCTCGGCATCGTGGGCTTCACCATCTGGGTCCTCATCATGATCGTCGGGTTCTCCAACGCGGTGAACCTCACCGACGGCCTCGACGGCCTGGCCAGTGGCGCGACCGGGGTGGTGCTCGGGGCGTACGTGCTGATCGGCAACTGGCAGCTGCGCAACAACTGCATCGACCAGCTCGGTCCCAACTGCTACTGGGTGCGGGACCCGCTCGACCTGGCGGTGGTGGCCGCGGCCGTGCTCGGGGCCCTGATCGGGTTCCTGTGGTGGAACGCCCCGCCCGCGAAGATCTTCATGGGCGACACCGGCTCGCTGGCCCTGGGCGGCGTGCTGGCCGGGCTGGCCATCGCCACCCGTACCCAGCTGCTGCTCATCATCCTGGCCGGGCTGTGCGTGATCATCACGATGTCGGTGATCATCCAGGTCGGCTTCTTCAAGATGACCGGTAAACGGGTGTTCAGGATGGCGCCGCTGCAGCACCACTTCGAGCTCAAGGGCTGGGCCGAGACCACGATCGTGGTCCGCTTCTGGCTCATCGCCGGTCTCTGCGCGGCACTCGGGCTCGGGCTGTTCTACGTCGAATGGATGCCCAAGTAATGGCCCTCACCTGCGTGGCCGGGCTCGGCGTCTCCGGCACCGCCGTGGCGCGGGTGCTGGCCGCGCGGGGTGAGCCCGTCGTCGTGGTCGAGGCCGCCGAGGACGACCGCCGGCGCGCCGTGGCGGCCGAGCTCGCCGGGCTCGGCGTCGAGGTGCGCTTCGGCCCGATGGAGCTGCCGGCGGGCGTCACCCGGCTCGTCACCACCGGCTGGGCGCCGCACCACCCGCTGATAGCCGCGGCCCTGGAGGCGGGCGTGGAGGTGGTCGGGGAGGTGGAGCTGGCCTGGCGGCTGCGCCCCGCCCAGGCGGCCCCCTGGCTCGCGCTGACCGGCACCAACGGCAAGACGACCGTGGTCCGCATGCTCACCTCCATCCTGCTGGCCGCCGGGCGCAAGGCGCTGGCCGTGGGCAACGTGGGCCTGCCCGTGGTCGAGGCCGTGGGGGAGCTGTACGACGCCCTGGCCGTCGAGCTGTCGAGCTTCCAGCTGCACTGGTCGAGCACGCTCGCCCCGCACGCCGCCGCGATACTCAACGTGGCGCCCGACCACCTCGACTGGCACGGCTCGATGGAGGCGTACGCCGAGGCCAAGGGGCGCATCTTCGAGCGCGCGGGCACCGTGGTCTACAACGCCGACGACCCCGAGGCGTCGCGGCTCGCCGCCCCCTACCCGGACAAGGTCGGCTTCACGCTGCGCGTGCCCCGGCCCGGCCAGCTGGGCGTGGTGGAGGACCTGCTGGTGGACCGGGCGTTCGTGGCGAACCCCGCCGAGGCCGCCGAGGAGCTCGCGACCCTCGCCGACGTGCGCCCCCTCGCGCCGCACAACGTGGCCAACGCGCTCGCCGCCGCCGCGCTGGCCCGCACGCTCGGCGTCACCCCCGACGACGTACGCAAGGGCCTGCGCGACTTCGTGCCCGACCCGCACCGCATGGCGCACGTCGAGCGGGTCGGCGAGGTCGACTACGTCGATGACTCCAAGGCCACCAACCCGCACGCCGCCGCCGCGGCGCTGTCGTCCTACCCGTCGATCGTGTGGATCGCGGGCGGCCAGCTCAAGGGCGCCGACGTGGACGACCTGGTACGCCAGGCGACGCCCAGGCTGCGCGGCGCGGTGCTGCTCGGCGTGGACCGCGCCCGGATCGCCGAAGCTCTGGCGCGACACGCGCCGAATGTCCCCGTCGTGGACATCTCCGGCCAAGACACTGGTGCGATGGATCGTGTCGTCATCGAAGCCGCCAGGCTCGCCTCCCCCGGAGACACCGTGTTGCTGTCGCCGGCCGGCGCGTCGCTGGACATGTTCGCCAACTACCCGGCCCGAGGGGAGGCCTTCGCGCGAGCCGTACGCGGCCTGGAGGCGGCCACGTGAGCACGACCACCTCTCCACAGGCTCCGGAGCGGCCACGGCAGAGCGCGGTCGAAGGGCCGACCGGCTGGATCCGCGACCAGCTCGCCGTGCTCAAGGAACTGCTGGACAAGCCGCTGGCGACCTACTACCTCATCATCGGCTGCAGCGGGCTGCTGCTCGCGCTCGGGCTGATGATGGTGCTGTCGGCCTCCAGCATCGAGGCGATGCAGAAGACCGACAACCCGTTCACCTGGTTCATCAAGCAGTCGTTGTCGGCAGGTCTGGGCCTGACACTCATGTGGGTCTGCTCCCGGTTGCCGCACAAGTTCTTCCGCTGGGCGGGCTACCCGCTGATGGCGCTGTCGTTCATCGGCCTGGTCATGGTGCTGTTCATCGGCTCGTCCCAGCTGGGCGCGCAGCGGTGGATCGACGTCGGCTCCTACAGCATCCAGCCGTCGGAGCCCGCCAAGCTGGCTCTGGCGCTTTGGGGGGCCGACCTGCTGGCCCGCAGGGCGCGGCAGGGCCGCATCGAGTGGCGGCAGCTGCTCATCCCGCTCATGCCGGGCACCGCGCTCCTGGCCGTCATGGTCATGTTCGGCCGGGACCTAGGCACCACGCTGGTGCTGTTCATGGTCTTCCTGTCGCTGCTGTGGGTGGTGGGCGCGCCGGTGAAGCTGTTCGGCGGCATCCTGGCGCTCGCCGTGCTGGCCACGCTGATCATGATCAAGGTGGAGCCGTACCGCATGGCGCGCATCGGCGCCTTCCTCAACCCGTGGGCCGACGCCCAGGGCGACGGCTACCAGGCCGTACAAGGGCAGATCGCGATGGGCTCCGGCAGCTGGTTCGGGCTCGGGCTGGGCAGCAGCCGGGCCAAGTGGAGCTGGCTGCCCCACGGCGAGAGCGACTTCATCTTCGCCATCCTGGGCGAGGAGCTCGGGCTGATGGGGACCCTGACCGTGGTGGTGCTCTTCGGGCTGCTCGGCTACGCGGGCCTGCGGGTCGCCGCCCGGGTCAAGGACTCCTTCGTACGGCTGGCCGCCGCGGCCATCGTGGCCTGGATCGTCGGCCAGGCCATCATCAACATGGGCGCGGTGCTCGGCGTGGTGCCCATCACCGGCATCCCGCTGCCCCTGGTCTCCTACGGGGGCTCGGCCCTCCTGCCGACCCTCGCCGCCCTGGGGATGCTGTTGTCGTTCGCGAAACGTGAGCCGGGCGCGCGCGAGGCTCTGGCCGCTCGTGGCCCCGGACCGGCCGTACGGGCCCTAAGCTGGCTTGGCCTGGGGGGAACGACCAAAGGCCGAGTGAGACGTTAGGGAGTGACCTAGATGAGGGTGGTCCTCGCCGGTGGCGGGACGGCCGGGCACATCGAGCCGGCTCTCGCCCTTGCGGACGCGCTGCGCCATTATGACCAGCGCATCGGCATAACCTGCGTGGGCACCGAACGCGGCCTCGAAACCCGCCTGGTCCCGGCCAGGGGATACGAGCTGGAGCTAGTGCCGGCGGTGCCGCTGCCGAGGGCGATCACGCCCCGGCTGCTGACCGTGCCCGGACGGCTGGCCGGGGCGGTCAACGCGGTGGCGGCGATACTCGACCGCGTCCAGGCCGACGTCCTGGTGGGCTTCGGCGGCTACGTGGCGACGCCGGCCTACCTGGCGGCCAAGCGGCGCGGCCTGCCGATCGTGGTGCACGAGGCCAACCCGCGGCCTGGCCTGGCCAACCGGCTGGGCGCCCGGCTCACCGAGCACGTCTTCACCGGCTTCCCCGACCACGTGCTGGGCAAGGCCGAATACATCGGCACCCCGCTGCGCCGGGAGATCGTCTCGCTGGACCGGCTGTCGATGGGCGACAAGGCCCGTTCCTGGTTCGGGCTGCAGACCGACCGGCCCACGCTGCTGGTGTTCGGCGGCTCGCAGGGGGCCAGGTCGCTCAACGAGGCCGCGCTGGCCGCCGCGCCGGTCCTGCGCTCGGCCGGCGTGCAGGTGCTGCACGTGCTCGGCCCCAAGAACACCGTCGAGCGCGAGCCGCCGCCCGGCGACCCCCAATACGTCCTGCTGCCCTACGTCGACCGCATGGATCTCGCGTACGCCGCCGCCGACTTCGCGCTGTGCCGCAGCGGCGCGCTGACCTGCGCCGAGCTCACCGCGGTCGGGCTGCCCGCCGCCTACGTGCCACTGCCGCATGGCAACGGCGAGCAGCGGATCAACGCCGAGCGCATCGCGGCGGGCGGTGGCGGGTTCGTGGTCGGCGACGCCGACCTGTCATCTGATTGGATCGTCAAAAACGTCCTTCCCGTGCTCCACAGTCCCGAGCGGGTCGTGGCCCTGTCGGAGGCCGCCTCCAGACTGGGACGGAAGGACGCCGATATCATTCTGGCCAGGAAAGTGTTGGAGATAGCCCGATGAGTCTCGTCAAGCTGGTCGATCCCGTCGCCGCAGAAGAGCTGGGGCGCGTGCACTTCATCGGCATCGGCGGCGCGGGGATGTCCGGGATCGCGCGCATCTTGCTCAAGCGCGGCGTGCGGGTGTCCGGCAGCGACGCGCGCAGCACCGATCAGGTCAACGAGCTGCGCGAGCTCGGCGCGATCGTGCACATCGGCCACGCCGCCTCCCACATCAGGGACGTCGACACCGTGGTGGTGTCCACCGCGATCCGTGACTCCAACCCCGAGCTGGGCGAGGCGCTCAAGCAGGGGCTGCGGGTCATCCCGCGGGCCGCCGCGCTCGCCTCCGTGATGGCCGGGCGCAACGGCGTCGCCGTCGCGGGCACCCACGGCAAGACCACCACCGCCTCGATGATGACCGTCGCGCTGCAGAAGTGCGGGGCCGACCCGTCCTACTGCGTGGGCGGCCAGCTCGTCACCACCGGGCTGGGGGCCGACGAGGGGTCGGGGGAGGTGTTCGTCGCCGAGGCCGACGAGAGCGACGGGTCCTTCCTCATGCTCGCCCCCGACATCGCCGTGGTGACGAACGTCGAGGCCGACCATCTCGACAACTACGGCGATCCGCGGGCCGTGCACGACAGCTTCGCCCGCTTCGCCGACCGCGTCGGGTCGCTGCTGATCGCCTGCGCCGACGACCCCGGAGCGGCGGAGCTGGCCGAGGTGGCGCGGGCGCGCGGCATCAAGGTCATCACGTACGGCGAGACGGGCGACTACCGCGTGCGCGATGTCAGGCCCGATGGGTTCGGCACCACGTTCACCGTCGAGGGCCCGGGCATCGAAGGCATGGGTGAGGTCCGGCTGGCCGTCCCCGGGGCGCACAACGCGCTCAACGCCACCGCCGTGGTCGCCGTGGCCGTGGCGCTGGGGCTGCCGTTCGAGGAGATCAGAGACGGGCTGGCGACCTTCACCGGGGCCAAGCGGCGCTTCGAGGCCAAGGGCGAGGCGGGCGGGGTCGCGGTGTTCGACAGCTACGCCCACCATCCGACCGAGCTGGCCGCCGACCTGAGGGCCGCGCGTGACGTGGTGGCCTCCTACTCGGGCGACGGGCGGGTCATCGCGATCTTCCAGCCGCACCTCTACTCGCGCACCAGGTTCTTCGCCGAGGAGTTCGGGACGGCGCTCGGGCTGGCCGACGAGGCGATCGTGCTCGACGTCTACGGCGCCCGCGAGGACCCCGAGCCCGGCGTGTCGGGGGCCATGGTGGCGGGCCGCGTGCGACTGCCCGCCGAGCAGGTGGTCTACGCCCCGGACCGGGCCTCGGTGCCGGCCCTGGTGGCGGCTCGGGCCCGTGGCGGCGACATCGTGCTGACGATGGGCGCGGGCGACGTGACGGAGCTCGGACCGCAGATCCTTGAGCAGCTCTCCGCGGGCTGATTCGGCGGCCGGCCACATCGGGTGTGGCTCGGTGCGGGATGGTTCTGCGGTCGGCTATGTGTGGCGCGGCTCTTTGCGGGTCGACTCCGCGGTCCGCTGCGCCTGGTGTTGCTTCGCGCGGGACGGCTCTTCGGTCGGTTCTGCGTGGCGTGGCTTCGCGCGGGACGACGCCGTGGTCCGCTACGCGTGGCGTGGTTCTTCGCCGTATGACCCCGCAGTCCCTCACGCCCGGCGGCCACAGGCGGCCGGGCGGCGGGGGTTCTGGCGGTGGGACTCTGGCGTGGCGCCGTGGGCGGTGGCCGGACGCGGCGTAGGTTCAGTGGCGCGCGGCGTGTGTGGCGGTGACTCTTGCGGCGTTGGTTCGATGGCGCACGGCGTGCCGGTTGCGCAAGGTGGGCGACCCTGGGAGGGCGATGAAGGCGCGCAACGCTTTTCTGGTACTGCTGACCGCCGGAGTGGTGGGCTGCGCCGTCTGGCTGATCTTCTTCTCGCCCGTGCTCGGCGTACGATCGATCGACATCGTGGGAAATGTCACAGTGCCTGCTGAGCGCATCGAGCAACAGGCCGGAGTGCCCGAGTTGCACCCACTGGCCACCGTCGATCTGGCCGGCGTCGAGGCCCGGGTGATGCAGATCAGGCAGCTCGCCTCGGCCAAGGTCGACCGGGTCTGGCCGGGCACGCTGAAGATCGAGGTGGTCGAGCGCGAGCCGATCGCCGCGATCACGGCCGGGGGCAAGGCGGCGCTGATCGACAAGGGGGGCGTCGTCATCGAGATCCAGGACACGGTCCCGCCCGGCCTGCCCACGCTCAAGGTGGACCGCCCGGCCGCCGGCGACCCCACGACCATGGCCGCGCTGCGGGTGATCCAGTCGCTGCCCGACGATCTCGCGGCCAAGGTACGGGGGGTCCGGGCCTCCTCGCCCGAGGGCGTGTCGCTGGAGCTCTCCGACGGCCGCAGCGTCGTCTGGGGCGGGGCGGACCGGGGCGCGGACAAGGCTCGCATCCTGAAGACCCTCCTGCGCCGCAAGGCCAGCGTCTACGACGTGAGCTCGCCCGACGTGGTGACGCTCAAGTGAGCCGGATTCCATATGTGGTGACGCTCGAGTCCCGCACCCACCGACGTGGTGACGCTCAAGCGTTGGAGCTGGACCCCACCGAGGTGGTGGCCGCCAAGTGCTGGAGCTGGACCACACCGACGTGGTGACGGTCAAGCGCCCGGATTCCACCGTGCCGCCAACAGAGCCGTCGTATGGCGTGATCCGGGGGTGGGGCTGGCGCGTCCTATGGGATATGCGTCGCATAAAGGGCGGCGCACCCGTCAGAGCGCGCCGATCACGCCGCCCGCCGATGGCCGAGTCTGTCCGGGATGGGGCTTCCGGCGTGAGAGCCTGTAACACGGCGCGTGGCAGAGGAGGGTTCCGACCTGGCGGGACGACGGAGCGAAACGGACAGCCCGCGACACGCCGGACGTGCTTGCGGCGCGGTTAGTTGACCCGCCCGGAGCGTAACTCCTACTGTCCGTATCAATCCTCAGGTTGACATAAATCTGAATCTCAACTTGAGGTTGAGAGTTAACGAAGCAGAGAACGCGGAGACGATCCGCACCGAAATGGCAAGTCAACGAGCGGAAAGGCCCCTCGTCGTGGCAGCACCGCAGAACTACCTCGCGGTCATCAAGGTCGTCGGCATTGGCGGCGGCGGAGTGAACGCCGTCAACCGGATGATCGAGGAGGGACTCAAGGGCGTCGAGTTCATCGCGATAAACACCGACGCCCAGGCGCTGCTGATGAGTGACGCCGACGTCAAACTCGACGTGGGCCGCGAGCTCACCCGCGGGCTGGGAGCCGGCGCCAACCCCGATGTGGGGCGCAAGGCGGCCGAAGACCATCGTGAGGAGATCGAGGAGGTCCTCAAGGGGGCCGACATGGTCTTCGTGACCGCGGGCGAGGGAGGCGGCACCGGCACCGGCGGCGCGCCCGTCGTGGCGAACATCGCCCGATCGCTCGGCGCGCTCACGATCGGTGTCGTGACCCGGCCGTTCAGCTTCGAGGGCCGTCGCAGGGCCTCGCAGGCCGAGGCCGGCATCGAGACCCTGCGCGACGAGGTCGACACGCTGATCGTGATCCCCAACGACCGGCTGCTGTCGATCTCCGACCGGCAGGTGAGCGTGCTCGACGCGTTCAAGGCGGCCGACCAGGTGCTGCTGTCGGGTGTGCAGGGCATCACCGACCTGATCACCACGCCCGGCCTGATCAACCTCGACTTCGCCGACGTCAAGTCGGTCATGTCGGGCGCCGGTTCGGCGCTGATGGGCATCGGCCACGCGCGCGGTGACGACCGCTCGGTCGCCGCGGCCGAGATGGCGGTCTCCAGCCCGCTGCTGGAGGCCAGCATCGACGGCGCCCACGGCGTGCTGCTGTCGATCGCCGGCGGCTCCGACCTCGGCCTGTTCGAGATCAACGAGGCCGCCCAGCTCGTATCGATGGCGGCCGCGCTGGACGCCAACATCATCTTCGGTACGGTCATCGACGACGCGCTCGGCGACGAGGTCCGCGTCACCGTGATCGCCGCCGGGTTCGACGACGTGCCGCCGCCGGCGGAGAAGCCGCTCCCGCGCCCGCAGAGCCGTCCCGCCGCCGCGTCCACGGCTCCGCCCGCGTCGTCGCCGGTACGCCCCAGCGTCTCGGCGCCCAGCGTGAAGGCCGAGCCCGCGCCGCAGCGTTTCGACCAGCGCCCCGAGCCCCGGCCCGAACTGCGTCCCGAGCCGCGCTCCGACTTCAGGCCGGAGCCTCGCCCTGAGCCGCGCTCCGACTTCAGGCCCGAGCCTCGCCCTGAGCCCCTGCCCGAGCCGCGCGCCGACCTCCGTCCCGAACCGCCGCGCCCGGACCAGCGGTCCGACTTCCGCTCCGACCATCGGCCCGAGCCGGTGCGTCCGGTGGAGAGCGCGCCCGAGCCGGCGGCCCACGAGCCGATCGCCGACGAGCCCTCAGGCCCCGTCTCGATCCCGCGGCCCACGCCCGAGCCCGCCAATCCGCCCACGCCCATCACCTCCCGCATGTCGGAGCCCGCCAAACGCCGTCCGGTGGTTTTCGAGGAGCAGGAGGAGGAACTCGACGTCCCCGACTTCCTCAAGTAGCCCGACTCTCCGCCGCTCCTTCCTCACCGGGCCTCGACGGCCCTTCACCGGGGGAATGGAGCGGCGCAGCCGCGTTCGGGGCCGGTTCCTCCAGCCGGGTGATCTGGCTCGCCGGGCCGGGGTGATCTCACTCACGTAGCCGCGATGGCCGAACCCACGTGGCGGGGGGCCGAGACTCATGCGGCCGGGGGCGGCTGGACCCACGTAGCGGGGGTGGCTGGACTCGCGTGGCGAGGGTGGCCGGACCCACGTGGCGGGGATGGCCGGACTCACGCGGTCGGGGGTGGCCGGACTCACGTAGCGGAAGTGATCGGACTCACGCGGCCGGGGGTGGTAGGAGTCGCGCGGCCGGGGCCCGGGACCTTCCGTAGCCGGGGTGGTTGGACTCGCATGGAGCCGGGGTGGTCGGACTCAGGTGGCAGTGGTGGCCGGGAGTCGTGTAGAGCTGGGGTGACCGGACTCACGTGCCTCGTCACGGCGGCCGGCCCCGTGCGGGATCAGCGGCCGTCTTCCTGGAGGCCCCGGCCCCGTGCGGCGGGTGGGGCCCACCGGGCTTGCCGTACCAGAAAAACAGTGCCGCACCACATGGGAGGCGCGCCCTGCGGCAGAGAGATACCCGAGCGGAGCGAAGAGGTGGACGTGAGCGTGAGTACGGACGAGACCGGCCGGACGCGGCAAGCCGCAAGTGATGGGACGCGCCGTGACGAGACGGACAGAGCGCGCCGTGACGAGGCCGACCGGACACGGCGAGACGAGAGTGATCGGACACGGCGAGACGAGAGTGACCCGGCGCGGCGAGACGAGACCGATCGGGCGCGGCGGGATGAGATCGCGGCGGGGCTGGCGGAGGTGGAGCGGCGGATCTCCGAGGCGTGCCGGGCGGCCGGGCGTGATCGGAGTGAGGTGACCCTGATCGCCGTGACCAAGACCTATCCCGCCTCCGACGTCCGCCTGCTGTGCGAGCTCGGTGTCCGCGAGGTCGGCGAGAACCGCGACCAGGAGGCCGCCCCCAAGGCGCGCGAATGCCGGGATCTCCCCCTGACCTGGCACTTCGTCGGCCAGCTGCAGACCAACAAGGTCCGTTCAGTGGTCTCCTACGCCGATGTGATCCACTCCGTCGACCGGCCCAGGCTGGTCGAGGTGATCAGCCGGGAGGCCGGGAAGCAGGGGCGCCAGGTCGGCTGCCTCGTACAGGTGGCGCTCGACGACGACCCGGCCAGGGGCGGCGCCAGGCCCGCCGACGTGCCGGAGATCGCCGACCTGATCGCCGAGGCCGCGCACCTGTGGCTGGGCGGGGTGATGGCCGTGGCGCCGCTGGGGGAGGACCCGGGCAAGGCGTTCGCCCGGCTGCGAGAGTTGGCCGCTGCCGTACGCGAGCGCCACCCCCGTGCCACGATGCTGTCGGCGGGCATGAGCGATGACCTCGGCGCGGCCGTCGCGCACGGCGCGACACACGTTCGGGTCGGTACGGCGTTGCTCGGTCGTCGCAAGCCCTTCGTCAGGTAATGTCCCGTCAAGTGGGTCTTACAGGCCCGCTACCACCAGTAGAGGTCGATCAGCGGTGAGCTCCAAGGGGGTACGGCTGCCGCCTCGGACCCGGCGACAGGCCCGAGCGAGTGCGACCATGAGCAGGAGGACGACGTAGCGATGGCCGGCGCGATGCGCAAGATGGCGGTCTACCTCGGTCTCGTGGAGGACGACCGCTACGAGAGGTATGAGACCTACCCGGACGAGTACGCCTACGAGGACGAGCCCCCGCGGACCGGCGAGGAGCGGGCCGTAGCGGTCCAGGAACGCGACGACGAGGCAGACTCCGGGGTCCCCGCGCCGAGGCCATCCACGACCGTCCTGGAGCGCCGTACGACCGATCTGGCGCGCATCACCACCCTCCACCCCCGGACCTACAACGAGGCCCGGACGATCGGCGAGCACTTCCGCGACGGCACCCCGGTCATCATGAACCTGACCGAGATGGTTGACAGCGACGCAAAACGCCTGGTCGATTTCGCGGCAGGTCTGGTCTTTGGCCTACATGGCAGCATTGAACGTGTTACCAACAAGGTGTTCCTGTTGTCCCCAGCCAATGTCGAGGTGACCGCCGAGGACAAGGCTCGAATCGCGGAACGCGGGTTCTTCAACCAGAGTTAGAGTCTCTGTATGTCTATCGCACCCAACCAGGCCTCACCGAGGCCCGGCGGGCACATCAGAAGTGGAGGCGCGGCCAGACCGTGGGGATCGTAAGCCAGATCTTGGTCGTAGTCCTGTCTCTCTATTTGGTGCTGCTCATCGGCAGGATGATCTTTGAGACGGTCCAGGCGTTCGCCCGTCAGTGGCGCCCTTCGGGCGTCGTGCTCGTGCTCGCCGAGGCCACCTACACCGCAACCGACCCACCTCTCAAGTTCCTCCGCCGTTTCATTCCCCCGCTCCGGTTGGGTACGGTGGCCTTTGACCTAAGCTTCACAGTCCTCTTCATCATCGTTCTGCTCTTGATCCAGATCGCCGGATCACTGGGCCCGCGGTGATGGAGGCCGTGGTGCACCGGTCGTGATCCAACTCGTGTCCGCGCTGAAGTGATTCGGGTTAACCGTCCCTCCGGACAGACTCCAAGCGCGCCAAGGAGACCAAAAGATGCCGCTGACGCCCGCTGATGTGCGGAACAAGCAGTTCAGTACCACTCGGCTACGGCCGGGCTACGACGAGGAAGAGGTCGACGCTTTCCTCGACGAAGTCGAGGCTGAGCTCGACCGCCTGATCCAAGAGAACGAGGAGCTCCGCGCCAAGCTGGCCGAGTGCCTGCGCGGTAAGGTGCCCGGGGGCATGAGCATGCCCATGGCCTCCGCTCCGGTGCAGGAGCAGCCGAAGCCCGAGATGATGATGCCGCCGCAGCCGGAGCCGATGAAGGTTCCCGAGCCGCAGCAGCAGCCTCAGCCGGTCCCCGTCATGAACATGCCTCCGGCCGAGGACAACATGGACACCGCGGCCCGCGTGCTCGCGCTGGCCCAGCAGACCGCCGACCAGGCGATCTCCGACGCCCGCCGCGAGGCGGACGAGACGGTCACCCGCGCCCGCCGCGAGGCCGACGAGATCCTCACCAAGGCTCGCCGCCAGGCCGAGCAGGTCATCGGCGACGCCCGTGCCCGCGCCGAGACGCTCGAGCGCGACGCGCAGGAGCGTCACCGTCAGGCCATGGGTTCCCTCGTCCAGACCCGTGACGAGCTGGAGCGCAAGGTCGAGGAGCTGCGCAGCTTCGAACGCGAATACCGCAGCCGTCTCAAGCTCTACCTGGAGAACCAGCTCGCCGAGCTGAACGTCTCCGCGGAAGGCAGCGGTGGCTTCCCGGTCATGACCGGCGGCGGTCCCTCGGCGGCGGCTCCGGCCATGTCGCACGCGGTGCCTCAGGGTGGTCAGCAGCCTCTCCCCGGTGGTCCCAACCCGTTCGGCGGTGACTCCCCGCAGGGCGCTTTCCCCGGCGGTGACGGTCCGCACAACGACCGCCGGTAAAGTAGCGGGTCATCAAGGACCCGTCACTCGAAAGAGCCCTTTGTGATCCTAATCAGTGCTGGTTTGGTGCTCGCGGCGGTTGTCTTGCTGATCGCGGGCTTCGTTCTGGCAAAGCCGTTCCTGATCATGTGGTCCATCGTGGTCAGCGTGCTGTCCGCGCTGTTCCTGGTGATCGGGGCGCTGCTGCGGCGTCACGAGCTGTTTCCCGGTGGTGGGCGGGCCGCTGCGCCGGCCACCCCGCCGGTGGGGCACGCGCCGGCCGGCCTGCCGCATGGCCAGACCCAGCCGGGTCCCCTGGGGGCCCCGATGGGAGCGCCGCCGTCGCCGCGTCCACAGACGCTCCAGCAGACGGCCACCGCGCCGACGCAACGCCGTCCCGCGGTGCGCGGGATCTCCCCGGACGCGCTCGTCCTGGTGATCCCCGGACGCAAGCGCTATCACGTCCCGGGTTGCCGCCAGCTGATCGGACGGGATCAAGAGGAGCTCACGTACGAGGAGGCGCGCGAGGAGGGCTTCACGCCCTGTACGGCGTGCCTGCCGGATGCAGCGCTCGGCGGACGGCAGCTGCCGCCTGCCGCTGGCCCCGAGCCCGCTGCCGCCTCCAAGCCCGGCGGCGTTGAGCCCGCCGTCACCCCCTTGGCCGGCGCTTCTGGCCCCGGTTCTGCTACCGGCGCCGCGTCCGCTTCCGGCCCCGTTACCGGCTCCGTGTCCCCCATGGGCCCCGCGCCGGTCGGCGGTCCCAAGCCCGGATCCGCGCCTTCATCGGCCCCCAAGCCTGGTTCCGGCCCTTCATCGGCTCCCAAGCGTGGCCCCGAGCCTTCGCAGACTCCCAAGGTCCCCGCGGACCTCCGGGCCGAGGCGCCCGGCGCCACGCGCGACCTGCGCCCCCCGGTGTCCGGCGGCCCGGCGAAGCCGAAGCCCGACTCGAAGGCCGCCACCCCCGCCCCGGACCCCGCCGATGCCCCGGCCGAGCCGACCGGCTGGTTCGCCCGCCCCGCGGAGCCCGCGCCGTCGTCCAGCGCCACGACCAAGCCGGCCGCCTCAGGGCCCGGCAAGGACCGCACGGAACCCCCGTCGTCCGACCCTTCCGCCGGCCCGAGGCTGGCCCCGTACATCACCACCATGCCGTCGTCCGGCCCGTCCGGCATCGGCCGTACCGAGACCGGCAAGCCCGGAAGCCGCCAGCCTGGGGCGACCGACAAGCCGGAGACGCCCGGAAGGCCGGAGACGCCCGGAAAGTCGGGAGCAGGTCGGCCCGGAGAGCGCCCCTCGTCCGTCGCGGCAGAGGCCGCCGGTCAGAGCCGTGGCGGACCGGACCGAGGTGCGCCCGAGCGCGGCGGACCGGCCCAAGGGGCCTCCGAGCGTGGCGGTCAAGGCCTTGGCGGTCAGGAGCGTGGCGGTCAGGGCCGTGATGCTCAGAGCGGTGGTGCTCAGGGCCGTGATGCTCAGGGCCGTGGTGCCGCGCCGGACCTCGACGACTCTGGGCCCGCGACGGCGCCTCAGCGTGCCGTACAGGCGGGAGATCCCGCGCCGCAGCGTCCCGGCCCCGGCAAGGCCGGCTGGAGTCCCTCGTCGGACCGGCCTGAGCGCCCGGCCGTGGCGCCCGAGCGTCCCGCCTCGTCGGCCGAGTCCGCGGCCAAGCCCAAGGGCCCCCTGCCGACGGGGCCGGCCGCGTCCGGTAAGCCGGGGCGGCCCGGATCCGGAGGGGAGACGTCCGGCTCGGAGGGAGAGCGGTCCGGGGCCAAGGGAGAGACGTCCGGGGCCAAGGGAGAGCGGTCCGAGTCGGTGGGCGGGACCGTGATCATGCCGGTGCAGTCCGGAGCCGCTTCCGAGGCTGCGTCCAAGGCAGAGAGCGCTGGGCCGCCGAGTGGGTCGCGCCCGGCCAGTGGGAGACCCGCTGCCGGTGCGACGCCTGCGACGAGCAGACCCGCGGAGAGCGCCAAGGCAGCGGCCAAAGCGCCCGAGCCCGCATCCGGGCCCAAGCCGCCCAGGCCAGACAGCGGCGCGTCCGGCAGGCCCGACAGCGCAGCATCCGCCAGGCCAGGCAGTGCCTCGTCCGCCAGGCCGGACAGTGCCGGATCGGCCAAACCGAGCAGCACCGCATCCGCCAAGCCGGATAGCGCCGCGTCTGCGAAGCCGGATAGCGCCTCGTCCACTAAGTCGGACAGCGCCGTGTCTGCCAAGGGGTCCTCTGGCGGGGGAGACGCCGACCCCGCCAAAGAAGCGACAGCCAAGGGCGGCAAACCCGACAGTGAAGGCGCGGGGAAGAGCGGGCGGTCGGCCACGGTGAAGGTCATCGTCGGCACCCGCCGCTACCACAGCACCGCCTGCCCCCTCATCCGGGGCGCGGGTGAAACGGGTGTGGAGACCATGACGATTTCGCAGGCCGAGTCGGCCGGTCTGACGAGCTGCTCGGTCTGCCAGAACGATCGCGAGTCCGTCAGCTAGGTGAGCCCGGGCGTAAGTCTCGACGTTGGTTCAGCGGCCAACGCAGAGGTTGTCCGGGTGCTGGGCACTGCGGTTTGTCGGGCCGCCGGTCGTGGAGGCCGGACCGGCGGGCAAGTAGATCGCAGGCGGGCTGGCCAGCGAGAGCGTCGGCGGGCCGGGCTGGCCACCGAGGCCCTTCGCCTGGGAGATCATCCCGGCAGCCCTTGAGGATCGCACGGCCCAGGCCGAGCGGGGGAGCGAGCGGCCGGGTTCAGCGGCAGAGCGAACGGACCGGGTCGAGTTGCGGTGCGAGCGGACCGGGTGAGGCCCGGTTAGGCGGGGTGCGGTGCGAGCGGACCGGGTGAGGCCCGGTCAGGTGAGGCCCGGTCGGGCGGGGTCCGGTCAGGTGTCCGTGGGTGATTCGGGCCAGCCGGATTGGAGGAGGTCGAAGATGGCGTGCATCGCGGCCAAGGGGTCTGCTTCCGTGCCTGCGAGCTCCGGGATCTCCAGGACGTAGCGGGCGAGCGCGCGGACCGTCATGTCGGCGGGGTCGCGGCCGCTCTCCGTGGCGATCGCCTCGGCCAGGGCGCCCTCGCTCGCTATCCAGAGCTTGCGTGAGTATTCCCGCAGGGCGGGCGTGCTCACGATCAGGTCGCGTTTGCGCCGAAGGTCGGGCGGGAGGTCTTCGGTGAAGGGTCCCCGGCCGGCCAGGCAGCGGCGCAGGGCTTCCAGCACCGACTGACCGGCGGGGCGGTCGTGGATCGCGGTGACCAGCCACACGTGTCGTTCGGCGCCGTCGTCGAAGATCAGCGCTTCCTTGCCGTCCGGCACGTGCGCGAACAGCGTGGCGATCGAGACGTCCGCCTCGTCGGCGATCTGAGCGACGGTGACGCCGTCGTAGCCATGCTCGGAGAACAGCCGCAACGCCGCGTCCGACAACGCCCGGCGGGTCTGTGCCTTCTTGCGCTCGCGGCGCCCCATCGTCGTCGCCATGCCCCCACTGTATCCCAAAACTAGAATGCATCTGAAACTATAGTGATTATAGTTTCTTGGTCGGTACGCGCCTGGCCGTGCCAGCCGACACGACGACCTCCCCATGTAAGGAGCCGGACATGACCAACCCCCACAGCCCAGACCCCTGGGACGTGCGCCGCCTGCCGCGCGCCGACGGTAAGAACTTCCTGGTCACCGGTGGCAACGCGGGCATCGGATACTTCGTCGTGGAACAACTCGCCGGCACCGGTGCCACCGTCATCCTCGGCAGCCGGGACACCGCCAAGGCCGAAGCGGCTCAGGTCTCGATCCGCGCCCGCGTCCCCGGCGCGCGCGTCCGTCACATCCCGCTGGACCTCGCCGATCTCTCCTCGCTCAAAGCCTCCGTGGACGCGCTGGAGCTGGAGAGACTCGACGCGGTCGTCTGCAACGCCGGAGTGCTGCTCGATCAGCCGCCGCGGCGCGAGACCAAGGACGGCAACGAGTTGATGTTCGCCACCAATCACCTGGGGCACTTCGCCCTGACCTGGTGGCTGGCGCCCCTGCTGACGGCCGCGTCCGCGAGCCGGGTGGTCACCACCGGCAGCTTCACGGCCAAGTCCGAGAGCCTGGATCTCGACGATCTCCAGAGCACGCGCGATTATCGGCCGAAACGAACGTACGCGCGATCGAAACTCGCGCAGATGCTCTTCGGGCTCGAACTCGACCGCCGCCTGCGCGCCGCCGGCAGTACGACGCTGAGCGTGCTCACCCACCCTGGCGGCGCGCTCGACTCCCTCACCCCATCACGCCCGCCGGTGCACCTGAGGACCACCGGTGAACGGCTGCGTGGTCTGCCGGCCGGCCTCCTCCTCCAGGGCAAGGAGGCCGCCGCCTGGCCCGCCGTCCGGGCCGTCCTCGACCCGTCCGTGCGCGGCGGCCAGCTGTGGGGGCCGCGGGTGTTCGGGATCCGCGGCTTGCCCACCCTCGAACCCCTGCGAGGCCACCTGGCCGACGCCGATCTCGCGGCGCGCGTGTGGACCGCCAGCGCCGACCTGACCGGCCTCGATCCGAGCTTCGGCCTCGGGTGAGCCCGATGGTCGATCGGCCCAGAGGGGCCACCAGGCGCGAAGCCGAGTGGGACGCGGCCAGGCGGGTAGCCCGTCAGCCGAGTGGGACGCGTCCAAGAGACACGTCCCACCCCATACGGCTCGTCAGGCGCGGCGCAGCTGGAACGTCAGCCCCAGGTCCGTCTCCGAGTGCGACGGCAGCCCATCCTCGGTCCCCTCCGTGACGGTCGTGGCGAGTACTTCCTCCGCCACCGCCTGCCACCCCGACCGCAGCGCCTGCGCCAGGTCCGGGTCGGCGGCCGACCACCACAGGGAGATCCGGTCCGTGATGGTCAGGCCCGTCGACTTGCGGGCCTCCTGGACCAGCCGGATGACCTCGCGCAGCAGACCGGCCCGGAGCAGCTCGTCCGTCAGCTCCAGGTCGAGCGCCACCGTCTCGCCGGTGCCCGTGTCGACGGCGCCGGTCTCGACGGCCCAGCCCGAGCGCGGCTGCTCGGTGACGATCACGTCATCGGGGCCGAGCGACACCGCGCCGAGCTCCGGTACGTCCACCGTGACAGAGGCGCCGGAGCGGAGGGTGGGCGCCAGGGAGGCGGCCTCCGCCGCGCCGACGGCCGCCGCCACCAGCTTGGTCTGCGAGCCGAACCGCTTACCGAGGGCCCGGAAGTTGGGCTTGACGGTGTAGGACACGAGATCGGCGCTGAAGCCGGACATGTCCTCGAGAGCCTGGACGTTCAGCTCGTCGGCGATCAGATCCCGCAGTTCGGACGGGAGCGAGGGCCAGCCGTGCGCTCCGACCAGGGCCCGGCCGAGCGGCTGCCGGGTCTTGACGCCGGAGGAGGCACGGGCCGAGCGGCCCAGCTCGACCAGCCGTCGTACCAGCGCCATCCGCTCCGACAGCGTGGGGTCGAGCAGGTCCTCGCGTACGGCGGGCCAGGAGGTCAGGTGTACGGAGGAGGGCGCGCCCTCGCCGCGCAGCACGTCCCACAGGTAGTCGGTGACGAACGGCGCGATGGGCGCCATCAGCCGCGTGACCGTCTCCAGGCACTCGTACAGCGTCGCGAACGCGTCCGCCGACCCCTGCCAGAAGCGGCGGCGCGAGCGGCGCACGTACCAGTTGGACAGGTCGTCCAGGAACTCGGCCAGCCGGCGCCCGGCCCGCTGGGTGTCGTACTCGTCCAGCGCGCCCGTGACCTCGGCCACCGTGCGGTGCAGCTCGGCCAGCGCCCAGCGGTCGAGCAGCGGCCGCTCGGCCGCGGGGGTCGCCTGCGCCAGCCGCTCGGGCGTCCACGACTCGGCGTTGGCGTAGAGGGTGAAGAACGAGGCCGTGTTCCAGTACGTCAGCAGGACCTTGCGGACGATCTCCTCAAGGGCGTTGTGCCCCACGCGGCGGGCCGCCCACGGCGAGCCGGAGCAGGCCATGAACCAGCGCAGCGCGTCGGCGCCGTGCTCGTCCATCAGCGGCATGGGCTCCAGGATGTTGCCCAGGTGCTTGCTCATCTTGCGGCCGTCCTCGGCCAGGATGAGCCCGAGGCAGAGCACGTTCTCGTAGGACGACTGGCCGAACACCAGCGTGCCCACGGCCATCAGCGAGTAGAACCAGCCACGCGTCTGGTCGGTGGCCTCGCAGATGAACTGCGCCGGGTAGAGGCCCTCCGGCTTGCCCCGCTCGCCCCACTGGGCGAACGGCATGGACCCGGAGTCGTACCAGGCGTCGATGACGTCGGGCACGCGGCGGGCCTCGGCCGAGCAGGTCGGGCAGGGGAAGGTGACGTCGTCGACGTACGGGCGGTGCGGGTCGAGCGCGGACACGTCGCGGCCGGCCAGCGTGCCCAGCTCCTCCATCGACCCGACACACGTCACGTGGGACTCGTCGGCGGAGCAGACCCACAGCGGCAGCGGGGTCCCCCAGTAGCGCGAGCGCGACAGCGACCAGTCGACGTTGTTGCGCAGCCACTCGCCGAACCGGCCCCACTTGATGGTGTCGGGGTACCAGTTGGTCTTGGCGTTCTCGGCCAGCATCTGGTCCTTGACCGAGGTGGTCCGGATGTACCAGGAGGGGAGCGCGTAGTAGAGCAGCGCCGTGTGGCAGCGCCAGCAGTGCGGGTAGCTGTGCTCGAAGTGAGTGCCGCGGAACAGCAGGCCGCGGGCCCGCAGGTCCTCGGTGAGGCCCTCGTCGGCGTCCTTGAAGAACTGGCCGCCGACCATCGGCACGTCGTCGAGGAAGCGGCCGTCGGGGCCGATCGGGTTGACGACCGGCATGTCGTAGCGCTTGGTCACCGCAAGGTCGTCGGCGCCGAACGCCGGAGCCTGGTGGACCAGCCCGGTGCCGTCCTCGACCGTCACATAGTCGCCGAGCACCACGTAGTGGGCGCCGGGGATGTCGACCAGCTCGAACGGCCGCGTGTAGGAGGTGTGCTCCAGGTCGCGGCCGGTGAAGCGGGCGACCTCGGTGGCGCCCTCGCCGAGCACTGACAGCAGCGGCTCGGCGACGACCAGCACCTCGCCGTCCGTCGTACGGGCCGCGACGTAGGTGACCTCGGGGTGTACGGCCACGGCGGTGTTGGAGACCAGCGTCCACGGCGTCGTCGTCCACACCAGCAGGGCGGCGCCGAGCTCGCTCAGCGGGCCGGAGGTGACGGGCATGCGCACGTAGACCGACGGGCTGGAGACGGTCTCGTAGCCGCCGGGCTGGCCCAGCTCATGGTCGGACAGGCCGGTGCCGCAGCGCGGGCAGTAAGGGGTGATGCGGAAGTCGCGGAACAGCAGGCCCTTGTCGAAGATGACCTTGAGCGACCACCAGACCGACTCGATATAGGACGGGTCCATGGTCCGGTAGGCGGTGGACAGGTCGATCCAATAACCCATCCGCTCGGTCATCTGCTCGAAGGCGTCGACGTGGCGCAGCACCGACTCGCGGCATTTGGCGTTGAATTCCGCGATGCCGTACGCCTCGATGTCCTTCTTGCCGCTCAGGCCGAGCTCCCGCTCGATGCCGACCTCGACCGGCAGGCCGTGGCAGTCCCAGCCCGCCTTGCGCGGCACGCTGAAGCCCCGCATCGACTTGTAGCGGGGGAACAGGTCCTTGAACACCCGGGCCTCGACGTGGTGGACGCCGGGCAGGCCGTTGGCGGTGGGCGGGCCCTCGTAGAAGGTCCAGGAGGGGTTGCCGTCGTTCTGCTCGACGGAGCGCTCGAAGATCTTCCCGTCCCGCCAGCGGTCGAGGACCTCGCGCTCGAGCGCGGGCAGGTCGACCTGCGCGGGAAGAGGGCGGAAAGAAGGGGAAGACATCTCGGGCGGGCCTCCACGCGATCACTGGCTGACAGGTGAGCGTGAAGGGACGAAGCCGTGCGGCCCCGCGGTACCACCCTTCTTGACCTCAGGTGAGGCCCTCTTCGTTTGGTCTGCGGCCGGGTCTAGTGAGCTCGCGAGAGCCGTTCTTCCGGCGGCTCCGGGGTGATGTCCGTCACAGACGGGCCCCATCAACGCCTTGCAGCTTCACACCATAACGCAGAGTGGACCGCAAAGCTTCCGGGTTCGCGGTCGGCAGGTAGTGAACTCGTAAACCCCGACAAAGTTGTGGGAATGGGCGCCTCTGAGGAGGAGTTGAACGAGCGGGGCGGGATATTACGGGAGAGGTAAATCGTCCGGCGGGTCGTTTGCTGTTCTGTTATGGGGGACCTAAGCTGCCCGCACCATTTACGGCCTTGTTCCAGCATGGGGAGGTAGCCATGGCGCCAGTCACGCAGACCGCTACACCGTCGATGTGGTCTGAGGAGGAGCTCGCCGACGTCCGCGGCCGGCTGCAGAGCGAGATCGACGAGCTCAACACCGACATTCTTCGCCATGAGTCCGAGATCGCCTCGGGTGACGTCACCCAGGGGGCCGGTGACGACCAGGCCGACGCGGGTGCCAAGACGTATGAGCGCGAACGCGAGATCGCCCTTACCCTGAATGCGCGCGACCTCGTCGCGCAGAACGAACGTGCGATCGCCCGGATCGACGCAGGGACCTATGGAGTGTGCGAATCGTGCCACAAGCCGATCGGCAAGGAACGTCTGCAGGCGTTCCCGAGGGCGACGCTGTGCGTGGCCTGCAAGCAGAAGGAGGAGCGCCGGTAGGGGGGCGACGCGGCCGCCTCTTCGCGGTCCTCGTCGTGCTGGCGGTCGTGATCTATGCGACCGATCTGATCACCAAGACGCTTGTCCTGCGGACGCTTGAGGGCAAGGCGCCCATGGTGGTCATCCAGGACGTCCTGCAGTTCCGGGTGATCTTCAATTCCGGTGCCGCCTTCAGCATCGGCACCGGAATGACGATCATCTTCACGTTCATCGCGGCGGGTGTGGTGGTGGCCATCCTCCGCACGGCCCGCAAGATGCGCAGCCTACCGTGGGCGATCACGCTGGGGCTGCTGCTCGGCGGGGCGCTGGGCAACCTGACCGACCGGCTGCTGCGCTACCCGTCCGGGATCGGCAGGTCCGTGCAGTTCCAGGGGCACGTGGTCGACTGGATCGAGGTGCTGCCCGGACACTTCCCGGTGATCGACTACTTCCCGGTGTTCAACGTGGCCGACTCGGCGATCGTCTGCGGCGGGATCCTCGCGGTGATCCTGGCCTGGCGGGGCTACCAGATCGACGGCACCAGGGAGGGCGGCAAGCGTGGCTGACCAGCGTAGCCTCCCGGTGCCCGACGGGCTGGAGGGCGAGCGGCTGGACGCCGCGATCTCCCGCCTGTTCGGCTTCTCCCGCACCCGCGCCGCCGAGCTGATCGTCGCGGGCGAGGTGCTCGTGGACGGGCACGCGCCCGCCAAGTCCGACCGGGTGCACGCGGGCGCCTGGCTCGACGTGACCCTCCCTCCGCCGGTCAGTACGCCCATGCCGGTCGCCGAGCCGGTGCCCGGCATGTCGATCGTGTACGAGGACGACGACATCGTCGTGGTCAACAAGCCGATCGGGGTGGCCGCCCACCCGACCGTCGGCTGGACCGGCCCGACCGTGATCGGCGGCCTGCTCGGCGCCGGCCACACGATCGCCACCAGCGGCGCGGCCGAACGTCAGGGCATCGTGCACCGCCTCGACGCCAACACGACCGGCGCCATGGTCGTGGCCAAGAGCGAGCACGCCTACTCCCACCTCAAGCGCGCCTTCAAGGAGCGCACGGTCGACAAGCGCTACCACGCGCTCGTACAGGGACATCCTGACCCGTTCAGGGGCACTGTCGACGCGCCCATCGACCGGCACCCGTCGGGCGACGGCCGGTTCGCCGTGGTCGCCGGGGGCAAGCCGTCGGTCACCCATTACGACACCATCGAGGCGTTCCGGGCGGCCTCGTTGCTGGACATCAAGCTGGAGACCGGCCGTACGCACCAGATCCGGGTGCACATGTCCGCGCTGCGTCACCCGTGCGTGGGCGACCTGATGTACGGCGCCGACCCGACGCTCGCCGCCCGGCTGGGCATCACCCGGCAGTGGCTGCACGCGGTGTCGCTCGGGTTCGAGCACCCTAGCTCGGGCGAGTGGCTGACGTTCACCACCGACTACCCCGCCGACCTCCAGCGGGCCCTGGACGCCGTACGCGACGAGTCCTGACCGGCGCCCTTCCCCGGTGTGGGACGGCGCCCTAGTCGGCGTTGTCGGCCGGAGGGACGTCGACGGGCTCGTCGGGCTCTTCGCTGGCCTTCGCCGAGGTCTTGGTGCTCTTCTTGGGGGTCTTGCTCTTGGCGGGCGTGGCCGAGGGCTTCTTCGTCGGCTCCTTCTTTTTCGTTGGCTCCTTCGTGGGCTCCTTCTTCGTCGGCGTTCCGGTCGGGGCCGGGGTGGGCTCGCCGGTCCGGTCGCTGGAGGGCGGGGCGCTCTGCCGTACCTGGTTCTGGTCGGTGGTCGGCTCGTGCGTCTCGGTCTGCGTGGGCGTCGCCGAGGGGGTCGGGCCCGAAGGCTGGACGCTGGTCGTACGCACCACGGCCGGGACCGTCGTCACCGGCTGGCGGGCCTGGGACTGCCGGTTCGTCCACCACGCCGCGCCCGCGGTCAGGACGACGAGGGCGAGCGTGCCGGCCGCGACCGCGGTGAGCGGCGGTCTGCGACGCCACCCGGATGGCGCCGGGCCCGCGTCGGATCCGGCTGCCGCGACGGGCGCGGCTATGGCTCCTGTTTGCGGCATCGGGTCCCGTTTGGGCACCGTGGGCGGCGCCGGGACGTTCACCGGCGCGGTCTCCTCCGGTGAGCTGCCGATCAGCAGCCGGTGGATCCGCTGCTCGGCCTCGTCCAGCGTCATCCGCTCGGCCGGGTCCTTGCGCAGCAGCCCGAGGATGACCGGGGCCAGCATGCCCGCGCGGGCCATCGGGGCGGGCTCGGAGTGCAGCACCGCGCCCAGCGTGGCCAGCGCGTGAGGGCGTTGGAACGGCGACTCGCCCTCGACGGCGTAGTACAACGTCGCGCCCAGCGCCCACAGGTCCGAGGCGATCTGGGCCCCACCGCCGGCCGCCCGCTCCGGCGCCATGAACGCGGGCGTGCCGACCAGCACCCCGGTCCTCGTGACAGGCGCCTCGCCCTCGGTGGTGGCGATGCCGAAGTCGGTGAGAACGGCCCGGCCGTCCGGGGTGAGCAGCACGTTGTCCGGTTTGACGTCGCGGTGCAGGACCCCGGCGGCGTGCGCGGCCCGCAGCGCCTCCAGTAACTGCAGCCCGATGTCGGCGGCCTCGGCCGGTGCCATCGGGCCGTCCTCGCGCACCAGATCGCCGAGGGTGCGCGAGTGGACGAGCTGCATGACGATCCACGGGTGGCCGTGCTCTTCGAGCACGTCGTAGACGGTGGCGACGCCGGGGTGCGCCACCCGTCCCGCGGCTCTGGCCTCGCGGAAGGTACGCACCGAGAAGACGTCTCGCTCGGGGTCGGTCAGGTCAGGAGGGGGATGGATCTCTTTGACCGCCACGTCTCGGCCGAGTACTTCGTCGTGGGCCTGCCAGACGGTTCCCATCCCACCCTGGCCGATGGTTCTGATCAGTCGGTAACGTCCGCCGACCAGCAGCGCAGAATCGGACATGCTCCGCCGTCTACCCGATAAAAACCCGGACAAGCGCGGTCACTATTGCTGCTGTCGCCAGAATCACCAGGAATGGGGCGCGCAGCAGGAGCGCGACGACGGCCGCGCCCAGCCCGGCCGTGCGGGCGGCGTCGAAGTGGAGCTCGCCGTGCTCGGTGAACATCTGCACCGCGATCAGGGCGGCCAGCAGCGCCACGGGCACGAGTTCGGCGAAGCGGCGGACCCGGGGATGGTCGAGCACCCGGCGCGGTGCCGCCAGCCCGGCCAGCTTGAGGGCGTAACACCCGGCGCACACCGCCGCGATCGCCCACCACAGCGTCATCGGAGCAGCACCGCCAGAACGACGACCGCCGACAGCAGCACGGGCACGCCCGGAGGGAAGAACGGCGTCGCGCAGAGCGCGACCGCCGCGCCGGCCACCGCCAGCCACCTGATCTGGGCGCTGCCCGTCAGGCGCGGCCACAGGATGGCCAGGAAGGTCGCCGGGCCGACCGCGTCCAGCCCCAGCGCGCCCGGATCGCCCAGGAACGACGTGCCGAGCGCCCCGGCCAGCGTGGTGAGGTTCCAGGTGACGTACAGGCTGGCGAAGGTGGTCGCGAACGCGGTGCGTGCCGCCTCGGGCGAGGGCTGGGCGAGCGTGACGGCGGTGGTCTCGTCGATCACGCCCTGCGCGGCGAGCAGCCGGCGCGGGCCGCGTACCCGGAGCAGGTCGGCCAGGCGCAGCCCGTACAGGGTGTTGCGGCCGCCCAGCAGCAGCGCGCCCGCGGCGGCCGCCACCAGGTCGCCGCCCGCGCCCACCGCTCCGGCCAGCGCGAACTGCGAGGCGCCGGTGAAGGCCAGCAGGCTCAGTACGCACGCCTGCGCCACGCTGAGGCCCGCGGTGATCGCCGCGGCGCCGAAGGCGAGCCCGGACAGCCCTACGGCCAGGCCCACGCCAAGACCGTCCCGTATCGCGGCGGAACGGTGTGTTGTCTGTCCCATGAGATGTGAGGCTAGGTGAAGAGGAAATCGCCGGTCTTGTACGTTCCTGCTGACCGTTGGTAGGCCGCGGGTGGCACGCCCACGATGCGTTTGAAGTGCCGGTTCAGGTGGGCTTGGTCGGTGAAGCCCAGTTCGGCGGCCACCTGCGCCGGCCTTACGCCCGAGTCCAGGAGCCGGCGGGCCCGCTGGATCCGCATGGAGATCAGGTAGGCGTGGGGCGGCAGGCCGGTCGCGGCCTTGAACGCGCGCAGCAGCGGGAACGGCCGCGCCCCGACGGCCTGCGCGAGATCGTCCAGGGACGGCGGGTCCACCAGGCTCTCGTGCAGGACCTCCAGCGCCTCGGCGACCGCTCGTCCGCCTTCGGCGGGCAGGACGGCGGACGGGCGCGGCGTGGCGTGCCGGATCAGCAGGCGGGAGAAGAAGCCGCGCATCAGCGACGAGGCGGCCAGCGCGTCGCCCCGCTCGGCGGCCAGGTGCGCCCGGCCGAGCAGCGCCGCGACCGCTTGGTCCCGCACCACCTGCTCGGGGAAGTACGGCGTCGTGTACGGCAGGCCGAGCTCGGCCGCGAGCCCCGAGAGCGCCTCCACCGATGGGTAGAGCATCCGGTACGACCAGCCGTCCGCCGTGCCCGCCTGGCCGGTGTGCACCGCCTCCGGGTTGACCAGCACCACCTCGCCCGCGCCCGCCCGGTGCAGGTCGCCGCGATACTCGAACTCCTCCACGCCGTCGAGGATGAGTCCGATCGCGTAGCCGTCGTGCACGTGCCGGGTGAAGCGGTGGGTGACGTAGTGGGCCTTGAGCAGGTCCAGCTGGGGCAGCGCCGGGTGGCGCCAGAAGCGCGCCCGCTCCTTCGCCGCCTCGTTCACCGGGTCGTTCACTGGGTCATTCACTGGGGCCTGAATGTCTTGACGAACTCGTCGAAGTAGTGCCGGTCCTGGTCCCACCATGAGTCGGCCGTGTCCCAGTAGAGGGCGAAGTGGCGGCCGTCGGCGGTGCGGAAGCCGCGGTTGATCACGTGGATCAGCATGCTGCCGCGCTTCCTGGTGAACTCCCAGTCGGCGGCCGGCCGGCCGAGGTAGGACGTGGCCCGGATGCCGATCCGCTTGTAGCCGTCGAACTCCCCCTTGGCCTGGATCTCCTTCTCCAGCTCCACCCAGCGGCGCTCGGGGTCGGCCGAAGGCTTCTCGGGGACGGTCCACTCGACGATCATCTGGCCCGGTGTGCCGGGGCCGGTGATGGTGATGCTGTCCCTGTCGGGGTTCTTCTTGGCCTGCCAGTCCTTGGGGAGGCCGATCGAGAAGTCCCCGGCGGAGTTGACGAGCCGGCGCCAACCGGCGGGCAGCCGCGGCGGGCTGGGCGTCGCGGTCGGCTCGGCGGTGCGGGTGGGGGATGGCGTCGTCGTCCCGCTGGAGGTGGGGGTCGGAGTGGCGCTGGGGGTGGGGGTGGGCATGCCGGTGGGGGACTGCTGGGAGGTGACGACGTACCAGCCGCCCGTGCCCAGCGCCGCGACGGCGATCACGACCGCGGGGACGGCCATGAGCCACCCGCGCCGACGGGTCCGTACGGGCATGGTCCCCGCGGGCCCGAATCCGCCGGGTACCTGGGTTCCCGCGGACGCGAACCCGCCGGGTACCTGGGTTCCCGCAGGCCCGAATCCGCCGGGTACCTGGGCTCCCGCGGGCCCGAACCCCCCGGCTACCGGGCCGCCGGGTTGCGGGGTCTGAGGTCCGGCATATCCGTACACCATGGGTTCGGCGGCGGCGGTCCGGAGCAGGTGGGCGGCCTCGTCGGCGGGCATCCTCGCGGCCGGGTCCCGCTGCAGCAGGCCCATGATCACCGGGCCGAGCACGCCTGCCCTGACCGGCTGCCCGGGCAGGTCGCGCAGCACCGCCGCGACCGTCGCCGCCCACGAGTCGCGCTTGAACGGCGGCGCGCCCTCGACGGCCGCGTACAGCGTCGCGCCCAGCGACCACAGATCGGACTCGGGCCGGGCGGGCTCGCCGTTGAGGCGTTCGGGCGGCATGTAGGCGGGCGTGCCCACCAGGCCACCGGTGGCGGTCAGACCGGCCTCGGCCTCCAGCGAGGCGATACCGAAGTCGGTGAGCACCACCCGGCCGTCATCGGCGAGCAGCACGTTCTCGGGCTTCACATCGCGGTGCAGCACCCCGGTCGCGTGCGCGGCCCGCAGCGCGTCGAGCACCCTGCCGCCGATCGCCGCGGCCTGCGCGACCGGCAGCGGGCCGTGCTCGCGGATCACCTCGGCCAGCGACCGCGAGCGGATCAGCTGCATGACGATCCACGGGCGGCCGTCCTCCTCGACGACGTCGTGGATGACGATCACCGAGGGGTGGTCGAGGCGGCCCGCCGCCCTGGCCTCCCTGATGGTCCTGCGGTTGAGCTCGGCCCGCTTGTCCTCACCGACGCCGGTGTAGCGGACCTCCTTGATCGCTACCGTACGGTCGAGCAGCTCGTCGTAGGCACGCCATACCACGCCCATCCCGCCCTCGCCAAGCGGTTCGATGAGCCTATATCGGTTGCTGACCTGCCTTTCCACGCAGGGAAGCCTACTTGGCCGGGGTGAAGGTCGCGGCGAAGGTGTCGAAGAAGTGTTTGTCCTTCTTCCACCGGCTCTCGAGGTTGTGCCAGTAGATCGCGTAGCCGCGGCCGTTGGCGACGAAGCCGCGGTTGCGCACCTTGGTCGGGCCGGTGTTCGTGTTCCAGGTGAAGTCCCAGTCGGCGGCCGGCCAGCCGCGGAAGTCGACCGCCTTGATGCTGATCTTGTCGTAGCCGCCGAACCCGTATTTGGCGGTCTTCTCCTGCCTCTTCCAGTCCTTGAGCGGGTCCTTGCCGGGGTTCGTCGTCATCTCGAACATGATGTACGCGTTGCTGCCCGCCCCCTTGCCATGGAAGGCGATCTGGTTGCTGTTGTGCCGGTACCTCGTCCAGCCCTTCGGCAGCGCGACGGAGAACTTCAGCTTCTTGTTCGTGTACTTCCTCCAGCCGTCGGGCACCGCGGCGGCCGTCTCGGTGGGCTTCGGCGTTGACGTTGGCGTCGGCGCGGCGGACGGGCTGACGGTCGGCGTGGCGGATGGAGCCGCGCTGCTCGGCGTGGTCTTCGGCGGGTCGGCGGTCGCCGCGGTCGGCTTGGCCGAGTCCTTGACAGGAGGCGTGACGGACGCGGACTTCGTCCCGTCCTCCGGGCTGTCCTTGGCCGAGCGCAGGCCGAGATAGCCGCCCAGGCCCGCCACGAGCACGACCGCGACGATCACGCCGACGATCGGGCCCCACCGTCGGCCGTCGGGCCGGACGGCGTTCTGGGTGGACTGGGGAGGCTCCTCGGAATGCGCGCCGGTCGCCGGGGTGAGCCGCGCACCGGTCTCGGGCGGGGCGTCGGCGGCCGCCGCCAGCAGGTTGGGGTCGGTCGGGGTCTCGTCCACGGCCGGCGGGATCACCGCGGTCGGCGCGGGCGCGGACGCCGAGGACTTCCGTGACCGTTGCTGCGTGATGACGGCCCGCAGCAACTCCCCGGTCTCCTCGTAGCCGAGGCGCTGCACCGGCTCCTTGGTCAGCAGGCCGCTGATCACGCCGCTGAGCGGCCCGGCGTGGGGAGCCGGGTCCGGTTCGTCGGTTAATACGGCGTGCATGGTCGCGAGCGCCATGCCGCGCTCGTGTGGCGAGCGGCCTTCCACCGCCGTGTAAAGGGTCGCGCCGAGCGACCACAGGTCCGACTCGCGCCGCGCGGGCAGCCCCTTGAGCCGCTCGGGCGCGATGAACGCCGGAGTGCCCGCCAGCCCCGTCACCGTGAGCTGCGTCTCCGTCTCCAGCGTCGCGATGCCGAAGTCGGTGAGCACCACCCGGCCGTCATCGGCGAGCAGTACGTTCTCCGGCTTGACATCCCGGTGCAGGACGCCGGACTCGTGCGCGCGATGCAGCGCGTCGAGCACGGCCAGGCCGATCTCGGCCACCCGCTTGGGCGGCAATGGCCCATCCTGCTTGATCACTGCTCCCAGGGAGCGTGACTGGACGAGCTGCATGACGATCCAGGGCCGGCCGTCCTCCTCGATCACGTCGTGTACGACGATCACGTTCGGGTGCTCGAACCTGGCCGCTGCCCTCGCCTCACGCATCGTGCGCCGGTTCAGCAGCTGCACCTCGTCACCCAGCGCGGCGGCGTATCTGACCTCCTTGACCGCGACCGTGCGGTCGAGAAGCTCGTCATGGGCTCGCCAGACGATGCCCATGCCACCTCTGCCGATGGGTTCCTGCAGCTGGTAACGACCGGCGATGCGGCGTCCGTCCCGCTTGCGATCCGACATCAACGGCCTCGTACCCTCCTCTAGGCCAGGAAATACTCCCATAGCGAGGGATCAACGGCGACTCGCCTGAAGGCTAGTCCGCTATGTGAGAGGGGGAGTCCAGCAGGTGGAGGGCCGGTGTAAAGTCTAGACATGACTTGTCGCTACGCGTTTACCGAGCCGGCTCCGGGAGGGCCGGTCGTCGGCTAGCGACCACCCGGAGTCGGCAACAGGCAGAGACGCCATCGTCTCTGCCTTTTTGATTTCCTGCCGGTTCCAGGGGAGCCGGCCGATGTGGGGAGCCGAGATGTCATCGACCTTGGAACGGCACGTGGTGACCGTGGGCGGCCTGCGGGTGGGCGACGGCCCGGCGGTGGTGATCGACCGCCGGATCAGCCTGCGCGGGCCGGGCAACGGCGCGACCGGGCTGGGCGGCGCGACCGGGCCGGTCGGGCCGGGCGGGGCGACCGGGCCGGGCGGGGCGACCGGGTGGGACCGGGTGGAAGCCCGGCGTGACGGGGTGACGCTGGTCGAGCCGGGCTCGGCGGCCGACCTGCCGGCGATCGCCGGGGCGGCCGACGGCGTGGTCATCGGGGCGGCGTGGACGCGCGACATCCCGCTGGTGCGGGCCGTGGCCGGGCTGGGCCTGCCGGTGGTGGTCGAACGCCGGGCGTCGGCGACGCTGGAGGAGTGGCTGGGGCTGGCCGACTACTGCGCCCTGGAGTGCGACGACCGGGTGATCCTGTGCGAGACGGGACGGCTGGACCTGGGGCTGCTGCGGGCCGCGCGGGCGGCGTCGGGGCGGCCGGTGCTCGCCGACGTGAGCGCGGACCTCGGGCTGTCGGCGGCGGCGGTGGCGGCGGGCGCGGACGGCCTGATCGTGGGCGGCCCCGTCGGGGGTACGGGTGACGCCCGCCGGACGGAAGAGCACGGGGAGGCCGATGTACGGCTGGCCGAGGAAGCGGTGGCGCTCGTCGGAGCGCTGGTCCGTCCCGAGGCGCCCGCCACGCTGCCCGAGTGCAGGCAGGCGATCGACCGGGTGGACGCGGCGCTGGCCACGCTCCTGGAGCGCCGCGCCGCGCTCGCCGGGATCGTACAGACCCTCAAGCCGGTGGGCGGCTTCGCGGGCCGCGACATGGCGCGCGAGCGGGCGCTCGTCGCCCGGATGGCCGAGCACGCCCCCGAGTTGGGCGAGGCCCGGCTGGTCCCCATCATGAACGCCGTCATAGAGGCGGGCCTGAGCCTGGCCGAGGAACGATCGGCCAACGGCCGGAGCCACCGGCCGGAAACGACGGCGTAGGGGCGACGAAGGCTCGCTGGGTGTTCATACACCCCCGAAGGGGCCTCTGCCACGTTGCTTGCGCCCTCCTGGAGGGCCGTCCGAAGGGGCCCCGGGTGTTTCGTCACATGACCGCCTCGATCCCTGTGCCGATCCGTCGCGGCTGATGTCCCTTGAGGGATGCCCCCTGCGGGGGAGGGGAGAAGGCGGTCCGTTGTGGCTGGTGTCCTTTTGGGGGATTCCCTCTGCGAGGCTAGAAGCGGCCGTCGCCGGTGCTCGGGGTCGTGAGGCGGAAGTTGTTCATCGGGCGCCCAGGCCCGGCGGCGATCCGGGCGTTGATCAGTTCGGCGAACCGCCGGTAGCCCGCGCCCGTCGGATGGAAGCTGCGGCTGTTGACGACGAACTCGTCCAGGTTCAGCGCCAGCCCGTTCACGTACGGGTCGGGCTGCCCGACCTCGTGCCCGGCGAACGCGTCATAGGCGTCCACGTACTCGATGCTCCCCGTCCCCCCGAACGCCACGATCTCCCGGTCGAACTCCCCGGCCACCCGCGCCACGACGTCGTTCAGCTGCCGCGTCATGCCGTTGAGCCACCGCTGGTCCTCCACGGTCAGGTTGTCGACCCCGTCCGGGGGCGCGGCGGGAAACGGCCGGGGATAGCCGAGCACGATGATGCGCGCGTTCGGCGCCCGGCTCCTGAGCTCCCGCAGCACCTTCGTCATGCTGGGCCGCAGCCCCGCGATCCGCTTGGCCACCTCCGACTGCTGGTCGACGCACGCCGAGGACCAGGGCAGCTTGACGATGCAGCCGGTGAGCACGCTGGTGAACCCGGCGTCGTTGCCGCCGATGCTGAGCGTCACCAGGCTGGCGGCCGCGCCCACGCGCTCGATCTGCGGTTGCTGACCGTACTGGCCGGAGAAGAGCTGGCGGGTGGTGGCGCCGCTGCAGGCCCAGAAGGCGCTGCCGCCGCCGAAGCGGTGGGCGCCCGCGACGAGCGGGACGTAGGAGCCCGGCGAGCGGTGGCAGCGGTCGGCGCCGCTGTTGATCGGCCGCGCGGCGCGATCGTAGACGCCCTCGCCGGAGGAGTAAGAGTCGCCGAGCGCCACGTACGTGCCGCTCTGCGCGGCCTGCACCGGAGACAGGCGGGTCAGGACCGGGAGCCGGCCGGGCGACGGCCCTCCGGCGGGGCAGCCCGCGCCGATGGTGGCGCAGGCGAGCGAGGTGTACAGACCCAGGGGAGCGCCTGCGAGAGCGAGCGTGGCGCCGAGCAGAGCGGCCGCGGCGATCTGGACGATCTTCCCTTTCGTCCCGTTCAGCGTGGCCTCCCCCAAGTGGTGACAACTCCGCCAGGAAGCGTCTTCGGTTCCCTGTGTTTACCTCAGTAAAACGGACGTCGGCGTAGTCTCGTCGCACCCAGCCGAGGCCGGGCAGTGATCCGGTGGAAGCCGAAGCCGCGTCCGTCCGGCAAGCCGGGCGGACCGTGGGTGAGAACCGCGTTGTCAGGGCCTGACTGCGCACTGCTGGAGGAAGTGCGCCTCTTGGGCCACCGCCCCGCCGGACGCTGTCCCGTTGATACGGACACCAACAGGGGCGGGGACCGAGCGCCAGTCAGGCGCCCGGCTGTGACAGAAAATTGCCCCACGATTACCATCCGTCGCAACCAAGCGAGTCGAAGAAATCCAACAACAGTTCTAACCGCCTCGCATGGCGAACGCCAGCAACAGTTCGTACCCTAATCGACCGGTGATCGCCGCGACCTGCCTTCACGGTGAGGACGCCCGTTCTGTACGACTCCAGGACTGTCGGTGGCGGCTACTAAAGTCGGAGCGCACGCCACGATGCAGAGGGGAGGCGCCGCTCCATGTCGTCCAGCGACTCGTTCGTGCATCTGCATGTCCATACCGAATACTCGATGCTCGACGGGGCCGCGCGCCTGGAGCAGTTGGTCGGCCGGGCCGGCGACCTGGGGATGCCGGCGATCGCGATCACCGATCATGGCAACCTGCACGGCGCCTACGACTTCTACCGGCGGGCCACCGCGGCGGGCGTCAAGCCGGTGATCGGGACCGAGGCATACCTGGCGCCGGAGTCGCGCCACACCAAGCAGCCGGTGCTGTGGGGCGAGCCGCACCAGCGGCGCGACGACGTCTCCGCCGGTGGCCACTACACCCACCTGACGATCTGGGCGCGCGACAAGGTCGGCCTGCACAACCTGATGCGGCTGTCCTCGCGCGCCTACACCGAGGGTTTCGTCCGCAAATGGCCAAGGATGGACGCCGAGATCCTCGCCGAGCACGCCGATGGGCTGATGGCCACCACCGGCTGCCCGTCGGGTGAGGTCCAGACCAGGCTGCGGCTCGGCCAGTACGACGAGGCGCGCGCCGCCGCCGCGAAATATCAGGAGATCTTCGGCAGGGACAACTTCTTCCTGGAGATCATGGACCACGGCCTCGACATCGAGCGCCGGGTCCGCGACGGGCTGAGCGCGATCGGTCGCGACCTCGGCCTGCCGCCGCTGGTCACCAACGACTCGCACTACACCTACGCCTCCGACGCCGCCTCCCACGACGCCCTGCTGTGCGTCCAGACCGGCAGGCAGCTGTCCGATCCCGACCGGCTGCGCTTCGACGGCAGCGGCTATTACCTCAAGAGCGCCGCCGAGATGCGCGCGGTCGACTCCTCCGACCTGTGGGCCGAGGGCTGCCGCAACACGCTGCTGGTGGCCGAGAGGGTCGATCCGACCGGGTTCTTCGCGTTCAAGAATCTGATGCCGGTCTACCCGGTCCCCGAGGGGATGACCGAGCGGGAGTTCTTCCGTAAGACGGTCTGGGAGGGCATGGACCGGCGCTGGCCGGAAGGCTTCGACGACGAGCATCGCCGTCGGGCCGCGTACGAGATGGGCGTCATCGAGCAGATGGGCTTCCCGAGCTACTTCCTCGTGGTCGCCGACTTCATCATGTGGGCCAAGGAGAACGGCATCCGGGTCGGTCCGGGGCGAGGGTCGGCGGCGGGCTCGCTGGTGGCCTACGCGATGGGCATCACCGACCTCGACCCGCTGCCGCACGGCCTGATCTTCGAGCGGTTCCTCAACCCCGACCGGGTCTCCATGCCCGACGTCGACATCGACTTCGACGAGCGGAGGCGGGCCGAGGTGATCCGTTACGTGACGGAGAAGTGGGGCGCCGACAAGGTCGCCATGATCGTCACGTTCGGCACCATCAAGGCCAAGGCCGCCATCAAGGACGCCGGCCGCGTCCTCGGCTTCCCCTACGCGCTCGGCGACCGGGTGTCCAAGGCGTTCCCGCCCGCGGTGATGGGCAAGGACATCCCGCTGGCGGGCATCTTCGACGAGGGTCACCCCCGCTTCGCCGAGGCGGGCGAGCTGCGCCGGCTCTACGCCGAAGAGGCCGACGTCAAGGCGGCGATGGACCTCGGCAGGGGCCTGGAGGGCCTGATCAGGCAGACCGGCGTGCACGCAGCGGGCGTGATCATGTCGGCCGAGGTGATCACCGACTACCTCCCGGTCATGCGCCGCGAGTCCGACGGCGCGATCATCACGCAGTTCGACTACCCGGCCTGCGAGGCGCTCGGCCTGCTGAAGATGGACTTCCTGGGCTTGCGCAACCTCACGATCATGGACGACTGCCTCAAGATGATCGAGGCGACGGCCGGTGAGCGGATCGACCCGCTGACGCTGCCGCTCGACGACCGCAAGACCTACGAGCTGCTCGGCCGGGGCGACACGCTGGGCGTGTTCCAGCTCGACGGCGGCGGCATGCGCTCGCTGCTGCGGCTGATGAAGCCCGACAGTTTCGACGACTGCTCGGCGCTCATCGCGCTCTACCGCCCTGGCCCGATGGGCGCCAACTCGCACACCAACTACGCGCTGCGCAAGACCGGCCAGCAGGAGATCGCGCCGATCCACGCCGAGTTCGAGGAGTCGCTGGCCGACATTCTCGACACGACCTACGGCCTGATCATCTATCAGGAGCAGGTCATGGCCATCGCGCAGCGGGTCGCCGGGTTCTCGCTCGGCAAGGCCGACCTGCTGCGGCGGGCGATGAGCAAGAAGAAGAAGTCCGAGCTGGCCGAGCAGTTCGCCTCCTTCGAGAGCGGCATGCGGGCCAACGGCTACTCCACTGCGGCGATCACGACGCTGTGGGACATCCTGCTGCCCTTCTCCGACTACGCCTTCAACAAGGCCCACTCCGCCGCTTACGGCCTCATCGCCTATTGGACCGCCTACCTCAAGGCCAACCACCCGGCCGCCTACATGGCCGCGCTGCTGTCGAGCGTCAAGGACGACAAGGACAAGTCAGCCCTCTACCTCCACGAGTGCCGCCGGATGGGCATCAAGGTGCTCCCGCCCGATGTCAACGACTCCGACTTCGACTTCACCCCGCGCGGCGCCGACATCCGCTTCGGCCTGTCGGCGATCCGCAACGTGGGCGGCAACGTCGTCGACGGCATCATCGCCGCGCGCAGGCAGAAAGGCCGCTTCACCGACTTCACGGACTTCCTGCGCAAGGTCCCGACGCCCGTCTGCAACAAGCGCGTGATCGAGTCGCTGATCAAGGCCGGGGCCTTCGACTCGCTCGGCCATGAGCGCAAGGGGCTGGTCCTGGTGCATGAGCAGGCCGTCGAGGCGATCGTCGACATCAAGAAGCACGAGGCCATCGGCCAGGACTCCCTGTTCGGCGCCGTCGAGGACCAGACGTTCGAGGTGCGGATCCCGGTGGGGGAGTGGGACAAGCGCACGCTGCTGCAGTTCGAGCGGGAGATGCTCGGCCTGTACGTCTCCGACCACCCGCTGTTCGGCCTGGAGCACATCCTCGCCTCGGGTGCCGACTGCTCCATTGCCGCGCTCCAGGACGACAGCCGCGCCGACGGGCAGATCGTCACGGTCGGCGGCATCCTGAGCGGCCTGCAGCGCAAGCGCACCAAGAAGGGCGACACCTGGGTGCTCACCCAGCTCGAGGATCTCGAAGGCGCGATCGAGGTGCTGATCTTCCCGTCGGCCTACCAGCTGAGCTCGACGATCCTGGCCGAGGACGCGCTCGTCTTCGTCAAGGGGCGTCTCGACAAGCGGGAGGACGTGGCCAAGATCATCGCGATGGAGGTCACCGTGCCCGACTTATCGCGGGAGCCGCGCGGGCCGCTGCTGGTGAGCCTGCCGCTGACCCGCTGCACGCCGTCGGTGGTGGGGCGACTGAAGGAGATCCTGGCCGCGCATCCCGGCACGTCGGAGGTGCATCTGCGGGTGTACGACGGGTCCAGGGCGACGGTCATGCGGGTCGGTGACGGGTTCCGGGTGGCGCCGTCGGCGGCACTGATGGGCGACCTCAAACAGCTCCTCGGTCCCGCCTGCCTGGGCGCGTGAGCGACGACCGGAACGGTGACCGCCTGGGCGCGGGATCGACGACCGGATCGTGACCGCCGGGGGGTGTGAGCGACAATCGGATCGTGACCGCACCGCACTACCTGACCGCGACCGAGATGGCCCACCTGGTCAGGACCCGCCAGGTGAGCGCCGTCGAGCTGCTCCAGGCCCACCTCGACCGCATCGAGCAGGTCAACCCCCAGGTCAACGCCATCGTGACGCTGGTCGCCGAGCAGGCGCTCGACGCGGCCAAGGCCGCCGACGCCGGTGAGGCGACCGGGCCGTTGCACGGGGTGCCGGTGGCGCACAAGGACCTCGTCGACACCAAGGGCATCCGCACCACCTACGGGTCGCCGATCTACGCCGATCATGTCCCCGACAAGGACGACGTGATCGTGGAGCGGCTCAGGTCGGCCGGGGCGATCCTCGTGGGCAAGACCAACACACCGGAGTTCGGCACCGGCTCCCACACGGTCAACGAGGTGTTCGGGGCCACCCGCAACCCCTACGACCTGTCCAGGTCCGCCGGGGGCAGCAGCGGCGGGGCGGCGGCGGCGCTGGCGTCCGGGATGGTGCCGCTCGCCGACGGTTCCGACATGGGCGGGTCGCTGCGCAATCCGGCCTCGTTCTGCAACGTGGTGGGGCTACGGCCGACGCCGGGCCGGGTGCCCGCCCTGTCGGACCAGGCCGCCTGGTACACGCTCTCCGTTCAGGGGCCGATGGCCAGGACGGTCGACGACCTGACCCTGATGATGTCGGTTATTTCGGGATTCGATGCTCGTTCTCCGTACTCGATCACCGAGGGCTTCACCCCCGACGAGCGCGACGTCGCCGGGCTGCGCGTGGCCTGGAGCCCCGATCTGGGCGGGCTGCCGGTGGACCCCGAGACGGCGGCGGTCACCGCGACGGCGCCCGATGTGTTCGAGCGACTGGGCGCGCGCGTCGAGCAGGTCGAGCTGGACCTGTCGGACGCCGACGACGCCTTTCGCATCTACCGGGCGTGGTACTACACGCTCGCCTTCGGTGAGCTCGACGGGCTGGGCGCCAACACCGCCTGGAATGTCGAGCAGGGCCGCAAGCTCACCGGCGCCGACCTGGCCAGGGCCGAACGCCTGCGCAGCGGCCTCTACCACCGCATGGCGGCCTTCTTCGACACCTATGACGTGCTGATCGCCCCGGTCAGCCAGGTGCCGCCGTTCCCCGTCGAGCACCCCTACGTGAGCGAGATCAACGGGGTCAAGCTGCCCGACTACCTGGCGTGGATGCGCTCCGCGTACTGGATCAGCGTCCTGCACGCGCCCGCCGCGTCGGTCCCGGCCGGATTCACGCCGTCAGGGCTGCCGGTCGGCGTGCAGATCATCGGCCGGCCGTTCGCCGACGCCACGGTGCTGCGCGTGGCCTGCGCCTTCGAGCGGGCCACCGAGCACGGCCTGCGCCGCCCGCCCCTCTGACCAGCCCTTTCGACGGCCGGCCCTTCCGACGGCCGGCTCGTCCGAGGACCTGTCCGTCCGCCGACCTGGCCCCTCTGACCAGCGGCCCCTTGAGGGGCCCCGTCAGCCGATCCCGTACGGCTTGCGCAGCGGCGACTCGCGATACCCGTGCATGCCCTCCAGCAGCCCGAAGAAGCCCACCGCGACCAGCGGCCAGGACACGATCACGCCCGTGGCGGTCAGTGCCAGCGACCCGGGGACGACCTTCACCCCGGGCTCGGCCGCGGCCTCCACGGCCACCACGCCGAACGTGAACGTCGAACCCACCCAGAGCGTGAGGAACGCCGCCAGCACCCCGCCGACGCCGAGCCCCAGCAGCACGGCGAGCTGGTGCCGCCGGCCGAGGAACCACGCGAGCGCCCCGCAGGCCAGCCCGAGCCCGCCGGTGATCACCGCGTACCATCCGTCGGCGGCGATCAGCGCCTGCGTGGTGGGGTCCGCCAGCACCGGCCCCTGCGCCGTGACCTGGTACGGCGCGCGGGGGGACAGGTGGGACCACAGCAGCCCGGCCAGCACTGCCAGAGCGGCGAGGATGAGGACAGTAACCGCAAATGCGCGAACATGCCTCGCCACGCCGCTCCCCCTCACATTTACGTCTTAATCAGCTCGATCGTATCTCCCGGCTAGGCTCGCTTCGTGAATGAAGACAAGGTCTGGCTGATCGAACCTTCCGGTCCCCTCAGGGGTGACGTCGAAGTACGCGGCTCCAAGAACGCGGTGTCCAAGCACATGGTCGCCGCCATGCTGGGCACCGGGGAGAGCACCATCCACAACGTCCCCGAGGTCGGCGAGGTCGGCATCACGGCGGCGATGCTCGACGCGCTGGGCATCAACGTGGAGATCACCCGGACGGAGATCCGCATCGGTCAGGGGCCGGAGATCAGGCCGCGGGTGCCCGACGCGTTCACCGGGCTCAACCGCATCCCGATCCTCATGCTGGGCCCGCTGCTGCACCTGGCGGGGGAGGCGTTCGTGCCACTGGTCGGCGGCGACCCCATCGGCCGGCGGCCGGTGAACTTCCACGTCGAGGCGCTGCGCGCGATGGGCGCCGAGGTCGAGGTGGGCGACACCGGGATCTTCGCCAAGGCCAAGCGGCTGAACGGAACCCGGCTGGAGCTGCCATATCCGAGTGTCGGTGCGACCGAGACGATCCTCATGTCCGCGGTGCTGGCCGAGGGCAAGACCGTGGTGAAGAACGCGGCGATGGAGCCCGAGGTCGTGGAGCTGGCGCTGTTCCTGCAGCGGATGGGTGCCAGGATCGAGCTCTCGCCCGATCGCAGGATCGTCATCGAGGGCGTGGAGCGGCTGCACGGCGCCTCCATCTGGCTCGCGGGCGACCGCATCGAGGCGTTCTCCTATCTCGCGGCGGGCCTGATCACCGGCGGCGAGGTGCGGGTGCACGGCTGCCCGCAGGACCGGCTGGTCACCGCGATCACCACGCTGGCCAGGATGGGCGCCCAGTTCGACATCAACGACGAATACCTGTGCGCCACCGCGCCGCCCGAGGGGCTGCGCGCGGCGGCCGTGCAGACCGACACGCATCCCGGGTTCATGACCGACTGGCAGACGCCGCTCATGGTGCTGTTCACGCAGAGCCAGGGCATGTCGGTGCTGCACGAGACCGTCTTCGAGAACCGCCTGGTGTACGTTCCGGCGCTGCAGAAGATGGGCTGCGAGATCGAGGTGTTCGACCAGTGCCTGGGCGGCCCGGCCTGCCGCTACCACGACACGAACGCCAGGCACTCGGCCGTCGTACGGGGCGTGTCACAGCTCAAGGGCGCGGACGTGACGCTGCCCGACATCCGGGCCGGGTTCTCGGCCGTGCTGGCCGCCGCGGTGGCGGACGGGACCTCGACGCTGCGCGGCGTCAACCACATCGAGCGCGGCTATCACCAGCCGTTCGAGCAGTTCGCGTCACTTGGTCTGAATATCCGCAGACAACAGTAAAGACGCGCGAGGCCGGTGTTTGCCGATGGCTTCCCGGCCGCAGATCAACTGAGTGACTGTGCTCAGATCCGTCGGCGTGCTCGCCGTGGCCGGGGCGATCGGCGGGGTCCTGGCGGCGGCGCTGGCAGCCCCGGTCGTGACCGGGGCGGGCCTGTCCGCCAAGAACGTCGCCATGACGTTCGTCGACCTGCCGCCCGCCCCTCGTGAGGAGCCGCTGTCCCAGGTGACCCGCCTCCTCGACCGGAACGGCAAGCAGTTCGCCCAGTTCTACGAGGCCAACCGGACGACGGTCCGGCTCGATCAGGTGGCGCAGGTGATGCGCAAGGCGATCGTGGCCATCGAGGACGCCCGGTTCTACGAACACGGCGGTCTGGACGTCAAGGGCACGATCCGGGCACTGCTCACCAACACGCAGGCGGGCGGGATCAAGCAGGGCGGCTCGTCCCTCACCCAGCAACTGGTGAAGAACATCCTGGTGGAAGGCGCCCGAACTGACGCCGAGCGCGACCGGGCCCGCGCGCCCAACCTGGCCAGGAAGATCACCGAGCTGCGGTACGCGCTGGCGATGGAGGAGAAGTACCGCAAGGACGAGATTCTTGAGAAATATCTGAACATCGCGTACTTCGGCGCGGGCGCTCATGGCGTCGAGGCGGCGGCCAGGCGGTTCTTCTCGACCACGGCCGCCCGCCTCACCCTGACCCAGGCGGCCACGCTCGCTGGGGCCGTGCGCGTGCCGTACTCGACCGACCCCTCGCTGGGCGAGCGGCACCTGGACCGGCTGCGGCAGCGGCGCGACATCGTGCTGGACCGGATGGCCGGGGTGGGCGCGATCTCGCAGCAGGAGGCGGCCGCGGCCAAGCGGACCGGCCTCGGTCTCAAGCTCCATCCGGAGCCCGGCGGCTGTGCCCAGAGCAGCTACCCGTTCTATTGCTATTACGTTCAGCGGGAGCTCCTGACCAATCCCGCCTTCGGCAACACCGCCGCCAAACGGCAGGCCAGGATGAGCACGGGCGGGCTGGTGATCCGTACGAGTCTCGACCCGGTGGCCCAGCGGGCCGCCGAGCACGCCATCCGGCAGCGGGTGCACCCCGACGACACCCAGGTGGCCGCCGAGGCCATGGTCGAGCCGGGCACCGGGCGGATCATGGCGATGGCGGCGAGCAAGCGTTTCGGCCGCAACCCGGGCAACAAGAAGAACGGCGCCAGGACCACCTTCAACCTGCCGGCCGACATGACGCACGGCGGCGGGATGGGGTTCCAGGCCGGTTCCACGTTCAAGGTGTTCACGCTGGCCACGGCGCTGAAGCAGGGCTGGCGGTTCGGGGACGGGTTTCAGACCCCCGGCGAGCTGACGCCCGATCAGGGCTATCGCGACTGCCGGGGCCGGCGCGTCAACGACCCGAAGACGACCATCTACAACGCCTCCGGCGAGGGCGCCGGCGGCCCGCACAGCCTGGAGACCGGCACCTGGAAGTCGGTCAACATCTTCTACATGATGCTGGAGCGCAAGGTCGGCCTCTGCAACGTGGTCACGACCGCCAAGGCGCTGGGCATCTCCCGCGCCGACGGGACGCCGCTGCGCGAGGTGCCCACGTTCACGCTCGGGGCCAACGAGATGGACCCGGTGACGGTGGCGGCGGCGTTCGCGACGTTCGCGGCCAGGGGGAGGTACTGCCGGCCGCTGGCGATCGTGGAGATCACCGGCCGGGCCGGCGAACGCACCCAGGTGCCGCCCGCCTGCGAGGAGGCCCTCGACCGGCCGGTGGCCGACGCGGTCAACTGGGTGCTGAGTGGTGTCTTCACCGAGGGCACCATGCGCGGCCAGAGCATCGGCCGTCCCGCGGCGGGCAAGACGGGCACGAACAACGGCTACACCTCGGCGTGGTTCGCCGGTTACACCCCGGACCTGGCGGCGGCGGTCAGCGTCGGGGACATCAGGGGCGCTTACCGCTACCCCCTGCAGAACGTCCAGATCGGCGACGAGTACTACGGCTCCGTGCAGGGCGCCTCGCTACCGGGCCCGATCTGGGTCGACTCGATGCAGGAGGCGCTGAGCGACACCGCCCCGTCGGGCTTTCCCCGTCCCGACATGTCCCGCTTCGGCGGCGGTTTCACCCCGGGCCTGAAGGAGGCGCTGGCGGCGGAGGCGAAGGCCCGTCACGAGCACGAGCGGTTCGCCCGCGACAGGCGCCGGAAGATCACCCACCGCGGACGCTTCACGTTCATGGAGCGATGGAACCGCCGGGACTTCCGGGAGCCACGGCATCGCCGTGACGCCCTGGAAAGGCGTCCCGGTGCCGCCCTGGAACCTCGGCGTCCCGAGGGCGCCCGAGACCCCCGGCGTCCCGAGGACGTCATGGAACCTCGGCGTCCCGACGACGTCATGGAACCGCGGCGTCCCCGTGATCTCCTGGAGCCGCGTCATCGCCGCGACAGGATCAACCGGCACTTCCGATAGCGGCGGTGACGGCCCCCGTCAGCGAGATCAGGTTGGCGGGGGCGGTCTCGATCTGCAGCCCCCGCTTGCCGGCGGAGAAGTAGATCGTCCCGAACTCCAGCGCCGACGCGTCGACCACGGTCGGCAGCCTCTTGCGCTGGCCCAGCGGGCTGATGCCGCCGACCACGTAGCCCGTGACGCGTTCGACCTTCGCCGCGTCGGCCATGGCCGCCTTCTTGCCGCCGAGCGCCGCCGCCAGCGCCTTGAGGTCGAGCTTGCCCGAGACCGGCACGACCGCCACCGCGAGCGCGCCCTCCACCTCGGCCACCAGCGTCTTGAAGATCCGCTCGTGCGGCACGCCGAGCGCGTCGGCGGCCTCCTCGCCATAGGCCTGCGCGTTGGCGTCGTGCTCGTAGGGATGAAGGGTGAACTCGGCCTTGGCCTTCGTCAGCGCCACTGTGGCCGGAGTGCCCCCTTGGGCTTTCGCTCTGCTCACAGGACGCCAGTGTAGCGAATCTACATTGTAAAGGCGCGGCCCGGGGTGTACCCGAGAGCTTCCCGGAAGGCGACGATGAAAGCGCTGGCGGTGGCCCAGCCGCACCGGTGCGCGACCGTGGTGACCGCGATCCCGTCGGCCAGCAGCAGCAACGCGTGGTGCAGGCGCAGCTGCGTACGCCATTGCGGGAACGTCATCCCCAGCTCGCTCCTGCAGAGCCGGGCCAGCGTCCGGTCGCTGGTGCCGGCCAGCCGCCCGAACTGCGCGAGCGTGCGGTGGTCGGCCGGGTCGTCGTGCAGGAGTGCGCAGACGGCGGCCAGTCGGGGATCGCGGGCCGTGGGCAGGTGGAACGGCTGCTCGGGGGAGCGGCGGAGCTGGTCCAGCAGGACGGCCCGCAGCCGCTGCCGCTCAGCGCCGCCGTCGCTGGGGTCGGCGGTATAGGCGATTCGGCCGTCGCCGGGGTCCGCGGTGTAGGCGATGATCAGCTCGCGCAGCAGCGGGCCGACGGCGAGCACGGCGGGCCGGTCGAGGCGCAGCGGGTTGTCGGTGATGGGCAGGCCGACGAGCCGCAGGTCGGTGTCGCCGTGCGCGCGGTGCTCGTGGACGGTACCGGCCGGCACCCAGATCGCCCGGTTGGCCGGAGCCACCCAGGTGCCCGCGCTCGTCGTCACCGACAGGACGCCCCGGCAGGCGTAGGTGATCTGGTGGGTGTCGTGGCGGTGCGCGTCGATCCCGGTGCCGGGCGCGAGCGGCCGGATCCCGGTGGGTGCCTCCGGAAGATGGCGGATTTCCATCATGGGTTGGCATTTTATCGGAAGCGGGCCAGGTCATCCCGGGGCGACGATCAGAGGGTGAAGGCGAACAAGGTCGTGATGCTGGCCGTCGGCCATGCCGGTGTGGACGTGTACCAGGGGGCGGTGCCGGCGTTGGTGCCCTTCCTGGTGGCGCAGCGCGGCTACGGGTACGTCGCCGCGTCGGGCATCGTGCTCGCCGCGACGCTGCTGTCCTCGATCGTCCAGCCGGTCTTCGGCGCGCTCACCGACCGCCGGCGGATGCCGTGGCTGATCCCGGTCAGCATGCTCACGGCCGGGCTCGGGGTGGCGCTCAGCGGTGTCACCGACGTGTACGCCCTCACCTGGCTGGCGGTGGCGCTGTCGGGTCTCGGCGTGGCGGCCTACCATCCGGAGTCGGCCCGCCTGGCCAGGATCGCCAGCGAGGGCAGTCACGTGCGGATGAGCTGGTTCTCGCTGGGCGGCACGCTCGGCTTCGCCACCGCGCCGATCGTCGTCACGCCGCTGCTGTCGCTGTGGGGGCTCGGCGCCTCGCCGTTGCTGGTCATCCCCGCCGTGGTGGGCGCGCTGCTCACGCTCACCGTGATCCGCTCGCTCTCCCGCCACGGTGAGGCGGCTCGGGCGAGCGCCCGTTCCGCCGGGCGGGACGACTGGCCGTCGTTCGTCCGGCTCACCCTGGTGATCGTCTTCCGGTCGATCGCGTACGTGGGGTTGAGCGCGTTCGTCGCCCTGTACATGGGTGGGGGCGCGGCGGGGGCGGTGGCGTTGTTCGTGCTGTTCGCCGGGGGTGCGGTGGGGACGCTGCTCGGCGGCCGGCTGGCGGGGCGCTGGGGCCGGGTGCGCACCATGTGCCTGGCGTACGCGGCCGCCGTGCCCGCCATCGCCGGGGTGGTGCTGGCGCCGGGTCCTTTCGCGTACGTGTTCATCGCGGCCTCGTCGATCACCCTGTACGCGCCGTTCTCGCTGCATGTGACGCTGGGCCAGGACTTCCTGCCCAATCGTCTGGGCACGGCCAGCGGCGTCACGCTCGGCCTGGCGGTGAGCGCCGGTGGCCTGACCAGCCCGCTCGTCGGGGCGGTGGCGGAGGCGACCTCGCTCCGGGTCGCGCTCGCCGGTCTGATCGTCTTTCCGGCCCTGGCCTGGCTGCTGGCCCGTACGCTCAAGGACCCCGCTCCCGCCGTACGGGAGCCGCTGCCCGCTGCCGGCGCGTAGCGATCGGCTCAGCCGGCGGCCCAGTCGCCGGTGTCCAGGCGTATCTCGTCCGGTTCGCGGTCGGGGCGCAGGCCGCGCCACGAGGGGTGGCGCAGGCGGCCGTCGCCGGTCAGCTCGGCGTACCGGACCTCGCCCACCAGGCGCGGTTCGACCCAGTGCGCGTCGCGGGCGGGCTCGCGGGGGACCGGTGCGGCGAACGGTGACTCGGGCCGCTCCAGCGGGGTGAGGCGCTCGTACAGGTCGTCCAGCATCGCCTGGGTGAAGCCGGTGCCCACGTGGCCGACGAACCGCAGCCGCCCGTCCCGGTCGTGCGCGCCGAGCAGCAGGGAGCCGATCGTGCCCGCGCGCCGGCCCGCGCCGGCCTTCCAGCCGCCGATGATCACCTCGACGGCCGTGAGGTTTTTGACCTTCGTCCACTCGGCGCTGCGCCGGCCCGGCCGGTAGGGCGACGACAGGCGCTTGCACACCACGCCCTCCAGGCCGAGCCGGCGAGAGGACTCGAGCGCACCGTCCGCGTGGTCGTGGAACCACACCGGCACCTGCCAGCGGAAGCCGGGCGTCAGGACGTGCTCCAGGAGCTCACGGCGTTCGGTGTAGGGCCGGCCGATGGTGCTGCCGGAGCCGAGGTGCAGCAGGTCGAAGGCCATGAACGTCACCGGTACCGCCCTGGCCAGCTCGGCGACCTTGGCCGGGTGGCGCTGGTGCATGCGGGGTTGCAGCGCGCCGAAGCTGGGCCGTCCCGCGTCGTCGAAGGCCACGATCTCCCCGTCGACGACCGCCGGCCGCCCGCCGGTGGCGCCCGCCATCAGCTGCAGCTCGGGGTAGGCCGCGGTGACGTCCTTGCCGTTGCGCGACAGCAGGCGGACGCCGCCGTCCTCCAGGTAGACGAGGGCGCGTACGCCGTCCCATTTCATCTCGACGGCCCACTTGTCCCCGCGTACCGACGGCAGGGAGCCGAGCTGAGCCAGCATCGGCGCATAGACGGGCAGCCGCGCCATGACCCCTGGCATACCCCTGCGGCAAGATCGGCACCTGGGGGCGGGGGTCTGCAGATGGTCAAGCCGGGAGATGGCTGTCCGGGCCTTATGCCGCTGGCGTACTAGATTCGTAATATCAGGACAAATGCACCTAAAGCCGAGCATGGTGTGGCGCTCGGGAACTCCCAGAGCGGGGCATTCGGGACGACCCGCCCCCGTCCCGGATGCTGGACAGAACCGGATTCAGGGAGGGGACTCCGTAAACTGGGTGGGTGATTTCCCGTATTGACATGCGCGGTTCCCTCCCGGCGAACCTGCGCGACGTGCTGCCCCGCGCCGAGCTCGACGTCGAGGCCGCCCTGGAAAAGGTGCGGCCCATCTGCGACGAGGTCCGCCATCGCGGGGCGGCAGCCGTACGGGAGCTGACCGCCAAATTCGACGGTGTCGAGATCCAGCAGGCCCGAGTTCCCCAGGAGACGATCCAGGCGGCGCTGCGGGAGCTGCGGCCCGAGGTCGTGGCCGCGCTGGAGGAGGCGATCCGGCGCACCAGGCTGGTCCACCGCGACCAGCGCCGCGCCGACGTCACGACCCGCGTCGTGCCGGGCGGCACCGTGACCGAGCGGTGGGTGCCGGTCGACCGCGTGGGCCTCTACGTCCCCGGCGGGCGCGCCGTCTACCCGTCGAGCGTGGTCATGAACGTGGTCCCGGCCCAGGAGGCGGGCGTGGAGTCGCTCGCCGTGACGAGCCCGGCCCAGCGCGACCACGGCGGGCTGCCGCACCCCACGATCCTGGCGGCCTGCGCGCTGCTGGGCGTGGACGAGGTCTACGCCGTGGGCGGCGCCCAGGCGGTGGCGATGTTCGCCTACGGCACCGAGGAGTGCCCGGCCGCGAGCATGGTGACCGGGCCCGGCAACATCTGGGTGGCCGCCGCCAAGCGCCTGCTCAAGGGCCGCATCGGCATCGACTCCGAGGCGGGACCGACGGAGATCGCGATCCTGGCCGACGAGACGGCCGACCCGGTGCACGTGGCGTCCGACCTGATCAGCCAGGCCGAGCACGACGTGATCGCCGCGGCCGTGCTGGTCACCGACAGCGTCCGGCTGGCCGAGGCCGTGGAGAAGGAGCTGCCGGGCCAGGTCGGCGTCACCAAGCACGCCCAGCGCATCACCGAGGCGCTCGGCGGCCGGCAGTCCGGCATCGTGCTGGTCGACAGCATCGACGACGGCCTCAAGGTCGTCGACGCCTACGCCGCCGAGCACCTGGAGATCCAGACCGCCGACGCGGCGGCCGTCGCGGCGCGGGTCCGCAACGCGGGCGCGATCTTCGTAGGCCCCTACGCCCCGGTGTCCCTCGGCGACTACCTGGCCGGCTCCAACCACGTGCTGCCCACGGGCGGCTGCGCCTGCCACTCCAGCGGCCTGTCGGTGCAGTCGTTCCTGCGCGGCATCCACGTCGTCGACTACACGCGCGAGGCGCTGGCCGAGGCGGCCGGGCACGTGACGGTGCTGGCCGACGCCGAGGACCTCCCGGCGCACGGCGCCGCCATCCGCGCCCGCTTCGACTGGCAGGTCCCATCGCGAAACGAGGCCCAGTGAATCCCCGCGTGAATCTTGACGTGACGCTCGACGACCTGCCGATCCGCGACGACCTGCGGGGCCGCACGCCCTACGGCGCTCCGCAGATCGACGTGCCCGTCAGGCTCAACACCAACGAAAACCCCTACCCGCCCTCCCCGGCCCTGGTCGCCGACCTGGCGGAGGAGGTGCGCGCCAGCGCGGCCGAGCTCAACCGCTACCCCGACAGGGACGCCGAGGCGCTCCGCACCGACCTGGCCGGCTACCTGGGTCACGGGCTGACCAAGGACCAGGTGTGGGCGGCCAACGGCTCCAACGAGATCCTCCAGCAGATCCTGCAGGCGTTCGGCTCCTACGGGCGCACCGCGCTGGGCTTCGAGCCGTCCTACTCGATGCACCCGATCATCACCACCGGCACCAGCACGGAGTGGATCTCCGGGGCCCGTGAGGCCGACTTCTCGCTCGATCCGGACAAGGCAGTCGCCGCGGTCGAGGAGCACCGGCCCGACATCGTGTTCCTGACCTCGCCCAATAACCCGACCGGCACCGCGCTGCCGATGGAGACGATCAGCCGGGTGCTCGACGCGGCCAAGGGCATGGTCGTGGTCGACGAGGCCTACGCGGAGTTCGCCCGGGAAGGCACGCCCTCGGTGCTCACCCTGCTGCCCGCGCACCCGAGGCTGATCGTGACGCGGACCATGTCCAAGGCGTTCGCCATGGCGGGCACCCGTCTGGGCTATCTGGCCGCCCACCCTGCCGTGATCGACGCGCTGCTGCTGGTGCGGCTGCCCTACCACCTGTCAACGCTCACGCAGACGGCGGCCCGCGTGGCGCTGCGGCACCGCGCCGAGCTGCTCGCCACGGTCGACACGCTCCGGCAGGAGCGCGACGACATCGTGGCCTGGCTGCGCGGTAAGGGGTTGACCGTCGCCGACTCAGACGCCAACTTCGTGCTGTTCGGGCGTTTCACCGATCGGCGGAAGGTGTGGGAGGCCCTGCTGGCGAGCGGTGTGCTCATCCGCGAGGTGGGCCCGCCAGAATGGCTGCGGGTGTCGATCGGCACCGACGAGGAGATGGCGGCGTTCCGCGCCGCCCTGGAGGGAGTCCTGCTGTGAGCGAGCCAACCAACGGAAACGGCGCTTCTGCGGCTCACAGCCCCGACGAAGGTGGGCCGGTGGGCCGGGTCGGTCGCGTCGAGCGCGCGACGAAGGAGACCTCGGTCCTGGTCGAGGTGGGTCTCGACGGCACGGGCCGGGTCGACGTCTCGACCGGGGTCGGCTTCTTCGACCACATGCTGGCGCAGCTCGGCAAGCACGGGCTGTTCGACCTGACCGTCAAGACCGAGGGCGACCTGCACATCGACTCGCACCACACGATCGAGGACACGGCGCTCGCGCTGGGCTCCGCGTTCCGCGAGGCACTGGGCGACAAGTCGGGCATCAGGCGGTTCGGTAATGCGTCGTGCCCGCTGGACGAGTCGCTCGCCGAGGTGACCGTCGACCTGTCGGGCCGGCCCTACCTGGTGCACACCGAGCCCGAGGGCATGGCGCCGATGATCGGGCCCGACTACGACACGACGATGACGCGCCACGTCCTGGAGTCGTTCGTCGCCCAGGCGGCGATCTGCCTGCACGTACGCGTGCCCTATGGCCGCAACGCGCATCACATCGTCGAGGCCCAGTTCAAGGCGCTGGCCAGGGCGCTGCGCGAGGCGTCGGAGTTCGACCCGCGCGCCACGGGCGTGCCGAGCACCAAGGGCGTGCTGTGACCGACAACACGATCGCCATCGTCATGGTGTTCATCGGGCTGTTCCTCATCGGCGGCGTGTTCTCGCTGTTCAGGCAGGGACTCAAGCTCGGCGCCGCCGCCTGCGCGGTCGGCGCCGCGCTGGCGATCACCGCGGGGGTGATGTGGTGGTGAAGAACATCGTCGTGCTCGACTACGGGTCGGGCAACCTGCGTTCGGCCGAGCGGGCCCTGGCCCGGGTGGGCGCCAACGTGACCGTCACCTCCGACTTCACCGCCGCGCTCGAGTGCGACGGCCTGGTCGTGCCGGGCGTCGGCGCGTTCGAGGCGTGCATGACCGGCCTCAAGAGTGTGTACGGCGAGCGGATCATCGGCCGGCGCCTGGCCGGTGGCCGCCCGGTGCTCGGCATCTGCGTCGGCATGCAGATCCTGTTCGCCAGGGGCGTGGAGCACGGGGTCGAGACCGAGGGCTGCGGCGAGTGGCCGGGCACGGTCGAGCGGCTCGACGCTCCCGTCCTGCCGCACATGGGCTGGAACACCGTCAAGGCGCCCGCGGGCAGTGTGCTGTTCGACGGGATCGACGAGGCGACGCGCTTCTACTTCGTGCACTCCTACGGCGTGCGCGAGTGGGAGCTGCACCCGGGTGACGGCTTCGCCGAGCCGCTGGTCACCTGGGCGGAGCACGGCGTGCCGTTCGTGGCGGCCGTGGAGAACGGCCCGCTGATGGCCACCCAGTTCCACCCGGAGAAGTCCGGCGACGCCGGAGCCGCGCTGCTCTCCAACTGGCTCGGCACCCTTGAGTAAGGAGCGGGCGCGCCGCCGGGCCGAGCGTGAGGCGGAGCGGGCGCGCGCGATCCGGCTCAACGAGGCACGGCAGGCGCGGGCCGCCCGCCGCCGCGCCTTACTCGGCCGGCTGGTCCCGCGCCCGGTCCGGATCGCCCGCCAGGGCGGCCTGCTCGCCCGCCGCCGCCGAGGCCAGAACGCCGTGGTGGCCCTGCTGTTCGTGCTGGTCCAGGTGGTGGCGTGGCTGGTGTGGGGCGCGCCGCTCCTGAGCCTGGCCGTGTTGGTGTTTTCCCTGCTGCTGGCACCTGTTGTCATGACTCTCGCTTTCGACCGGAGGACCTGATGTCGCTCGTATTGCTCCCTGCCGTGGACGTCGCGGACGGTCAGGCCGTACGCCTCGTCCAGGGTGCGGCCGGGACCGAGACCGGCTACGGCGAGCCGCTCGCCGCGGCGCTGGCCTGGCAGGAGGCGGGCGCGGAGTGGATCCACCTGGTCGACCTCGACGCCGCCTTCGGCCGGGGTTCCAACCGGGAGCTGCTCACCGACCTGATCGGCCGGCTGGACGTGAACGTGGAGCTGTCGGGCGGCATCCGTGACGACGCCTCGCTGGCCGCGGCGCTGGCCACCGGTTGCCGCCGGGTCAACATCGGCACGGCCGCGCTGGAGAACCCCGAATGGTGCCGCCGTGTCATCGCCGAGCACGGAGACAAGATCGCCGTCGGGCTGGACGTACGCGGCACGACGCTGGCCGCCCGCGGCTGGACCGAGGAGGCCGGGGACCTGTGGGAGGTGCTCGAACGCCTGGAGGCGGACGGCTGCCCCCGCTACGTGGTCACCGACGTCACCAAGGACGGCACCCTGCGCGGACCCAACCTGGACCTGCTTCGCGCGGTCTGCGAGCGCACCGACAAGCCGGTGGTGGCCAGCGGCGGCGTCTCCTCTCTTGACGACCTGGTCGCGCTGGCTTCGCTGGTGCCCGACGGCGTGGAGGGTGCCATCGTGGGCAAGGCCCTTTACGCTCAAGCTTTCACGCTGGAGAGCGCGCTGATCGCGGTACGCGCTTAGTTCCTCGGGAGGGGGCGTGATGGGCAGCATGAGTATGGAAAGCACCGGACCAAGGGTGTTCTCCGGAGGCATCTGGGAAGAGAGATACGGCTACGCGAGGGCGGTGGTCGTCGGTGACCGGGTGATCGTGTCCGGGTGCACCGCCACCGTCGACGGCGAGGTACGTCACCACGGTGACGCCTACCTGCAGAGCAGAACGGCCATGGACATCGCCCTCGAAGCGGTCGCGATGGGCGGCCTGAGCAGGGAGGACGTCGTCATGGTCCGCTACTATGTGGTCGAGCACGGCCACTTCGACCAGGTCGGGCGGGCGATCGGCGAGGTGTTCGGGCGGGTGCGCCCCGCCTGCACCGGCGTCCGCGTCGCCGGGCTGGTCGATCCCCACATGCTGGTCGAGATCGAGATAGAGGCGCTTCGGGCATGACGGTAGCCGTACGGGTGATCCCGTGCCTGGACGTGGACGCGGGGCGCGTGGTCAAGGGCGTCAACTTCGCCAACCTGCGCGACGCGGGCGACCCGGTCGAACTGGCCAGGCGCTACGACGCCGAGGGGGCCGACGAGCTGACCTTCCTCGACATCACCGCCTCGTCGGGCGAGCGCGACACCATGCTCGACGTGGTGCGCAGGACCGCCGAGCAGGTGTTCATCCCGCTGACCGTGGGCGGCGGAATCCGCTCGGTCGACGACGTCAACACGCTGCTGCGCGCGGGAGCCGACAAGGTGTCCTTCAACACCGCCGCCATCGCCCGGCCCGAGCTGCTCACCGAGGCGTCGCGGCGCTTCGGCGCGCAGTGCGTGGTGCTGTCGGTCGACGCGCGGCGGGCGCCGGGCACCGAGAGCGGCTTCGAGGTGACCACGCACGGCGGGCGCCGCGGCACCGGCATCGACGCGGTCGAGTGGGCCGCGCGCGGTGAAGAGCTCGGCGTCGGCGAGATCCTGCTCAACTCGATGGACGGCGACGGCACGCTCGACGGTTACGACCTCGAGCTGCTGCACGCGGTCAGGGCCGCGGTCCGGGTGCCGGTGATCGCCAGCGGCGGCGCCGGGCGGCTGGAGGACTTCCCTCCGGCGGTCGCGGCCGGCGCCGACGCGGTGCTGGCGGCGAGCGTGTTCCACTTCGGGACGTTGAAGATCTCCGAGGTCAAGGACACGCTCCGGATGGCCGGCCACCCGGTCCGCTAGAACCTGCGGACGGTCGGCTAGAACACCCGCATGTGGTGGAACAGCTCATAGGAGGCGTCCTTGGCCGCGAACGCGGCGGCCTCGGACCGCTTCACGGCCAGATACGCGCTACGCCGTAGCGGGCCGAGCGCCTCCATGAGCACCTCGTCCGCCTCCAGGGCGTCGAGCGCCTCCTCCAGTGAGGCGGGCAGGCGCGGGTAGCGGCCGGGCCGCGTGTCGGGGTCGACGTCGACCGCCTCGCCGGGGTCCAGCTTGCGCCGGATCCCGTCGAGCCCGGCGTGGATGACCGCGCCGAGCGACAGGTACGGGTTGGCCGAGGAGTCGGACGGCTTGAGCTCCAGGTTCGGCTCGCCGCTCTCGCCGAGCGGCGAGCAGACCCGGATCGCGGCCTCCCGGTTGTCGGGGCCGTAGACGGCGTAGGCGCTGGCCCACGTGCGCGGCGCCAGCCGCCGGAAGCCGTTGACGCTGCCGCAGGTCAGCGCGGTCAGGGCGGGCAGGTGGGCGATCAGGCCGCCGATGAAGCCCGCCCGCAGCTCGCCGTCGTCGGCGAAGACGTTCTGGGTGTCGTTCCACAGGGACAGGTGCAGGTGGGCCCCGTTGCCCGCCTGGTCGGCCAGCGGCTTGGGGGCCAGTGACGCCCACATCGACATGCGCATCGCGACCCCGCGCACGGTCTCGCGGTAGAGGACGTGGTTGTCGGCGGCCCGCAGGGCGGGCGCGTGGCGTACGGACAGCTCCTGCTGGCCCGGCCCGAGCTCGGGGTGGTAGTGCTCGACGTGCAGGCCCTGCGTCTCCAGGGCGCGGATCAGCTTGATCGTGTAGTCGTGGGCGGTGTCGAAGCCGGTGGCGGCGTAGCAGAGCGTGTCGTCGAGCGGCACCAGCCGGTCGAAGCCGCCCGTAGGGTCGGGCAACCGCCGGCCGAGCGTGAACTCCGGCTCGAAGGCGGCCAGCAGGGTGTAGCCCTCGTCCGCCAGCGCGCCGACCGCGTCCTTGAGGAAGGTGCGTGCGCAGGCCGCCCAAGGTGAGCCGTCCGGCTCGCGGAGATCTGAGAGCATCGCCGCGGCGCCGGGGGCGTGGGGGAGCGGGACGAAGGTAGAGGGATCGGGGACGATGCGCACCTCGCCCACCGGACCCAGGTGCTCGACCTCCTGCAACTGGTCGAGCATGTTCATCGCCATCATCGCCACCGTGTGCCCGATCCCGGTGTTGAGCCGCTCGGCGAGTCGCGACCGGGATGCCGCTTTCCCACGGATGACGCCTCCGTGGTCGGCGTACAGGAAGCGGACCAGCTCGATCCCCTCGATCTCGGCGCGTTCGAGGACGCGCCGGGCGTGGGGATCAGGCTGATTGAGTTTGGTGACGCTCGGACGATCTCTCATTCTGCCTGCGTAACACGATCTGGCATCGTGGGGAAGCGTCTAGCGCAGACAGAACCACACCTCAGGTCAGCACATTGGTAAAGAAGACAGCCAACTGGTTGGCGCCATGAACGATCCCGTCGAACACGCCGTTAACCGCGGATGCGGCCTGGGCCGGCCGGGTGAACAGGTAGAAAATCACGAACGCCACTAGAACGTACGTGACCACCTTCTTGACCTGCATGGGGGCCTCCTGCAGTCCATTCCCAGCCGTATATACCCGGATCTGGGCGATCCTTGGCATCTTCTGTGAAGACGTTCCTTGATCCTAACCGGGGGGCTTGTTTCTCACGCCATGGTAAGGCCAAGAGGTATCGCCGAGGCCCCTACGGAACCCCGGAAGTTGGTGCGCCATCACATGCCCAGCTTGGCGTTCTTGAGCCGGGCGACGGCGTCGGCATCGCCCGCCAGTTCGACCCTGGCGTGCTCCTGACGCCCGAAGCAGAACAGCAGCAGCTCGCCCGCCCGGCCCGTCACCTCCACCTTCGGGCCCTGCTGCGCGCCGCCCAGCGTCACGCCGCCGCCCAGGCGGTGCAGCACCACGCCCACGGGTGATCGGCGCAGCATCAGCCGTCCGCCGCCGGCCACCCGCTTCCACATGATCTGCTCCAGATCGGCGGGCAGCTCGCGCGGCTCCCACTCCGGCTGCGCGCGGCGCACGTCCTCGTGGTGGACGAAGAACTCCAGGGTGTTGACGGCGTTGTCGAGGAAGGGGAGCACGCCGTACACGCCGCCCGGCTTGCGGACCAGGTCGACCAGCTCGGGGTAGGAGTGCTTGGCCTTCAGCCCCTCCTGCACCGAGGCCGTGTAGCCGGCCAGCGGTTTGAGGGCGATGCCGCCCATGGCGTCGGGCCGGCGCTCGCGCAGGACCAGGTGGGCGGCCATGTCATAGGTGTTCCAGCCCGTGCAGAGCGTCGGCGCGTCCGGGCCGAGCTGGTCGAGCAGGTCGCACAGCGCGGCGCGTTCGCTACGAGCGTGAGTCACCCGGCCAACCCTACCCGCGGGAATAACGTGTTGATCGCCAGTGATAGTGACATATGTAGAAATGGGCGGGGAAAGGAAAATTTGCGAGTGGCGACCAAGGTCACCTCGGCTGTCATGCGTCAAGGGCTGCGCGTCCTTGGGGTGGCCGTCCGTACGGAGAAGGCGGTGTTCGCCGCGGCCGTCCTGGCCAGCGCGCTCTACGGTGGCATGACCGTGGCGTCCGCCTGGGCGCTCGGCTGGGCCACCCAGAACGTCGTACTCCCCGCCTTCGACAAGGGCGACACCGCCGCGGGCGCGCTCTGGACCGGCGTGCTGCTCATCATGGGCGCGGCGCTGCTCAAATCCATCGGCGTGGCGGGCCGCCGCATCCTGGCCGGGCTGATGCAGTACCGCATGCAGGCCCGTTCGCGGCGCGCGGTCACCAGGCAGTACCTGCGGCTGCCCCTGTCGTGGCACCACCAGCACCCGACCGGGCAGCTGCTGTCCAACGCCAGCGCCGACGCCGAGGCGGCCTGGGCGCCGCTCGCGCCGCTGCCCATGGCCGTCGGCGTGATCGTCATGCTGTTCACCGCGGCGATCGGGATGCTGCTCACCGACCCCGTGCTCGCGCTGGTGGGCTTCCTGATCTTCCCGGCCATCGCCGTACTGAACCTGATCTACCAGCGCCGCCTGAGTCCGCTGGCCACCCGCGCGCAGCAGTTGCGCGCGGAGGTCAGCGAGATCGCGCACGAGAGCTTCGACGGCGCGCTGGTCGTCAAGACGCTCGGCAGGGAGGCGATGGAGACCGAGCGCTTCCGGCGGCGCGCGCACGAGCTGCGTGACGCGAACATCGCCGTCGGGCGGGTGCGCGGACTGTTCGACCCCCTGCTGGAGGCCCTGCCCACGCTCGGCGTGCTCGCGGTGCTCGGCGTCGGCGCGCTGCGGCTGTCCACCAACTCGATCGACTCCGGCGAACTGGTGCAGGTCGCCTACCTGTTCACGCTGCTGTCCTTCCCCATCCGGGCGCTCGGCTGGGTGCTGGCCGAGCTGCCGCGCAGCGTCGTCGGCTGGGAGAGGGTGCAGGCCGTACTGGAGGCCGAGGGGTCCATGGAGTACGGCGAGGTCGCGCTCAGCGAGGCCCGGCCCGCCAAGCTGGAGGTCTCGGACGTCTCCTACGCCTACGGCGCCGACGAGGTGCTGCACGACGTCACCTTCGACGTGCCGGCCGGCGGCACCGTCGCGCTGGTGGGGCCGACCGGGTCCGGCAAGTCGACGCTGGTGCAACTGCTCGTACGGCTGGTCGACCCGGCTTCCGGACAGGTGCTGCTCGACGGCGTCGACGTGCGCCGGCTCGCCTACGGCGGGCTGGCCGAATCCGTCGCGCTGGTGCCGCAGCAGACGTTCCTGTTCGACGACACCGTGCGCGGCAACATCGCGCTCGGGCTGGACACCGACGACGCGGACGTGTGGGCGGCGCTGCGCGTGGCCCAGGCCGACGGGTTCGTCGCCAAGCTCGCTTCGGGACTCGACACCCGCGTCGGCGAACGCGGCACGTCGCTGTCCGGCGGCCAGCGCCAGCGCCTCGCGCTGGCCCGCGCGGTCGTCCGCCGCCCGCGCCTGCTCATCCTCGACGACGCCACCTCCAGCGTCGATCCGCAGGTCGAGGCCAAGATCCTGTACGGCCTGCGCGACGCGGCGTCGAGCGTCGTGGTCGTGGCCTACCGGATGGCCACGATCGCGCTGGCCGACGAGATCGTCTACCTGGACCGGGGGCGGGTCGTCGACCGGGGCGGCCACGAGGAGCTGCTGGAGCGCTGCGAGGGCTACCGGAACCTGGTGACCGCCTACGAGCGGGAGGAGGCCGAACGGGCGGCCATCGAGATTGAGCCCATCGAGGAAGAAGAGGTCAGCGCATGAGCGTCGGGCAGGGGATCCCCGGCAACACCGGGCGGGAAGTCAGCGCATGAGCGTGGAACAGGGCATCCGCGGCAACGCCGAGCGGTCGGCGCTGGCCACGATCCGCCAGGGGTTCTCGCTCACGCCGGAGTTCCGCAGCGGCCTGGCCGGGACGCTGGCGCTGGCCGTCATCGCCACCGGCGGCAAGATCATCGTGCCGATCGCGGTGCAGCAGACCATCGACACCGGCCTCAAGGGCGGCACCCCCGACCTGCCGTACATCTGGCGGGCCGTCGCCCTGTGCGCCGCCGCCGTGATCCTGACCGCCCTCGCCGGATATGTCATGAACGTTCGCCTCTACAAGGCGACCGAGTCCTCACTGGCCACCCTGCGGGTCCGCGGCTTCCGCCACGTGCACGACCTGTCCGTCCTCACCCAGAACACCGAGCGCCGCGGCGCCCTCGTCTCCCGCGTCACCAACGACATCGACCAGATCAGCACGTTCATGCAATGGGGCGGGCTGATGATCATCGTGGCGTTCGGCCAGGTGCTCGTGGCCAGCGTGCTGATGTTCATCTACTCCTGGCAGCTCACACTGCTGGTCTGGGCCTGCTTCATCCCGCTGGTGATCGCGCTGCCGCGCTTCCAGCGCTGGCTGTCCGGCGCCTACACCACCGTCCGCGAGCGGACCGGCGACATGCTCGCCGCCGTCAGCGAGTCCGTCGTCGGCGCCGCGGTCATCAGGGCGTACGCCTCCGAGCGGCGCACCGCCGACCGCATCGACACCGCCGTCGACGCCAACAGGTCCGCGCAGATCAAGGCGCAGACGATCGTCGGGTTCGTCTTCCCGCTGACCGAGATCGTGGCCGCGGTGGCCATCTCCGGGATCGTCCTGCTCGGGGTGCGGCTCGGGCTGTCGGGCGAGATCACGGCCGGGCGACTGGTGGCGTTCCTGTTCCTGGTCACGTTGTTCGTCTCGCCCCTGCAGACGGCCACCGAGGTGCTGAACGAGGCCCAGAACGCGGTCGCCGGCTGGCGGCGCATCCTCGGCGTCCTCGACACCCCGCCGGACGTGGCCGACCCCGGCGACTCCGGCGTGGACCTGCCGCGCGGCCCGATCTCCGTCGCCTTCGAGGACGTGCACTTCAACTACCCCGGCGGCGTCCCCGTACTGCGCGAGGTCACGCTGTCCATCCCGCCGCGCTCGCGCATCGCGATCGTGGGCGAGACCGGCTCCGGCAAGACCACGTTCGCCAAACTGCTCACCCGGCTCATGGACCCGGTCGCGGGCCGCGTCACCGTCGACGGCCACGACCTGCGCGACGTGCGCTTCTCCTCGCTGCGCGAGCGCATCGTGATGGTGCCGCAGGACGGCTTCCTGTTCGACGGCACCCTGGAGCAGAACGTCCGCTACGGCAAGCCCGCCGCCACGCGCGAGGAGATCCTGCTGGCCTTGACCGAGCTCGGCCTGGCCGACTGGCTGGAGGGCCTGCCCGCCGGCCTCGACACCCCGGTGGGCCAGCGCGGCGAGTCGCTCTCGGCGGGCGAACGCCAGCTCGTCGCGCTCGCCCGCGCCTACCTGGCCGACCCCGACCTGCTGCTGCTCGACGAGGCCACTTCGGCGGTCGACCCGGCGACGGAGGTACGACTGGCGCGGGCGCTCGAAGGCGTCACCAGGGGGCGGACGGCCATCTCGATCGCGCACCGGCTGTCGACGGCCGAGAACGCGAACGAGGTGCTCGTCTTCGACGTGGGGCGGCTGGTGCAGCGGGGGCCGCACGCCGAGCTGGTGACCGAGCCGGGCGTCTACGCCGACCTGCACGCCTCCTGGGTGTCGGCCGCCCACTCGTAGCGTGTTGTTCTTTTGGTGCGATTCTTTTGGTGCGATCGGGCTCATTCCCGGGCGGCGGCGAAGCGTACGCTGGTGCCGCCCGGGCCGGAGACGACCGTGACCTGGTCGCACAGCAGCCTGGTCAGCCACAACCCGCGCCCGCGCGGCTCGTACCCCGGCGGAGTGTGAGAGGCGCCCGTCCAGCCGGGCGGCAGGCCCGGCCCCTCATCGGTCACCTCGCACCAGAGCCGGTCGTCGTGCCACCACAGCCGTAGCCGTCCGCTGCCGCCGCCGTGCAGCACGGCGTTCGTGGTGATCTCGTTGACCGCCAGCACGAAGTCCTCCAGCCTCTTGCCCGCCAGACCCTCCCCGGCCGCGCGCTCGGTGACCAATCTGCGCAGGGCAGTGATCCGCCCTTGCGCGAACCCCGTACAGAGGACCTGTCTACCCATCGACGGCCCGGCGGACGGCGATGACCTCGTCGGCCCTGATCAGCCGCAGCACGCGCGCGACCGTCCCGCGGCACACCACCACCGTGCGATGGTGGTGGGCGGCGGCGCGTGCCAGCGCTGTCAGAGCGAGCAACTGGGCCGACCCGGCGTCGATGAAGTCGAGCCCCGTCGCGTCGATGACCACCTCGGCCGCCACCGCCTCCAACTGGGTCAGTACCGAGGCGAACGCCAGCCGGTTGGTGATGTCGATGTCACCCGACAGCAGCAGCCCCGGCTGCGGGCGCATGTTGACGAACCGCAGCAGCGCCTGCCCCGGCGCGATCGGATGGATTGCCGCCGCCCGGTTGACGGCCGCGGCCGAGTAGAGTCCGCGATCGTACTGGCACACGGCCGCCAGCCACCGCTCACCGAACAGCGCGTTGACCGCCGCCTCGAACCCCTCCCGCCCCGCCGCGTCCCGCACCCCCCACGCCGCGTCGACCAGCGCGTAGACTCCGCGATGCCCCTGCTCCCTGGCCTGCTCGCCGGCCGCGACCAGCACGCCCAGCAGCCACGCGGGCCCGTCCGCGCCCGCGCACGCCGTGATCTCGACCCGCCCCGCCGCCTCCGCCGCGGCCAGCCCCGGCACGAGCGGCGCCAGCCACTCCCGCGTCCGCTCCGGCGTGTCGGTGTGGGTGATGATCACCACTTTGGTCCGGCGGCGCAGCCCGTTCGCCGTGAACGCCCTGGTCGCGGCCATCCGCTCCCGATCACCCTGGAACGGCAGGCAGACGTGATCGCCCAGGTCGGGATCGAGGACGGAACCCGCGACGTCCACCACGAGCGTCCCTCCCCCTGCCGTGCGTCTGCCGGGCGTCGCACAGAAAATACTCCGCCGCGCATCATTACGTAATGCGTTCTTCGCAAAACCCTCGGTAACGTGGCGCGTCCCGGTGTACCTTTTCCGCGGGGGCCGCTAGTGGCGGAGTCATGAGGAGCATGGGCGTGGATGTGCTGGAGATGACGCGGCGCCGACATGGCGAGCTCGTGGTCGTCAGCCTCGCGGGCGAGGTCGACGCGGACAACGTGTCAAAGGTCCGCAAATGTTTCGACGAGGCGGTCGCGACACACGGGCCGCGCCTGGTCGTCGACCTGAGCAACCTGACCTTCATCGACACATCGGGCTTGGGGGTGCTGGTTCGCCAGCTTGCCGCTCTGCGGGATCGCGACGGCACCATGGCGCTGATCGCCACGGACGGCCAGGTCCTGAGGCGCCTGCGCCGGACCAACATCGCACCACTGTTCCCGATCTACGAGACGCTGTCACAGGCACTCGACTAGATCCTCGGGGGCGGTGCCCCGGACCGTCACAGGGATTTCAGGGCGGTCGTGTGACGAACCGCCCGGGTCGCCGCACCAGTGATCGGCGGCCTGGCCAGAGTGCCGGAACTGCGGCTGTGCCACCGTCGATTCGGGGAGCGGCCGCTCCGGCTGGTTGAATGACGACATGTCCCTTGACCCCAAGATCGCCGCGCGACTCAAGCGCAACGGCGACGGGCTGGTGCCCGCGATCGTCCAGCAGTACGACTCGGGCGAAGTGCTGATGCTCGCCTGGATGGACGACGAGGCGCTGCATCGCACCCTCACCACCGGCCGGGCCACCTACTGGTCGCGCAGCCGGGGGGCCTACTGGGTGAAGGGGGATACGTCGGGGCACGTGCAGCACGTCAAGGCGGTGTCGCTCGACTGCGACGGTGACACGGTGCTGCTCAAGGTGAACCAGGTGGGAGCGGCCTGCCACACGGGCGACCACACCTGCTTCGACGCCGACACGCTCGAGGTGACGATCACACCATGACGGCCACCGGACCTGACCCGGACACTGGATCCGAGTCGGTAACCGGATCCGGGTCGGTCACCGGACCTGAACCGGGCGTTGGACCCGGGCCGGTCACTCGCCCCGAGTCGGACGCCCGGCCCGAGTCAGACGCCGCGCCTCGATCAGGCGGTCCGGAATCCGGGTCTCGGTCGGGCGCCATGTCCCGGTCGGATGGCCGGGAGCCCGAGACTCGGTCGGAGGTCGCGTCTGGGACAGGCGGGGCGGCGGCGGGGTCTCAGACGGGTGACGTGTCCGAAGCCGGGGAGCAGAGCAGGGCCGGGGAGCAGGGCGAGTCTCCGGCTGAGGTCGCGGCTCGGCGGGGGCGGCGGGAGTTGACCGCTTGGCTGGTGGTGACGGCGGTCGGCTGTGTGCTGGTGCTGGTCGCCGCGGGTCGGGCGTGGGTGACGAACGTGCGCGGCGCCGGCACAGGGGCTTTGGCCGTGCCGAGCGGTGGTGACCTCAGTCCGGTTCTGACGCCCCTGGCGCTGGCCGGGCTGGCCGGGGTGGTGGCCGTGCTGGCCACCAAGGGAGCCGGTCGCCGGGTCATCGGAGTGCTGCTGGCCTTGTGCGGTGTGGGCGCCGGGCTCGGCGCGTGGCAGGCGGCCGGCGGGAGCGGCGTGCTGAGCTGGCTGCGCGAGCGGAACGTCATGCGCGCGACCGGCGCGATCCAGTGGGACGTGGTGCCGCTCTGGCCCGTGGTGTGCGGCCTCGGGGCGGTGTTGATGGTCGCGGGCGGCGTTGCGGCCGTCGTACGAGGTGGCGCTTGGGGCGGAATGTCCGCCAAGTACACCCGCGAGCGTCCCGAGACCACCGGCGACCGCTCCATGTGGGACGCCCTGGACCGCGGCGACGACCCGACCTAGCCGCGCGCGACCCCTCCCCGTCGCGGGCTCATCACAAAAAGTCCACGGTCTGAACCGTTGCCAGACCGGCGCGCGTTTCGTCAATAAGCTGCCTCTGCAACGGGCCAAGAGGGGATGAGGTGCCAGTGGCATGAGCTACGGGGATCAGGGCAACAGCGGGGGTTACGGCGCGCAGCCGCCCGGCGGAGGCTACGGACAGCCTCCGGGCCAGAGCCAGCCTCCGGCCTACGGCCAGTCTCCCGGCTATGGCCAGTCTCCGGGCTACGGTCAGTCTCCGGGTTACGGTCAGCAGCCCCCGAGCGGTTATTACGGCCAGCAGTCGTCCGGCGACTACGGCTACGGTCAGCAGCCGTCCGGCGAATATGGGTACGGCCAGCAGCCGCCGGGCGCCTACGGGCCACCCGGCTACGGCGCGTACGGGGCCCCGCAGAGGAACACCAGCGGCCTGGCCGTCGCCTCGCTCGTCCTGGGCATCGTCGGGTTGCTGTTCTGCGGCCTGACCAGCATCCCCGGTGCCGTCGTGGGTCACATCGCCCTCAACCGCATCAAGCGCACCGGCGAAGAGGGCCAGGGCATGGCCATGGGCGGCCTGATCACCTCGTACATCACGATTGTGCTCTGGGCGATTCTCTGGCTCGTGTTCGGCGGTATTTGGCTGACCTTCGTGGGGCTCGCGACCGCCACCACGACCGGAAACTACTGACCCGCAGGGCATCCAGTCGGTTACAAATTGTCCGCAACGTGGACGTTATTCCACGTCGATAGTGGTTTGTCGCTAGGCTGCCGCGCGCAACGCGCCACAGATTGAGGAGTCATCAGCATGAGCTACGGAAACCAGGGCGACGGCGGTTACGGCGCCCAGCCGCCCGGCGGCGGTTACGGTCAGCAGCCCCCGAGCGGTGGTGGCGGTTACGGTCAGCAGCCGCCCAGTGGCGGTGGCTATGGCCAGCAGCCGCCCAGCGGTGGCGGTGGTTACGGTCAGCAGCCCCCGAGTGGCGGTGGCGGTTACGGTCAGCAGCCGCCCAGTGGCGGTGGCTATGGCCAGCAGCCCCCGAGCGGTGGAGGCTACGGCGCCCAGCCTCCCGGTTACGGCCCGCCCCCCGGTGGCGGTTACGGTCAGCCCGGCGGCTACGGCGCGCCGCAGGGCCCGCCGGACAACCACCTGGTCGCGGCCATCCTCACGACGCTGTTCTGCTGCCTTCCCTTCGGTATCGTGTCGATTGTCAAGTCGTCGCAGGTGAACTCGAAGTGGCAGGCCGGTGACTACCAGGGCGCGATGCAGTCCTCGGAAGAAGCCAAGACGTGGTGGAAGCGCGCGCTGATCTTCGGCGCGATCATCAACATCCTCATCGTCATCGGCTACATCCTGCTCTTCGTGATCGTCGCCGCGAACACGTCGACCTCCGGATACTGATGGACATCGCGAACTTCGAGCGGCGCGGCACCGACCGGCTCCGGTCCGTGCTCGCGCCGCTCGGCGTCGCCGCCGCGGCGGGGGCGGTGTTCGCGGTCGTCGGCACGATCGACCCCAACCAGCCGGGCCACTATCCGACCTGCCCGTTCCTGTGGGCCACCGGCCTCTACTGTCCGGGCTGCGGTACGTTGCGCACCATCCACGCGCTGGCCCACCTCGACCCGGTGACCGCGCTCGGCCTCAACCCGCTCGCCATGGCGATGATCCCGTTTCTGCTGTTCTGGTGGGGTCGCTGGCTGGTCCGCGCCTGGCAGGGCAAGCCCCGGCGGACGACACTCGCGCATCCAGCTTGGCTTTGGGCGTTTCTCGGCATAGTGCTGGTGTACTGGGTGGTCCGAAACCTGCCATTCGGGGCGTTTCTCGCGCCGTAGTCGGGGGCCTGTGGTGAGGTGACCACGTCGGGGCCGATACCATCGCAAGACAGGCCGGGAGCGGACGCGATGCGAACTCTCTGCCGCCCCCAACTGCCGACCGGAGGGACCCCAAGCGCGTGAGTGAGCGGACCGAAGGGCCGAGCGTCCTCGACGACATCCTCGACGGGGTGCGCGCCGACCTCGCCACCCGTCAGCAGGCCGTGTCGCTTGACGAGCTCAAGCAGCGGGCCGAGCGGGCTTCGGGGCCCAAAGACGCGCTCGCCGCGCTCGGCGGCGACCGGATCTCGGTGATCGCCGAGGTCAAGCGATCCAGCCCGTCCAAGGGCGCGCTGGCCGCCATCGCCGACCCGGCCGCGCTGGCCGCCGACTACGAGGCGGGCGGCGCCCACGTCATCAGCGTGCTGACCGAACGGCGCAAGTTCGGCGGCAGCCTCGAAGACCTGGCCGCGGTCCGCGCCCGCGTCGACATCCCGATCCTGCGCAAGGACTTCATCCTCACCTCCTACCAGCTGTGGGAGGCCAGGGCCCACGGCGCCGACCTGGCGCTGCTGATGGTGGTCTGCCTGGAGCAGGAGGCCCTGGTGTCGCTGATCGAGCGGGCCGAGTCCATTGGGCTCACCCCGCTGGTCGAGGTGCACACCGAGGAGGAGCTGGAGCGGGCGGTCGCGGCGGGCGCCCGGATCATCGGGATCAACGCCCGTAATCTGAAGACACTCGAGGTCGACCGCGACGTGTTCGCCAAGCTGGCGCCGAAGGTCCCCGATAATGTGATCAAGATCGCGGAGTCGGGCGTGCGGGGTCCGCATGACCTGCTCGCCTACGCACGGGTCGGCGCCGACGCCGTCCTGGTGGGCGAGAGCCTGGTCACCGGCAAGGATCCACGCAAGGCCGTGGAGGCGCTGGTGACCGCCGGCGCCCACCCCGCGACGCGCCCCGACCACGGAGCAGAGGGATAGCAGTGGCAAACGACGGCACCATTCTCACCGCCGCCGACCTGGCAGGTAACGGCGCCTACGGCAACGACCCCGACGTGCACGGCAAGTTCGGCATCTTCGGCGGGCGCTACGTTCCCGAGGCGCTCATCCCGGCCCTCGACGAGGTCGCCGCGGTCTACGAGAAGGCCAAGAACGACGCCGAGTTCCTGCGCGAGTTCGATCACCTGCTGCGTACGTACGCGGGCAGGCCGACCACGCTGACCGAGGTGCCGCGCTTCGCCGAGCACGCCGGCGGCGCGCGGATCATCCTCAAGCGCGAGGACCTCACGCACACCGGCGCCCACAAGATCAACAACGTGCTCGGCCAGGCGCTGCTGACCAAGCGGCTCGGCAAGAAGCGAGTGATCGCCGAGACCGGCGCGGGCCAGCACGGCGTGGCCACCGCCACCGCGGCGGCCCTGCTCGGCCTGGAGTGCGTCATCTACATGGGCCAGGTCGACTGTGAGCGCCAGGCGCTCAACGTGGCCAGGATGAAGCTGCTCGGCGCCACGGTGGTGCCGGTGACCAACGGCTCCCAGACGCTGAAGGACGCCATCAACGAGGCGTTCCGCGACTGGGTCACCAACGTCGACACGACCCACTACCTGTTCGGCACCATCGCCGGCCCGCACCCGTTCCCCGAGATCGTGCGCGACTTCGCGCGCATCATCGGCGTCGAGGCCCGCCGCCAGATGCTGGAACTGACCGGCCGGCTGCCCGACGCGGTCGCCGCCTGCGTCGGCGGCGGCAGCAACGCGATCGGCATCTTCCACGCCTTCATCGGCGACGAGGGCGTCCAGCTGCACGGCTACGAGGCCGCCGGCCACGGCTTGGAGAGCGGCGAGCACGCGCTCACGCTCACCGCCGGCTCGGTCGGCGTGCTGCACGGCTCACGGACCTACGTGCTTCAGGACGAGGAGGGCCAGACGATCGAGTCGCACTCGATCTCGGCCGGTCTCGACTACCCGGGCGTCGGGCCCGAGCACGCCTGGCTCAAGGACAGCGGGCGGGCGGTCTACCACGGTGTGACCGACGACGCGGCGATGGCCGCGTTCTCGCTGCTGGCCAGGACCGAGGGCATCATCCCGGCCATCGAGTCGTCACACGCCCTGGCGGGCGCGCTTGAGCTCGGTCGTGAGCTGGGTCCCGAGGCGACCATCCTGGTCAACCTCTCGGGGCGCGGCGACAAGGACATGGGCACGGCGATGAAGTACTTCAACCTCTGACGGCCCGGGGTTCGCGCCGCACCGGCTCTGGAGGATGCCCGAGCACGGCGGCCGATGGCACCATGGCAAGGACGGCGGCGATGCGGCCCCTGACCACTGAGAACGGACGATCATGACTACTCTTCAGACGGTTTTCGCCACGGCGAAGGCGGAGAACCGGGCCGCGCTGGTCGGCTACCTGCCCGCGGGCTTCCCGTCCAAGGAAGGCGCCATCACCGCGGCCGCCGCCCTGGTCGAGGCCGGCTGCGACGTGATCGAGATCGGGCTGCCCTACTCCGACCCGCTGATGGACGGGCCGACCATCCAGGACGCCGTGCACCGGTCGCTGGTCAACGGCACCCGGATCGCCGACGTCCTGCGCACGGTCGAGGGAGTCGCCGCCACCGGCGCGGCCACGCTGGTCATGACGTACTGGAACCCGATCGACCGCTACGGCGCCGAACGGTTCGCACGTGACCTGGCCGCCGCGGGCGGCGTCGGCACGATCACGCCCGACCTGACACCGGAGGAGTCGGAGCCGTGGCGGGCGGCCTCGGCCGCGGCGGGCATCGACACCGTGTTCCTGGTGGCGCCCAGTTCCACCGAGGCGCGCATCAAGGCCGTCGTCGACTGCTGCACCGGGTTCGTCTACGCGGCCTCGCTGATGGGCGTCACGGGCGCCAGGGAGACCGTCAACGTGGCGGCCGAGGACCTGGTCAAGCGCACCCGCGCGCACACCGCGCTGCCCGTGTGCGTGGGACTGGGCGTCGGCACCGGCAAGCAGGCGGCCGAGGTGGCCGGCTACGCCGACGGCGTCATCGTGGGCTCGGCGTTCATCCGCCGGATGCTCGACGCGCCCGACGAGGCGGCCGGCCGTGAGTCGATCGGCGTGCTGGCCCGGGAGATGGCGGCGGGCGTCCGCTCCCGCGCCTAACCCTTTCTGTCAAATCCCGCGACTCGCAACTGGACAAGTGTCAGTATTTCTGGCGTCGGTCCATAGCGCGTGTTGCGGTGGCGGGTTGGTGGTATCGGGGCCCCACGCAGTACGACGCATACCTGTGAAAGGACATATATGCGTCGGAGTCCCGGTACCTTCGTAGCCGCCGCCGTCCTCGCCTTATCGGCCGTCGCCCTGGCCGCCCCCGCACAAGCCACGCGAGTGCCGGCGACGTCCGTGCCAGGCGCGGGGCCCACCCCGGAGCCGACGCCCACCTACGAACTGTCCTCGCCCGACCAGCCGACCACCGGTCCCACGCCCCCGCCTCCCACGCAGCAGAACCTGGCCCCCGAGCCCACCACCGTGGCCGAGCCCGTCAGGATCTCCTCCGGGCAACTGGCCGTCGACCTCGACCCGGCCTTCCCGAGGATCCTGCGCTACACCGACAAGGCGAGCGGCGCCGTACTCGACGGCAGCACCGCCGTGCCCGGCGTGGTGCTGAACGGCACGCCGTACGAGGCCACGGTCGCGCTGCGCGGCACCGACGGCGCGTCCGCCCGCTACCGGCTGACCTTCGAGGCGGGCGTCACGCTGGACGCCAGCATCCGCGTCAAGGACCGGGTGACGACCTTCGCGATCGACGCGGTCTCCGACACCGAGGCGTTCCGGGTCAACACCATCGACCTGCCAGGACACGATCTGGTGTCGGTGAGCAGCGACCAGCCGGGCGCCGCGACCGCGTTCACCAGGCTCGACCCCAACTCCACCCGTACGGCCGACGTCTTCGCCGCCGTCACCCCGGGGACGGCGCCCGACGCCGCCCCGATCGGCGCCTCGTACGCCATCGTCAACACCGGCGCCCTGGCCGCCGCGGTCGAGTCGAACTCCACCTACGACCGCCCCTCAGGCGTCACCGACAAGGACGCGGCCCGCTTCTGGCACCAGGCCAGGCAGGAGGACGGCGGCCGGATCAGGGTAGGCGTGTGGAGCGGTCAGTGGACCTACCGGGGCACCGGCGCGCCCTTCACCGAGGACCTGCCGTGGGCCAAGGTCGTGGTCACCCCCGACGCCAACGGCGACGGCGGCCTCGACTGGCAGGACGGCGCCGTCGCGTTCAGGAGCATCGGCGTCAAGGCACCCGGCGCGGACGAGACCAAGGACCGGGTGATCGCGCACATCCCGTTCAACTTCTCCAGCCAGGCCACCCACCCGTTCCTGCGCACCCTCGACGACGTCAAGCGGATCTCGCTGGCCACCGACGGCCTGGGCCAGCTGGCCCTGCTCAAGGGGTACCAGTCGGAGGGCCACGACTCGGCCCACCCCGACTACGGCGGCAACTACAACAAGCGCGCCGGCGGCCTGGCCGACCTCAACACGCTGCTCAAGACCGGCAAGGACTGGAACGCGACGTTCGGCGTGCACGTCAACGCCACCGAGTCCTACCCCGAGGCGAAGAGCTTCAGCGAGCAGCTCGTCAACAAGGACACCAAGGGCTGGAACTGGCTCGACCAGTCGTACCTGATCGACCAGCGCGGCGACCTGACCAGAGGAACCCTCGCCAAACGGCTGCAGCGGCTGCGCGCCGAGACCGACAGGAACCTGGCCCTCCTGTACGTGGACGTGTACCGCCCGCACGGCTGGGTGGCCGACCGCCTGCTCACCGAGCTGCGCGGACAGGGCTGGCAGGTGGCCACCGAATGGGCCGACAAGCTGGAGCGCTCGTCGCTGTGGTCGCACTGGGCCAACGACCTCAACTACGGCGGAGCCACCAACAAGGGACTGAACTCGCAGATCATCCGGTTCATCCGCAACGGCGAGAAGGACGTCTGGAACGCCCACCCCATCCTGGGCAACGCCCGCATCGTCGAGTTCGAGGGCTGGACCGCGCAGAACGACTTCACCGCCTTCTACCGCAACATCTGGGAACACAACCTGCCGGCCAAGTTCCTGCAGCACTACCAGATCACCGACTGGAACCCCGACGAGATCGTCTTCACCGGAGGCGTGCGCGGCAAGGTGGCAGACGGCCGGCGCCAGCTGTTCGCGGGCGGTCACAAGGTGCTCGACGGCACCACGTACCTGCTGCCGTGGGCGGGCAAGTACTACCACTACAACCCGGCCGGCGGCACCACCACCTGGGACGCCGCCCGGCCGATGACCGTCTACAAGCTCACCGACCAGGGCCGGGTCCGGGTGGGCGTCGCCACTCCGGCCGACGGCAAGATCACCCTGCGGGCCGAGGCGGGCGTGCCGTACGTGCTCTACCCCGGCAAGGCGCCCGCCCAGGCCGACCCCCGCTGGGGCGAGGGGAGCGGCGTCCGCGATCCCGGCTTCAACGGCGACGGACTGCGCGACTGGCAGGTCACCGGCCCGGTGAGCGTCCAGAAGAACGAGCGCGGCCAGCGCATGGCGCTGCTCGGCGGCGGTCCGCAGGCCCGGCTGGAACAGCGGCTGACCGGCCTCCAGCCCGGCCGCACCTACACCGCCTCGGCGTTCGTCGAGGTCGAACCCGGGCAGGCAAGACAGACCACGCTGGAGGCCGGTGGCCGGAAGGCGACGATCCAGCGCTCGACCGCCAAGAACTACATCGCCTCCGACGAGAAGCACGACACCTACTTCCAGCGCGTCAAGGTCGCCTTCACCGCGCCGCGCGACTCCGTCACGCTGCGGATCACGGCCGCCGCCGGTGCGGCGAAGGTGCGGGTGGACGACGTACGGCTCATCAGGAGCGATCCGGCGGGTGGGACCGAGACGTTCGAGTCCGTCGAGCCGGGATGGGGCCCGTTCGTCAAGGGTGACGCCGGTGGCGCGTTCGACGCGCGTACGCATCTGTCGGAGCGGCACGAGCCGTACACACAGGCCGGGTGGAACGGCAAGACCGTAGACGACGTGATCAACGGCGACTGGTCGCTCAAGGCGCACGAGGAGCGGCAGGGACTGGTCTACCGGACCGTGCCGCAGACCGTACGGTTCGAGCCGGGACACGCTTACGAGGTGTCGTTCGGCTACCAGAGTGCCCTGGCGGACGCCTACGCCTGGGTGACCGGCTACGACAAGGGCACCTCCAGCGTGGAGACCCGGCGGACGCCGGTGCCGGAGCGGCGGACCACCGGCAGGTTCGCCGAGCGGGTGGTCGCGGGCTGCGGCGACGTCTGGGTCGGGCTCCGCTCGCTGCTGCCCGAGCAGGCCGGGGCCGATTTCGTCCTCGACGACTTCGCCGTCAAGGACCTGGGGAAGGACCCCGAGGCCCAGGCGTGCGCGTCGCTGGACGTGGTGCCCGCGACGCCCGCGTTCGAGCAGGGCGCGGCCTCCGAAGTCACCACCACGTTCGTCAACCTGGAGGACGTGGCGGCCCAGGACGTCAAGGTGACGCTGACCGTACCCGAGGGCTGGACCGTCACCGGGAACGGGACCGGCACCGTAGAGCCTGGCGGCAAGCTGGTGACCATCTGGAAGGTGACGCCGCCCGCGAACGCGCCCTATGACACCTACGAGCTGAAGGCCGACGCCGCCTACACGGCGGCGGGAGCCGCCAAGTCGATCGGCGCGGTGACGACCGTACGGACGCTGCCGCCGCCACCCACCGCGGAGGCCTGGGCGAGCGACCTGGAGTGGGTCAGCGCGGTCAACGGCTGGGGGCCGGTCGAGCGCGACCGGTCCAACGGCGACCTCGGCGCGGCCGACGGCACGCCGATCGTGATCGGCGGCCAGACGTTCGCCAAGGGGCTGGGCACGCACGCGCCTGCCGACGTCCGTTTCTACCTCGGCGGCCGGTGTACGGCCTTCACAGCCTCCGCCGGCGTGGACGACGTCCAGGCCACCAGGGGGTCTGTGGAGTACAGCGTGGTCGCCGACGGGGTGGTCAAGGCACACAGCCCGGTGCTGCGAGCCGCCGATCCGGCCTACGAGCTGACCGCCGACCTCACCGGTGCCCGATACGTGGACCTCGTGGCGGGCGACGGCGGCGACGGCAACGGCAACGACCACGCGGACTGGGGCGCCGCCAAGTTCGCCTGCGGCTAGCGGTCTCACGGGTTAGTCGCCGGTCTCTGCGGTTAGCGGTCGGTCGGGTTCGTTCGCCATGGGCGCTCGGTGCGTCGCGGCTGCTCGCCGCGACGCCGTGAGCAGCGCGTACGGCCCGTGCGCGGGAAAACCCTCTTAACCGAGTCTTATCCCGGGCGTGGTCAGATGGGTTCCCGATACTGTGCGCTTTCCAGCGCAGAGAAAGAGGAGCCCTAGCCGTGGTCGCGTCGAAACAGTCACTTAACGCTCGGACGGCGGTACTCTGGGTGACGACCGTTGCCCGGCTTGTCCTGGGCGGGGTGCTGATCGTGGCCGGGTGGCTGAAGATCGGCAATCCGTCCGACTCCGTCGTGGCGGTCAAGGCTTACGAGCTGCTGCCCGACTCGCTCGCCACGACCGTGGGCTACGGCCTGCCGATCCTGGAGATCGTGATCGGTGTGCTGCTGGTCGTCGGGCTGCTGACCAGGGTGGCCGGGGTGATCGGTGGGCTGCTCATGTTCGCCTTCGTCTTCGGCATCGCCTGGGCGTGGGCGCACGGCCTGCGGATCGACTGCGGCTGCTTCGGGGGAGGCGGACAGCTCGGGGCGGGGGAGCAGCCGGCCTACCTGCTCGACATTCTGCGCGACTTCGGTCTCGTGGTGCTCGGCGCCTGGATCGTGCGCTTCCCACCGGGACGTTTCGCGCTCGACTCGGCGCTCGGGTTGGCGGGCGGCGAGCGCGGACATGATGAACAAGAGGGGATCGACCAATGAGCAAGGGGGACCGTGCGAAGTCCGCGCGGGAGAAGATCAAGGCGCAGCAGGCCGCCGACCGCGTGCGGGAGCGGCGCAGAAAGGCCGTCACCTACGCGACCGTGAGCGCGGTCGCGGTGGCGGCGGTCGGGCTCGGCGTCTGGTACGCCGCCAGCACGTCGCAGGCGGAGCAGGCCGGCGGCCAGCTTCCGCCGACCACGGTGAACCCCGACGGCTCGGTCACCATGGCCCAGAGCGGTGTCACCAAGCCCGTCGTCGACATCTTCGAAGACTTCCAGTGTCCCGCCTGCAAGCAGATGGAGGAGGTGAGCGGCAGCACGTTCAGGAACCTCGCGGCCGAGGGCAAGGCCAAGGTCGTCTACCACCCCATCACGATCTTCAGTACCGATCCGACGAAATCCAACTCCCTGCGCGCCGGCGCCGCCGCCCGCTGCCTGTCCGACGGCAAGCAATGGATCGCCTTCCACGACCTGCTCTACAAGAACCAGCCCAGTGAGACGGTCGAGGGCTTCAAGACCGACCAGATGGTGGACTGGGCCAAGCAGGCCGGGGCCACGGGGGCGGGCATCGACACCTGCATCACCGGCCAGAAGAACGTGCAGGCCCAGCTCGACTACAGCGCCAAGGTCATGAAGGAGCAGAAGCTGAGCGGCACGCCGACCGTCAAGCTCAACGGTACGGCTCTGGACAACAAGGTCGTCTTCGCACCAAAGGATCTTCGCGATGCGGTCACGAAGGCGGCCAAGTAGTCCCGCTTCCGCTACCCTCACCTGACATGCCCCTTGCCTCGATTCCCAGCCCTTCTCAAGGGGTCTGGTATCTCGGATTCGTGCCGATCCGGGCCTATGCCCTGTGCATCGTGCTCGGCGTCATCTTCGCCGTCTGGCTGAGCGAGCGCCGCTGGCGCGCTCGCGGCGGCCAGGCGGGCACGATCATCGATATCTCCGTGCCCGCGGTGATCTTCGGCCTCATCGGCGGACGCCTCTACCACGTCATCACCGACTGGCAGACCTACTTCGGCGAACGCGCGATCAAGAAGCCCTACCAGGCCCTGTTCATCTGGGAAGGCGGGCTGGGCATCTGGGGCGCGGTCGCGCTCGGCGGCGTCGGCGTCTGGCTGGCCTGCCGGAGGCGCGGCCTGTCCCTCAGCGCGGTGGCCGACACGGTGGCGCCCGGCATCATCTTCGCGCAGGCGATCGGCCGCTGGGGCAACTGGTTCAACCAGGAGCTGTACGGCGGGCCGACGACGCTGCCGTGGGGGCTCGAGATCGACCAGTTGCACGGGGGCGAGCCGGGGGTGCTCTACCATCCGACGTTCCTGTACGAGTCGATCTGGGATGTCCTGCTGGGCTTCGTCCTGCTCTGGGCGGGCAAGCGGTTCGCGCTGCACCATGGGCGGCTGTTCGCCCTCTATGTCGCCGGCTACACACTGGGACGGTTCTGGATCGAGGGGCTGCGAATCGACCCCGTCGGTGGGGTGGACCACGCGGTGACACTCCTGGGACTTCGGCTGAACCAGTGGACGTCGATCGTGGTGTTCATCGGGGCGCTGGCCTACTTCTGGCTGACCCGCAACAAGGACAGCGAGGAGTTCATCCTCCCGGCCGAGGTGCGGGAGGCCGCTGCGAGCGGCCCGGATCCGGCCCACGGGGTCGACCAGGCCGACTCGGCGGGCGACACCGCTGCTGATTCAGACGCCGCTGCGGAGGCCGGGCAAGCGGACAAGGCGCCGGAAGACGCCCCGGATCCTGAGGTCGTACGTGCGGATGCTCCGGACCCCGCGGTGGTCGCTGAGGACGTCGCGCCGAAGGAGGAGTCCGTACGCGAGGAGTCCGTACCTGAGGAGTCCGCCAGCGAGGACGACGCCCGCGAGGACGACGCCCGCGAGGGTGACGCGACCGCGAAGCAGGGGGAGACCCCCGAGGTCGTTCAGCAGGAGAAGAACTCCAGATGAGCGGGGGCGCGGAGCAGCACCACCAGCACCGTGACGTCACCGGCGGCTGGCTGCGGCCGTCGGTGTTCGGCGCGATGGACGGCCTGGTGTCCAACTTCGCGCTCATCGCCGGTGTCGCGGGCGGCACCGGTGACACCAAGGTCATCGCCCTGGCGGGCATCGCGGGCCTGGCGGCGGGTGCCTTCTCGATGGCCGGTGGCGAATACGTCTCGGTGGCCAGCCAGCGCGAGCTGGCCCTGGCCGAGATCGCCGTCGAGCGCCGCGAGCTCGAACGCCACCCCGAGGCCGAGCAGGAAGAGCTCGCCCAGGTATTCATCGCCAGAGGCGTGGCGCCGGACCTGGCCGCCGAGGTGGCCAGGCAGATCTCCGAGAACCCCGCCGAGGCCCTGGAGGTCCACGCCCAGAGCGAGCTCGGCGTCGACCTGCACGACCTGCCCTCGCCCAAGGTGGCCGCGGGCTCGTCGTTCCTGTCCTTCAGCGTGGGCGCGCTCCTGCCGCTCGTGCCGTACCTGATCGGCGTGACGAGCCTGTGGGTGTCGGCGGTCATCTCGTGCCTGGCGCTGTTCGGGGCGGGGGCGCTGGTCTCCACGGTGACCGCGCGTTCCTGGCTGTACTCCGGGCTGCGGCAGCTGATCGTCGGCGTGGTGGCGGCCGGGCTCACGTTCGGGCTGGGCAACCTGATCGGGGCGGGTGGGCTGTGATGGCCTCCAGAACGGCGACCCGCAAGCGCCGGCGCCCCGCGCGCTCCGACTGGCAGTTCCCCCTGCTCACCGACTTGGGGATGGACCCCAAGAAACAGAAGCTCCTGGTGATCATCGTGTCGGCGGTGGGGGTGCTGGCCGCGGCGTTCGCCCTGGTCGCCTTCGTCAACTCGCTGGGCCAGTACACCCCCGAACAACGCCGCGGCGCCGCCATCGTGCAGGCCGACGCGGCGCTGCCGGAGACCTATCACAGCTGGGCCTCGCCCAAGCTGTTCGATCCGATCGCCGACCGGGCCAAGGACCGCACGCCGCTCACCGAGAAGGAGGTGTTCGGGCAGAAGACGCTCACCGGTGAGAAGAAACTCACTCTCAAGCTGGCCGGCAGCAAGCTCGACGCCGACTGCTCGGCCGCCGTCTGGGGCCCCGAACTCCTCGACCTGGTCGCCGGCGCCGAGTGCAGCCAGGCGGCCCGCGGTGTCTACACCACCCCGGACGGCCGCTACGTGGGCCAGTACACCCTGCTCAACCTGCGCGACGGCAAGGCCGCCAGTGAGCTGGTCGAATCGCTCAAGACGCTCTACCGGGGCGGCTGGACGAGCCCGGTCGGCTCCGGCAAGACCGCCTTCCCGCCGGGAGCTCACACCGAGGGAGGGGGCTACGCCTTGGGCCACTACGTCGGGCTGGTCTGGATCGGCCGGGCCGACGGCGCCGCCCCGACGCCCAAGGACGACTTCGTCTCGCTCTCGCTGACGCTCCGGGGGGCCGAGAAGGCCGTCTACCGCCGGGTCGTCTCGGTCACCGGGCCGGCGTCATGATGCGCGCCCGCGTCATGATCCCGCTGGGCATCGCCCTGGTGGCGGTGCTCGCCGTCGCGGGCTGGCTGTTGTTCCTGCGGCCCGAGGCCCGGCCGTCCACCTTCCGGGGCGAGCCGACCTCGGCGCTCTACTCCCTCATCGACTCCCGGCAGCGCGACGCGGCTCCGCTGACCGTGGACGAGGTGTTCACCCCCGACACGGCGACGCTCGGCGGATTGCGCCGCGTCTCGGCCGAGCAGCTCGCGGACTGCGACGACGCCCTCTGGGGCGCTTCGGCGGCGGGCTGCACGCAGGCGCTGCGGGCCACCTACACGGGCGACTCGGGGGCGGGGCAGTTCGTCATCTTCAACCTCACCGACGGGCGGGCCGCCGACGCGCTGGTGAAGGCGCTGTCCAAGGACGGGTTCGTCCGGCAGGCGGTCCCCTTCGACGCCGTACGCAGCCGCGCGCAGGCCAGGGCGCTCGGCCACTACGTCACCGTCGCGTGGGTGGGGCCGGTGCGGCCAGGGGAAACGGGGGACCTGGTGTCGCAGCTGGTCGCCCTCGACGGGCTCGGGCACATCATCCAGAAGCGCGTGGTCGACGCGACCTGACGCGCCCACCGTTCCGGCCGGTCAGGTGGTCTTGGACAGGGCCGTGACCGTGGCGGAGACCGTGGTGGGGAGGTCGGCGAGGCGGTGGAGGGGCGTCTCCAGCGGCGTGACGGCCTCGGCCCAGGGCGCCGCCTGCCGGATGAGGGCGCGGGCGTCGTTCTTGGTGAGGGTGGTGCCCTGTGAGCGGGCCACCGCGATGAGCCCCTCGCGCCAGGTGTTGGCCAGTTTGCCGTGCCCGTTGTCGAGGATCCGCCGCAGCACCCCGGCCTCGTCACCGATCGGCTGCGGGAGTCGTACGGCCTCCAGGACGCCGCCGTCGGACGTCAGCTCGTAGACGGACCCCAGGACATCCGGGAGAGGGGCCGGCGCGGACAGCAGGACCCGCACGTGGGCGGCTCGCGTGGCCAGCAGGAGGCGCGGGAGCGCGGCCTCCAGGCCGGCGGGCAGCGCGATCGCCACCCGCTCCACGGCGGCCGCGTAGGGCTTGGCCAGCCACGTGGACAGCTTCACCCGGGGCTGCGGCAGCTCCTTCGGCCAGTCACCCACCAGCAGGTCGGCGTCGGCCGCCGAGGAGCTGTCGGCCGCCGAGGAGCCGGTGGACTCGATCGACTGGGGGCCCTGGGTGTAGATGGCGGTGGTCAGGCGGTCGAGGCGGGCGGTGACGGCGGGACGGGTCTTGGTGGTGGGACGCAGGACATAGAGGTCGGCGGCGGAGCCGATGGCTTCCGCCCCGAAATATCTGTTGAAATCTGGGTAAATAGCGTCATATGCGAGGTTGAGGGCGGAGAGGGAGTTCTGCACCTTCAGGGCGAGCATCGGAGTGCGCTCGCTCGCCCCGTACGCCAGCAGCACCCGCCCATCGTCCTTGAGCCCCTCGATCGCGCGCGCCACGAACAGCCCGACGCCCTCCGGTGTGTACGGCGGGTCGGTGACGGCCAGGTCGTGGTCGCGGGCCGACGGCGGCAGCGACAGCCGCAGATCGGCCCACCGGGTCCGTACGCCGAGATCCTGGGCGTCCAGATAGGCCAGGATGCGCTCGTCCACGTCGACCACGGTGACCTCGGCCTCGGGGTGGACCAGTTTGACGGCCAGCGAGGTGAGGTCGTGGTCGCCCACGAACAGCAGCTTCGCGCCCCGCAGCCAGAAGCGGGCGCCGAGCAGCAGCGCCCTGCGCAGCACGGTGTCGGGGGTGGCGGCCACGTGGTCCAGCGCGTGGCGGGAGCGCGGCGCCTCGTCGATGAGGCGGCGCAGCCGGTCGAGCACGTGCGTGTAGTGGGGGAGCAGATAGGCGACCGGGTCGGCCGGGGGCGGGGCCACGGCCAGCAGGTCCTGGAAATCCGGCGAATGCGTGAGCGGCACCCGGAACCTGTCGCCGGAGTGCTCCAGCGGGACCTCGCGCAGCAGTGCCTCGATCGTCCGCCGGGCCGTTGCCGACTCCCTGACCAGGTCGGACAGGGTCCACCACTGGCCGTCGCAGAGGAGGGTCAGGGCGTGCCTGAGCCGTCTGCCGTCGACTCCGGCCTCGTCGAGCAGGCGTTCCACCCCGTCACGGTCCATGGTCCAACCCTATCGAGGGAATTCCGGGCCTCCAGTCCGGTGTTTGGGACATAGCAGCTCGTATGTCGGGATTGTCGCCAATGTTCGCGATGTGGACCAGGCGGGAACTATTCCGGCAGGGTGTTGTAACCTCTACGCACACGCAGCAGGGCCAACGTCGTCCCCGCCTGTAGAGCAGTTCTTGACAGACGATGACGACGGGAGGGATTCAATGCCTGCTGCCCACCTCGGGTTCCCCGAGCCCCAGGGCCTCTACCACCCCGCCAACGAGCATGATGCCTGCGGAGTCGCCATGGTGGCCGACGTCGCCGGGCGCCGCGGGCACGGGATCGTGGTGAAGGCGCTGACGGCGCTGTGCAATCTCGATCACCGGGGGGCCAAGGGTAGCGAGCCTGACACAGGCGACGGAGCCGGGATCCTCACCCAGATCCCGGACACTTTCTTCCGTACGAACGTGAGTTTCGCGCTGCCCGAGCCCGGCCACTACGCCGTCGGCATGGCCTTCCTGCCGTTCGACGGTGAGGCGCGCGACATCGCCTTCCGCATGATCGAGGAGATCGCCGCCGAGGAAGGCCTGAACGTCCTGGGCTGGCGCGAGGTGCCGGTCGACCGGGCGCTGCCCGGACCGAGCGCCAGAGCCGTCATGCCGCATTTCACGCAGCTGTTCGTGGCGAGCCCCAACGGAGAGTCGGGGCTGGCGCTGGACCGGCTGGCGTTCTGCCTGCGCAAGCGGGCCGAGCACGAGGTGGACGTCTACTTCCCCTCGCTGAGCGCCCGTACGATCGTGTACAAGGGCATGCTCACCCCCGACCAGGTCGAGCCGTTCTTCCCCGACCTGTCGGACGAGCGCTACGAGACCGCGATCGCGCTGGTGCACTCGCGCTTCTCCACCAACACCTTCCCGAGCTGGCCGCTGGCCCACCCCTACCGTTACATCGCCCACAACGGCGAGATCAATACGGTCAAGGGCAACCGCAACTGGATGCGGGCCCGCGAGGCGATGCTCGAATCCGCCCAGATCCCGGGCGACATGTCGCGACTTTTCCCGATCTGCGATCCAGACGGCAGCGACACCGCATCCTTCGACGAGGCTCTGGAGCTGCTCCACATCGGCGGCCGGAGCCTGCCCCACGCCGTCCTGATGATGATCCCCGAGGCGTGGGAGAACCACACCGAGATGGACCCCGCGCGGCGGGCCTTCTACGAGTTCCACTCCTCGATGATGGAGGCGTGGGACGGCCCCGCGTCGATCACCTTCACCGACGGCACGCTGGCCGGAGCCGTGCTCGACCGCAACGGCCTGCGCCCGGGCCGATTCTGGGTGACCGCCGACGGGCTGGTCGTGCTGGCATCCGAGGCGGGCGTGCTCGACTTCAAGCCCGAAGACGTGGTGCGCAAGGGCCGCCTGCAGCCCGGCCGGATGTTCCTCATCGACACCGCCCGCGGCAAGATCATCGAGGACGACGAGATCAAGGCCGAGCTCGCGGCCGCGCTGCCGTACGAGGACTGGCTGCACGCCGGCCTGGTCCGCTTCGAGGAGCTGCCGGCCCGGCAGCGGGAGATCCCCACGCACGAGGCGCTCGTCAAGCGGCAGCAGACCTTCGGTTACACCGGGGAAGAGCTGCGGATCATCCTGTCGCCGATGGCCAGGACCGGCGCCGAGCCGATCGGCTCCATGGGCACCGACACGCCTGTCGCGGTGCTCAGCGAGAAGCCCAGGCTGCTGTTCGACTACTTCACCCAGCTGTTCGCGCAGGTCACGAACCCGCCGCTGGACGCCATCCGCGAGGAGCTGGTGACCTCGCTGGCCAGCGTGCTCGGGCCGGAGGGCAACCTGCTCGACCCCGGGCCCTCCTCCTGCCGTCAGCTGGTCCTGCCGTACCCGGTGATCGACAACGATGAGATCGCCAAGATCATCCATATCAACGACGAGCACGACCTGCCAGGCTTCCACCCGCACGTGATCTCCGGCCTCTACGAGGTGTCGGGCGGTGGCGCGGCGCTGCTGCACCGCCTGGAGGAGATCCGCGCCGAGGCGTCGCAGGCGATCGCCAACGGCGCGCGCATCATCGTGCTGTCGGACCGCGGCTCGTCCGACACGCTGGCGCCGATCCCGGCGCTGCTGCTGACCGGGGCGGTCCACCACCACCTGATCCAGGAGAAGACCCGCACCAAGATCGGTCTCGTCGTCGAGACCGGTGAGGCGCGGGAGTGCCACCACATGGCGCTGCTCATCGGCTACGGCGCGGGCGCGGTCAACCCGTACCTGGCCATCGAGACCGTCGAGGACCTGGTCGACACCGGTGCGCTCCAGATCGACAAGCACAAGGCCGTACGGAACCTGATCAAGGCCTACGGCAAGGGCGTCATCAAGGTGATGTCGAAGATGGGCGTCTCCACCGTGGCCTCCTACACCGGCGCGCAGATCTTCGAGGCGCTCGGCCTGAGCCAGGAGGTCATCGACGCCTGCTTCACCGGCACCACCTCGCGGCTCGGCGGCGTCGGCTTCGACGTGCTGGCCGAAGAGGCCGCCCGCAGGCACGCGCACGCCTACCCGAGGGTGGCGAACGCGCACCGCGGGCTCCAGATCGGCGGCGAATATCAGTGGCGGCGCGAGGGCGAGCCGCACCTGTTCAACCCCGAGACGGTCTTCAAGCTGCAGCATGCCACCCGCACGCGCCGCTACGAGATCTTCAAGGAGTACACCGGCATGGTGGACTCCCAGGCCGAGCGGCTCATGACGCTGCGCGGGCTGTTCAAGCTGAAGGAGGGCCGGACCCCGGTCCCGATCGACGAGGTCGAGCCGGTTTCCGAAATCGTCAAGCGGTTCTCCACCGGCGCGATGTCGTACGGCTCGATCTCGATGGAGGCGCACGAGACGCTCGCCATCGCGATGAACCAGCTGGGCGGCAAGTCCAACACCGGCGAGGGCGGCGAGGACCCGGAGCGCCTGTACGACGCGACGCGGCGCAGCGCCATCAAGCAGGTGGCGTCGGGCCGGTTCGGCGTGACGAGCGAATACCTGGTCAACGCGGCGGACCTGCAGATCAAGATGGCCCAGGGCGCCAAGCCCGGTGAGGGCGGCCAGCTGCCCGGCCACAAGGTCTACCCGTGGATCGCCAAGACCCGGCACTCCACGCCCGGCGTCGGCCTCATCTCGCCGCCGCCGCACCACGACATCTACTCGATCGAGGACCTCGCCCAGCTCATCCACGACCTGAAGAACTCCAACCCCGAGTCGCGCGTGCACGTCAAGCTCGTGGCCGAGGTCGGGGTCGGCACGGTCGCGGCGGGCGTGTCCAAGGCGCACGCCGACGTGGTGCTCATCTCCGGGCACGACGGCGGCACCGGCGCCTCGCCGCTCACCTCGCTCAAGCACGCGGGCGCGCCGTGGGAGCTCGGCCTGGCCGAGACGCAGCAGACACTGCTGCTCAACGGGCTGCGCGACCGCATCGTGGTGCAGGTGGACGGCCAGCTCAAGACCGGCCGCGACGTGGTCATCGCCGCGCTGCTCGGCGCGGAGGAGTACGGCTTCGCCACCGCTCCGCTGGTCGTGTCCGGCTGCGTGATGATGCGGGTCTGCCACCTCGACACCTGCCCGGTGGGCGTGGCCACGCAGAACCCCGAGCTGCGCAAGCGCTTCACCGGCAAGCCCGAGTTCGTGGTGAACTTCTTCGAGTTCATCGCCGAGGAGATCCGCGAATACCTCGCCGAGCTGGGCTTCCGCTCGCTCGAAGAGGCGATCGGGCACGTCGAGCTGCTCGACATGACGGCCGCCGAGGACCACTGGAAGGCCAACGGCCTCGACCTGTCGCCGATCCTGCACCAGCCGGAGCTGCCCGCGGGGACCCCGCTGCGCCGCACGGTCGAGCAGGACCACGGGCTGCAGCACGCGCTCGACAACACGTTGATCCAGCTGGCCGAAGGCGCCCTGAACAACGGCACCCCGGTCACGCTGGAGCTGCCGATCCGCAACGTGAACAGGACCGTCGGCACCATGCTCGGCTACCAGGTCACCAAGCGTTACGGTGGCGCCGGCCTGCCGGAGAACACGATCGACATCGGTTTCACCGGCTCGGCGGGCAACTCGTTCGGCGCGTTCCTGCCGCGCGGCATCACGCTGCGGCTGACCGGTGACGCCAACGACTACCTGGGCAAGGGCCTGTCGGGCGGGCGCATCATCCTGCGGCCGCACGAGGAGGCACCGCTCGACGGTCACATCATCTCCGGCAACGTCGCCCTCTACGGCGCCACGTCCGGGGAGGCGTTCATCCGCGGCGTCGTCGGCGAGCGCTTCTGCGTCCGCAACTCCGGCGCCACCGCGGTCGTCGAAGGCGTCGGCGACCACGGCTGCGAGTACATGACCGGCGGCAAGGCGGTCGTCCTCGGCCCGACCGGGCGCAACTTCGCGGCCGGCATGTCCGGCGGCGTCGCCTACCTGCTCGACCTCAACGTCGGGCGGGTCAACCGCGAGATGGTCGCCATCGAGGAGCTCACCGAGGAGGACGGCGAGTTCCTGCGCGAGACGGTCGAGAAGCACTTCGCGGAGACCGGCTCCCCGGTCGCCAAGGAACTGCTGGCCGACTGGCACGCGGCGCTCGCCCGGTTCGGCAAGATCATGCCGACCGACTACAAGCGGGTCATGGAGGCGGCCGAGGCGGCTCGCATCGAAGGCAGGGACATCGACGAGGCGGTCATGGCCGCCGCGGTCAAGGGTTAAGGGAGGCGTAACCGATGGCTGACCCCAAGGGTTTTCTCACGCACGACCGGGAGCTGCCCGCGCGCCGCCCCATCGACGTCCGCATCGGCGACTGGCGGGAGGTCTACCAGGACTTCTCCCAGGACAAGCTGATCAAGCAGGCATCACGCTGCATGGACTGCGGCATCCCGTTCTGCCACAACGGCTGCCCGCTCGGGAACCTCATCCCCGAGTGGAACGACCTGGTCCACCGCACCGACTGGCGGGAGGCGATCGAGCGGCTGCACGCCACGAACAACTTCCCGGAGTTCACCGGCAGGCTCTGCCCGGCTCCGTGCGAGGCGGCGTGCGTGCTCGGCATCAACTCCGACCCGGTGGCGATCAAGCGGGTCGAGGTCGAGATCATCGACCGCGCGTTCGCCGAGGGCTGGGTGACCCCGCAGCCCCCGCCGGTGAAGACGGGCAAGAAGGTCGCGGTCGTCGGCTCGGGTCCCGCCGGGCTGGCCGCGGCCCAGCAGCTCACCCGGGCGGGCCACGACGTGGTGGTGTTCGAGCGCGCGGACCGTATCGGCGGCCTGCTGCGGTACGGCATCCCCGAGTTCAAGATGGAGAAGCGCCACATCGAGCGGCGTCTGGACCAGATGCGGGCCGAGGGCACCGAGTTCCGCACCGGCGTGAACGTCGGCGTCGACGTCACGGCGGCCCAGCTGCGCGCGGAGTTCGACGCGGTGGTGCTGGCGGGCGGTGCCACCCTGTGGCGCGACCTGCCGGTGACCGGGCGCGAGCTCGGTGGCGTCCACCAGGCGATGGAATACCTGCCCCTGTCGAACAAGGTGCAGGAGGGCGACCTCAGCGAGCCCCCCATCTCGGCCAAGGACAAGCACGTCGTGGTCATCGGCGGCGGCGACACCGGAGCCGACTGCATCGGCACGGCGATCAGGCAGGGGGCCAAGTCGGTCACCCAGCTGGAGATCATGCCGCAGCCACCCGCCGCGCGGCCCGGCAGCCAGCCGTGGCCGACGTTCCCCATCCTGTTCAAGATGGAGAGCGCGCACGAGGAGCTCGCGGAGGGCGGGGGCGCGCGGGTGTACGCGGTCTCGACGACGGAGTTCGTCGGCGACGACGCCGGAAACATCCGCGCGTTGCGGCTGGTCGAGGTCGAGGGCCCGCAGAACGGCTTCAAGCCGATCCCCGGCACCGAGCGGGAGATCCCGGCCGAGCTGGTCACGCTCTCGATGGGCTTCCTCGGCCCGGAGAAGGGTGCCCTGCTCCAGGACCTCGCTGACGTCGGTGGGGACGGGTTCTACGACGCGCGTGGGAACGTCTCCCGCGACAAGTCGTACATGTCCAAGGTGGACGGGGTCTTCGTGGCGGGCGACATGGGTCGCGGGCAGTCGCTCATCGTCTGGGCGATCGCCGAGGGCCGCGCGGCCGCCTCGGGCGTGGACCGGTTCCTGTCCGGCGACACCTCGCTGCCGTACCCGATCCTGCCCACCGCTCGTCCGCTGGTTTGATGCCCGTGACGTGTCTGCTGGTCCGACGGCCGCGATCTGGTTTGACGCGCTGACCGTCTGCTCGTCTGACGGTCCACTCGTCTGACGGCCTTGCTGTTTCGAGGCGCCCGCCCGGTCCCCCCGGGCGGGCGCTTTGTTTTTCTTTACGGCCGGCAGTGGCCAGCCCCACCCTCTGCACGGGGCTGGGCTCCATCCAGGGGAACGCTCCTCCGGTTCCCGGGCTGGCCGCCGTGACGTGCGTACTCTTGACCAGGGCCGCCCTTTTGCCTGACCAGGGCTGGACAACCTGATCCCGTTTTGCCCTCTAAAGTCCGAAATTTTACGACAAAGTTGCATCGCGGGACTGGGGTCGGGAAGATGCACTTTCTGGTGTGACGCCGTGGATGGGGGAAGTATGAGGCGATTCGCCGCCGGCCTGATGGCCTTGGCTGTGGCCGGTTCGCTGGCGGCCTGCGCGACCCCTGCGGCGCCCAAAGCGGGGCCGGACCAGGAGTACCTCGTCTTCTATGCCGACGGCCGGGCGGGAGCGGCGCTCTCCGCCGTCGAGCGCGCCGGTGGCCGCCTCGTCAGCACCGACACCAAGCTCGGCTACGTCGTGGCCAAGGGCGGCGGCGACGCGTTCGTCGACGCCCTCGGCGCGGACCAGGCCGTCGTCGGCGTCACGACCGACCGCGAGATCGGCTTCGCGCCAGGGCTCACCCCTCGCGCCCAAGGCTCGACGGCCGCGCTCGCGTCCGGTGCCCTGAGCACGACGGCCGGGGGCACGCTCGCATCCGGTGCTCGGGGTGCGCTGGAGCCGCGGGCGTTCCCCGACGCGTCGGCCCTCACGACCAGGGCGGGCGAGCCCCTCGCGCCCCGTCAGTGGGACATGAGGATGATCGGCGCCGACCGCGCCAACAAGAAGGTGCCCGGCAGCAAGAAGGTGCTCGTCGGCGTCATCGACACCGGCATCGACGGCAAGCACCCCGACATCGCCCCGAACTTCAACCGCGCCCTCAGCCGCAACTTCGTCACCGACAAGCCGAACGACGAGAACGGCGACACGCTCGACGGCCCCTGCGAGGTGTCGAGCTGCAAGGACCCGGTCGACCAGGACGACGAGGGCCACGGCACCCACGTGGCCAGCACGATCGGCTCGCCGCTGAACCACATCGGCATCGCGGGCGTGGCGCCGGGCGTGCAGCTCGTCAACATCAGGGCGGGGCAGGACTCCGGGTTCTTCTTCCTCAAGCCCAGCCTCGACGCGCTCACCTACGCCGCCGACATCGGAGTGGACGTGGTGAACATGAGCTACTACGTCGACCCGTGGCTGTTCAACTGCGCCCACAACAAGGCCGACAGCAAGAAGCAGCAGCTGCAGCAGCGCGCGATCATCACCGGCATGCAGCGGGCACTCGACTACGCGCGCAAGAAGGGCGTCACGCTCATCTCCGCGCTCGGCAACGGCTCCACCGACCTCGGCAGGCCCAAGGTCGACACGTCCAGTCCCGGCTACCCGCGCGGCAGCGAGAAGACCCGCAAGGTCGACAACTCCTGCATCAACGTGCCGGCCGAGTCCAAGGGCGTCATCTCGGTCGCCGCGGTGGGCCCCTCCGGCCGCAAGGCCAGCTACAGCGACTACGGGATCGAGCAGGCAGACCTGTCCGCGCCCGGCGGCGACGTGACGGAGGGCAAGGGCGCCTCGACCACCAGGTCGATCCTGGCGGCCGCCCCCGAGGCTGTGCTGCGTCGTACCGGCCTGCTGGACAAGTCGGGCAAGCCGAAGACCTCCGCGGTCGTCCGTGACTGCAGCAGCAGCCCTTGCTCCTACTACCAGTATCTGGACGGCACCTCGATGGCGGCCCCGCACGCGACCGGCGTCGCCGCGATCCTGATCAGCCGCTTCGGCAAGCCCGGCAAGGGTGGTCTGGCGCTCTCTCCAGCCACCGTTGAGAAGCTCCTGTACAAGACCGCCGATCGCAAGGCGTGCCCGTCGCCGCGTACGTACACCTACGAGAGCGCCGGCGAGAGCGACAAGCAGACCTGCGAGGGCGGCAAATCCAAGAACGGCTTCTACGGCCGCGGCATCGTCGACGCCTGGAAGGCCGCGACCGTCGCACGATGATCTCCCGGAAGGCCGCAACCGCCACGCCACCATGATGTCCTGGAATGGCGCTACCGTCAGAGCATGATGTATCGCCTCATCGCGGACACCGCGATGGTGGTGCACTTCGCCTTCCTGGCCTACATGGCCGTGGGCGGGTATGTCGCATGGCGCTGGCGGCGCACGATCTGGGTCCATCTCGCGGTCACGACCTGGGGCCTGATCTCGCTGGCCACCGGCGTCGAATGCCCGCTCACGGTGGTGGAGGATTGGGGGCGCCGCAACGCCGGACTCCAGGGCCTCCCGCCCACCGGCTTCATCGACCACTACATCGAAGGCGTGATCTACCCCGAGGAATACGCGAACTTGGCCCGTCTGGGGGTCGCCATTCTCGTGTTGTTCTCCTACGCCGGGTACGTTCTGCGTCGTCAATGACAGCCAAGTGGTCTGTACCAATTAAGGTAGGACTCGTGACTCGTCGCGCGAAAATAGTCTGCACTCTAGGTCCCGCCACGTCCTCTCCTGAACGCCTGCGCGAGCTGATCGCCGCCGGCATGGACGTGGCCCGGTTCAACCTCAGTCATGGCGACCATGACATGCACCGTGAGGTCTACGACCGGGTCAGAGAGGTGGCGGCCGACCTCGGCCGCGGTGTAGGCGTGCTCGCCGACCTGCAGGGCCCCAAGATCCGTGTCGGCAGGTTCGAGGAAGGCCCGGTCCGGCTCGGCTTCGGCGACGTCTTCACGATCACCACCGAAGACGTGCCGGGAGACCGCGAGCAGGTCTCCACGACCTACAAGGGCCTGCCGGGCGACGTACGCCCCGGTGACACCATCCTGGTCGACGACGGCCGCCTCGTCCTGGAGGCCACCAGCGTCGATGGCGACCGCGTCATCACGCGCGTCGTCATCGGCGGCATGATCTCCGACAACAAGGGCCTCAACCTGCCGGGCATCAACGTCAGCGCGCCCGCGCTCACCGACAAGGACGAGGCCGACCTGCGCTGGGCGCTGCGCACCGGCTTCGACATGATCGCCCTGTCCTTCGTCCGCCGCCCGTCCGACGCCGACGTGGTGCGCAACATCATGGAGCAGGAGGCCGTCCGCCTCCCGCTGCTCGCCAAGATCGAGAAGCCGCAGGCGGTCGACCGCCTGCCCGAGATCGTCGAGGCGTTCGACGGCATCATGGTCGCCCGTGGTGACCTCGGTGTCGAGCTGCCCCTGGAGCAGGTGCCGATCGTCCAGCGGCGCATCATCGAGCTCTGCCGTGAAAAGGCCCGCCCGGTCATCGTCGCCACCCAGATGCTCGACTCGATGATGAGCGCGCCCCGCCCCACCCGCGCCGAGGCGTCCGACGTCGCCTACGCGGTCATGGACGGCGCCGACGCGGTCATGCTCTCGGGCGAGACCTCGGTGGGCAACTATCCCATCGAGTCGGTCTCCACCATGGACCGCATCGCGCGGGCGGCGGAGGAGCACTCGCTGCACGCCACCCACTCCCTGGAGCGCCTGCCGGAGACGACGGGCGGCGCCATCGCCCGCGCCGCCGCCGAGGTCGGCGCGATCGTCGGCGCGAAGGCGCTGATCGCGTTCACGATGTCGGGGGAGACGGCCCGCCGCCTGGCCCGCTACCGCTCGCCGATCCCGCTGCTGGCCTTCACCTCGGCCCCGCACGTGCGGGGGCAGCTGTCGCTGACGTGGGGCGTGGAGACGTTCCATGTGCCGTTCGTCCACCACACGGACGACATGGTGCGTCAGGTGGAGGCGTCACTGCTGACGCTGGGCCGCCTGGAGAAGGGCGACAAGGTGGTCATCGTGGCCGGCTCCCCTCCCGGCACGCCGGGCTCCACCAACGCCCTCCGCGTCCACACCATCGGCTCGGCGGTCTCCCACAGCTGATTTATGGCAAAGCCTTTTAGGGCTATTTTTTTACGGCAAGCACGGGAGGACCCACCCTGGATGGTCGGCTGACGGCCCTCCAGGGGAACGCTCCTCCGCTTCCCCGGCGTGCCGCCGTGACGTGCGCAATCTTGGTCGTCTCCGTGGGCAGTGCGGTGCGCGGTGGGTGGTGGGTCACGGCTGGCGGATGGGGACGGGCCGAGTGTGGGCGCGCCACGCCACACGAAAGCCATGGCCGACCGGACGGCGCGCACATCACGGCACTCAGCCGGTCGCCGGCTTCATCCTCATCGACCGTTGAACAGGATCGTGCTGGGAAGTGCTGGTCTTGCTTCTGTCCAGCCGGACGCGGTCAGTGCGGTCCATGAGGTCAGTGCCCCCGCTCCGTCGGTGGATCGTTCTTGCGCGGCCAGCAGCCGACCTGAGGTTTCGTCGATGATGATCTGTCGTCCGCTGCCTGACAGCTCGATCCCCGTCCCGGCGCGTCCGATCGGGTCGGTGGTCGCCCCGATGTTCTTCACCCTCGAAAGGCCCGCCAGCAGGCGGTAGAGCGCGGCCCGTTGGGCGGGAGTGGTCGGAAGCTGGGAGAGCAGGCTGGTGGTCTGCGCGTACAGGGACTCCTCGTCGGCTGGATAGCCACCTCTCCGAGCCCACTCCTGAAGCACTTTCCTGAGCTTCATCACATCGGTGGGTAGGTTCATGACCTCCTTGGTGGTGACGTGTGTGGCTCCCGCCTGGGGATAGGAAACTTCAGGAGCGCGCTTGTCGTCGAGTCGCATGGCGAACGGCGGTGCGGGCAGTGTGCCGCCCACACTCGGAACGCCGACCCCTTCGCAACCGCCGATTCTGTACGCGCCCTGCTGGCGCCAGGTCTCCTCGTCAGTCTTGGTGAGCGGCTTGCCCGATTGGGCGGTGACCACGAGCCAGCTGGGATCCCGATCTGACTTCGCTATCCAGACCTCATGGGTGCACGTGACTTGGTAACGGACCAGTTTGGGTTCCATGCCGACAGGCGCTTCGCCTCCTTCCCCAACGGCCATGCTCTGGCCGGTTGTGTGCCAGTATCGGCCGGTTGCCGGGTTCTCGGCCTCGACCCGTTCCGCAGCGGCCAGCAGCACGGTACGGGCGGGCTCTGGGGAAGGCACGGCGCGCTCGACATTCGCGCTTCGCACAAGGAGGACGGCTGCGACCGCGAAGGCCGTCGCGACGGCGGTGAGTCGAAGGGCGGTCAAGAGGTGCCGTCTCGGGTGCGGTGGCCTGCGATTGGGCTCTCCCGGTGTCTCGGCGGCCGCCTTGATCAGGATGTCATCGGTGGAGATGCGCGATCCGCGGTCCAGCGAAGCAGGGCGCGCCATGGTGAGGAGATACATCGCGTCGGGCTTGCGGCTCATCGGAGTTCTCCCCCTGGAACGATCACCGGCTTTTGGTTGGTGATGGTGTCTGTGGCGTCGATCGCCGATTGCAGTCGCCGGCGCGCTCGATGTAATCGGACGAAGAAGGCCGCCTTGGTACAGCCCAGCACCTCGGCCGCTTCGCTGGTTGTCAGCCCATGCCAGGTGGTCAGGGTCAGGATCTCTTTGTCGTCGTCGGACAGGGTGGCCAGCGCGCGGAGCACGGCAAGCCGCTCGGTGGCGTGTTCGCCCACGTCGGCGACGGCCTCTTTGATCCACGTTCTCAGCTCGGCCTCCAGAGATTCCCTTCGAGCGGCCTGCCGGAAGTTATCGCGCAGGATGTTGCGGGCGACGCGGAAGAGCCATTGCAGCTGTGCTTGATCCGGGATGTCGTCGAGACGCCGCCAGGCGACCAGGAAGGTCTCGCTGACCACTTCCTCGGCGAGCTGGTGTCCGGCTCGGCTGGCCGCATAGCCGTACACCCGCGCTTGGTAGGTGTTGTAGAGCACGGTGAAGCGCTCGTGTGGGTTGGGCAAGCCGGTTCCTTCGGTCGGGAGCACGTCGTTCAGAAGCATGTGGTCCGATGGAAGGGTTTCTTACATCCCGATTGCACGACTCCTGCCGACCCACGGCTGGATGGCGGAGGGTGGTGGGGTGACGAAGCGCTCCCTTTATGGTCAGGCCGTACATGTCACAGACGTGGCGAAGGTCGCCCCGCGCCGGCACAAGTCCTCGTTCAGGATGCGGGCTGCCCGCGACGCGTGGGGAGCAGCTGTGCGCGCGGCAGGCGCGGAAGCCGAGCCGGCCGAGCCAGCCGGGCATGTCGATGGCGGGAGCAGTCGGGAAGGGCGTGTGGTCGGTGAGCTCGACGAGGGCGGCTCGGGCGTCGTCGCGGAGGCCCATCGTGGGTGCCCTTCACGGCAACCCCTCACGGAGGCCCTTCACGGAAATCCCTCGCGGAGCTCCCTGCGGAAACCTCTCGTGGAGGCCCCTCGCGGAAACCTCTCGCGGGGGCCCCTTGTGGAATCACGAGGCCAGGTGCCGGCCACGTGTGGCGGTTGTGGTGCCCCACCGGGCTGGCCGGCCGTAACAGATCTTGAGCTTGTGGATCTCGCAGAGTCAGTTGGCGTGGAGCGAGGCGTTGAGCTCGACGGGACCGCCGGCGCGAGGGGCGGCTTCCACGGCGCCGGTTTGGGAGTTGCGGCGGAACAGGAGGCCGTTCGTGCCGGACAGTGACTTGGCCTTGACGACGCGGCCGTCCGGGAGGGCGACCTTGGTGCCGGCCGTGACGTAGAGGCCCGCCTCCACCACGCAGTCGTCGCCCAGCGAGATGCCGATGCCCGCGTTCGCGCCCAGCAGGCAGCGTTCGCCGATGGAGATGACCTCCTTGCCGCCGCCCGAGAGCGTACCCATGATCGAGGAGCCGCCGCCCACGTCGGAGCCGTCGCCGACGATCACGCCCGCCGAGATGCGGCCCTCGACCATCGAGGCGCCCAGCGTGCCCGCGTTGAAGTTCACGAAGCCCTCGTGCATCACCGTGGTGCCGGTGGCCAGGTGCGCGCCGAGGCGTACTCGGTCGGCGTCGGCGATCCGGACACCCGCCGGCAGCACGTAGTCGACCATCCGCGGGAACTTGTCCACCCCATACACCGACACCGCTCCCCGGGCCCGCAACCGCAGCCGGGTCTGCTCGAACCCCTCCACCGGACACGGCCCGAAGTTGGTCCACACGACGTTCGCCAGCAAGGAGAACAGGTTGTCGAGACTCAGCCCATGCGGCTGGACCAGGCGGCTGGAGAGCAGGTGGAGCCTGAGGTAGGCGTCGTGGGTGTCCGCCGGCGGCTCGGAGAGCTTGGCGATGCCGGTGCGCACGGCCACCACCTCGACGCCCCTGGCCGGGTCGGGACCCACCAGCGAGGCCAGCTCGCCGGCCTCCTCGGCGGAGAGCCGCTCGGTGCCCGTAACGGGCGGGTCGCCCAGCTGAGGAGCGGGGAACCAGGTGTCAAGTACGGTGCCGTCAGCGGCGATGGTTGCGAGCCCGATGGCGTACGCGCCGGTCACGGTGGGATCGATAGCTGTCACTGGCACAAACTATCGTCATCCGGTCCGACCCCAGAGCCCGGAGTCGTCCGTGTCATCACCTCGCGGTCCACCGGACGGCATTCCACGAGTCACGCGCGCCCATGGTTGATCACCCGGTCACCTGGCTCAGTCGCGGGCCGGCGTGCCATGTCTCCGGCCGCGACGGCGGCAGTCGCGACGTCCGTATCCGCAACCCCTGCACCTGCGACACCCGCCACGTCCGCACCCGCCACGTCCATACCGGCGACGTCCCCGGCTGCGACACCCGCAGTCGCGCCGATGTTCGCGATGTCCGCGGCGGTGCGGACGAAGGCGGCCAGGGCGGGGGAGCGGGTCTGCTCGGGCCAGGCCAGGACGACCGTGGTGGGGGCGGCGTCCACGACCGGTATGCAGACCAGATCGCGCCGTACCTGCTCCTTGGCCGATTCGGGGACGACGGCGATCAGCCTGCCGAGGGCGACCAACTGCATGATCTGAGCGGCATCGCCCGCCCGCAGCCCGGCCGCGACATGCGGCTCGGACCCGCCCAGCGACTTGGACGCGACCTGCCGTCCAGAGACCTGCGGCCCGGGGACGTGCGGCCCGGAGACGTGCGGCCCGGAGGCATGCCGTCCGGAGGCGCCAGGATTGGGAGTGCGGGGATCGGGCCAGCGCGGGGTCGGGTCGGCGTCCAGGTCGGCGAGGTGGACGAACGGCCGTCCGGCCAACGGGTGCCGGGCAGGTACGACGGCCACACCGCCCTCCACCAGCAGCGGCTCCGTGTCGAACCCCGTCATGTCCTCCCAAGGGTGGTGCAGGAACGCCACGTCCGCCGTACCGTCACGCAACAGCCGGGCCCGCTCGGCCACCCCGCACAGCACCACCTCCACCGGCAGGGCGTCCGGGCACGACTGGTAGGCGGCCAGGATGTCCGGGAGCAGCGCGCCGTCGCCGCCCGGCTTCAGGGCCACCACGAGCCGCGGCTCGGTCCGCCCCGCCCTGCGAGTACGGTGTTCGGCCGCCGCCACCGCGTCCAGGGCCTTGGCGGCCTCCCTGGCCAGTACCTCGCCCGCCGGGGTGAGCGCCACCCTGCGGCCCGAGCGGTCGAAGAGGGTCACCCCGAGCCGTCGTTCGAGCTTCTGGATCGCCCTCGACAGCGGCGGCTGCGCGATCCCCAGCCGCGCGGCCGCTCGGCCGAAGTGCAGCTCATCGGCGACGGCGGCGAAGTAGGCCAGCTCACGCGTCTCCATACCCGCAGGGTATCGATCCTGACCCAGCTGGTGTTGGCCGGTCCACGATCGACGGTGGTGTGCTCGGGGAATGACCACATCGAAGATCGCCCTGGTGACCGGGGCGAACAAGGGCATAGGTTTCGAGGTCGCCGCCCAGTTGGCCGCCAGGGGCATGACGGTGCTGCTGGCTGCCCGCGACGCACGCCGAGGTGAGGCGGCAGCCGCCAAGCTCCGCGCGACCGCCACAGACATGGCCACGCCAGACTCCGCCACCATGGATCGGCCAGACTTCGCCACCATGGATCAGCTAGACCCCGGGGGAGCGGAAGGGCCAGGATCCGGGGAAGCGGACAGATCAGGGTTCGGCGGAGTGGACAGGGCCGTTGGCGTCGACATCCATCCGATCGTGCTCGACGTCACCGACGCCGCCACTATCCAGGCAGCCGCCGCCCACGTCGCCGACCGCTATGGCCGTCTGGACGTACTCGTGAACAACGCCGGCATCTCCGGCCACCACGCAGGCGAGGCACCCAGCACCACCCGGCCCGAGCTGGTGCGCCAGGTGTTCGAGACGAACGTCGTCGGCGTGCTCATGGTGACGAACGCGTTCCTGCCCCTGCTCAGGCGCGCGCCCGCCGCCCGCATCGTGAACGTCTCCAGCGGCGTGGGCTCCCTGAGCCATCACACGACCTCGGATCACTACATGTCGGGAATTCCGGCGTCGGCGGTGTATCCGCCGTCCAAGACGGCGCTCAACGCGTTGACGATCCAGTACGCCAAGGAGCTGCGTGCAGACGGCATCTTGGTCAACGCCGCAGCGCCCGGAGCCTGTGCCACGGACTTCACCAAGGACCTCGGGCTGCCCATCACCCGCACAGCGGCCGACGGAGCGGCCGTTATCGTCAGATTGGCCACCCTCGGCCCCGACGGGCCGACGGGCGGATTCTTCGACGATGACGGGACAGTGCCTTGGTAGACATCATTGAGCTCAACCGCCGGTCTGTGCAGGCGACCGTCGACCTGGTGGCGACCATCAAGCCGGGCGACCTGGACCGGCCGACCCCGTGCGCCGGCTGGGCGGTGCGCGACCTGCTCGCCCACCAGATCGTGCAGAACCACGGCTTCGCCTTCGCCGCCTCCGGTGCGCGGTCCGATCTGGCGAGGTGGGAGCCGAGTACGGTGGGTGACGACCCGGTGGAGGAGTACGCGGCGTCGGCGCGGGCGGTGATGGACGCCTTCGCCGCGGACGGCGTACTTGATCGGGGGTTCTACCTGCCGGAGATCCGCGACGGAGGTCCCTTCCCCGCGCACATGGCGATCGGGTTTCACTTCGTCGACTGCGTGGTCCACGACTGGGATTTCGCCAAGGCGCTGGGCGTCCCCGCGAACGTGGACGAGGATCTGGCGGAGGCCGCGCTGCCGGTGGCCGCCAAGGTGCCCGACACACCGGAGACGCGTGGGGAGGGCAGGGCGTTCGTGGCGGGGGTGCCGGTGGCGGACGACGCCCCGGCTCTGGACCGGGTGGTGGCGCTACTCGGCCGCTCGCCGGGCTGGTCGGCGAGCTGAATCGGCTCGTCGAGTTGGCCGGTGGCCAAGACGGCTCGTCAGGCTGGTCGGCGGGCTGAAGCGCACCGCCAGCCTGGTGGGCACACCAAAGTGCGCCGCCAGCCTGGTGGGCACGCCAAAGCGCATCGTCGGGGTTGGTGGCCGCGCGTCTGAAATGTCGGCCGAGGTCAGGACCGCGCCCCGTCGAAGGTCATCACGGCGGACGCCTCCGGCATGGGGAACGGCTCGTCGCTCGGCTCTCCCTGGCCGACCCAGCCCTCGCGGCAACGTCCTCGCGGTCCTGAGGACTCGAACACGAGGCCCCACGGCCCGTCCCGAAACAGCGCCTGTCCCGGCGACAGTGCCCGTTCCGAAAGCAGACGCCTGTTCCGGCGACAGCACCTGTCCCGGAGATTGCACCCGTCCTGGAAACGGTGCCCAGACAAGGAACAGCGCCCGGCCGAAGTGGCCGGGCGACTGATCGAAGTGCCCCGGGTGGGACTCGAACCCACACTGTGCGGGTTTTGAATCCGCTTCCTCTGCCAATTGGGATACCGAGGCGAGGATCCGGAAATATCCGGATCCGTCCTTATCGCACGGCGAAAGGGTAGCCGAAACTCGCAGCCACCCACCACCGGCGTCGCTCTAATCTAGCGGACATCGGTACTCTCTTGCTCGTGAGTACGCAGCGGCGAGTGGTGATCGCGGAAGACGAGGCCCTGATCCGCCTCGATCTCAAGGAGATGCTCGAGGAAGACGGTTACATCGTCGCGGGCGAGGCCGGTGACGGCGAGCGGGCGATCCAGCTGGCCACCGAGCTGAGGCCGGACCTGGTGATTCTCGACGTCAAGATGCCCGTCCTCGACGGCATCTCGGCGGCCGAGCGGATCGTGGCGGAGCGGATCGCTCCGTGCCTCATCTTGACCGCCTTCTCCCAGCGTGACCTGGTCGAGCGGGCCAGGGACGCGGGGGCCATGGCCTATCTGGTCAAGCCGTTCACCAAGGCCGACCTGGTGCCCGCGATCGAGATGGCGGTCAGCAGGCACGAGGAGATGGTGGCGCTGGCCGCCGAGGTGTCGAGCCTGTCCGACAGGCTGGAGACCAGGAAGCTGGTGGAGCGGGCGAAGGGGCAGCTGATGTCCGCGCACGGCTGGAGCGAGCCGCAGGCGTTCCGGTGGATCCAGAAGGCGTCGATGGATCGCCGGCTGAGCATGCGCGAGGTTGCCCAGATCGTTATAGATGACACGGCGGAGCGCGCCTGAGGGGCCGTATATCACCGGATTTGTCCCCTCGGGTTGTGGCGCGATTACGAGTGGGCATCCAACCGGCCTCGGTTTCCTTCGCCTGAGGCGTCCCGGTCGCATGCTGATGGGCGGACAGAAGATCCGCTCACCTGGACGGAGACGCTTCGATGATCCGCATTTCCCGGGCCATGGCCGTCGCCACCGCAGCGGCCATGGCACTGGCGGCCTGTTCCACCGGGGGCACCACCACTGGGGGCACCACCACCGCGCCGACCTCCTCGGGCACGGCCACCGCGCAGGCGACAGGGAGTGGGGCCAAGGGCGACGGCACCTTGACCATCGGCTCGGTGCTGCCGCAGACGGGTTCGCTGGCCTATCTCGGCCCGCCCGAGTACGCCGGCGTCGACCTGGCCGTCAAGGAGATCAACGACGCCGGCGGGGTGCTCGGCAAGCCGGTGAAGAAGATCCACACGGACTCGGGCGACACCACCACGAACATCGCCTCGCAGGCGGTGGACAAACTGCTCGCGCAGAAGGCGGACGCCATCATCGGCGCCGCGGCGAGTGGGGTGTCGAAGATGATCATCGACAAGATCACTCGGGCGGGCGTGGTGCAGTTCTCGCCGGCCAACACCTCCGACGAGTTCACCACGATCAAGGACAACGGGTTCTACTTCCGTACGGCGCCGCCGGACAAGCTGCAGGGCCGGGTGCTGGGCGATCTGATCGTGTCCGACGGAAACGACACGGTCGGCATCCTGGCCATGCAGGACGCCTACGGCACCGGCCTGGCCGACCAGGTCGCGCAGATCGCCGAGGCGGGGGGCGCCAAGGTGGTCGAGCGGGTGGACTACGACCCGAAAGCCGCCGACTTCTCCGCCGACGTGGCGAAGATCAAGGCGGCGAACCCGAAAGGCATCGTGCTCATCGGCTTCGAGGAGAGCGCCAAGGTCGTCGCGGAGCTGGTCAAACAGGGCCTCACGGCCGACAAGCACAAGTGGTACATGGTCGACGGCAACATGTCGAACACCAACTACCTGAAGATGCCAAAGGGCACGCTGGCGGGCGTCAAGGGCACCATTCCCGGCGCGGCGGCGCCCGAGGCGTTCCAGAAGCGGCTCCTGACCACCGATCCGAAGCTGACCAACTACACCTACGCCGCGGAGTCGTACGACGCGGCGAACCTCATCGCGCTGGCCGCCGAGGCGGCCAAGGACGACACGGGCGCGGCCATCGCGGCCAAGCTCGTGGACGTCAGCAAGGGCGGCGAGAAGTGCAAGGACTTCAAGTCCTGCGACGAGCTGCTCAAGGCGGGCAAGGACATCGACTACGACGGCGTGAGCGGGCCGGTCGACTTCAACGACGCGGGCGATCCATCCGTCGCGACGATCGGGGTCTATCAGTACGGCGCCGACAACAAGTACAACGCCGCCAAGGCGCTCGAATATCGCAAGGGCGACATCTCCGGCTGAAGCCTCCCGCAGCGACGACGGCCCCGATCCTCGGATCGGGGCCGTCCGCGACTGACGGGGACGTCGCGAACGCCTCCCGCAACGACGGTCCCGCGGCGACTGACAGAGACATTACGAACGCCCTCCGCAGCGGACGGCCCCGAATCGAGGATCACGGACCATCTCCACTGACTAAGACATTACAAATGGGTATAAAAAGGCTGTCAGAACTCCACGCCTCCTCCCCAGGCGTGCATGCTGAGCTTGGGAAACGCGGCGAGGTAGATCGTTCCCTTCGCTGACACAGAGGGGGAGTCACATGATGCGCAAACGCCTGCTGGCGGCCGCGGCGGTCTCGAGCCTGGCATTGACGGCCTGTGGCGGTGGCGGTGACACGGGAGCCAAGGGCGCGACGTCGGCCGCTCCGACCTCGGCCGCCGCCGAGGCCAAGGGCGACGGCACGTTGACGATCGGCACCCTGCTGCCGCAGACAGGGTCGCTGGCCTTCCTCGGGCCGCCCGAGTTCGCGGGGGTCGACGCCGCCGTGAAGGAGATCAACGACGCGGGCGGGGTGCTCGGCAAGCCGGTTGTCAAGATCGATACGGACTCGGGCGACACGACGACGAACATCGCCTCGCAGTCGGTGGACAAGCTGCTCGCGCAGAAGGCCGACGCCATCATCGGCGCCGCGTCGAGCTCGGTGTCGGAGTCGGTGATCGACAAGATCACGGGTGCCGGGGTGGTCCAGTTCTCGCCGGCCAACACCTCCGACAAGTTCACCACGATCAAGGACAACGGCCTGTACTTCCGTACGGCGCCGCCGGACAAGCTGCAGGGCCGGGTGCTGGGCGATCTGATCGTGGCCGACGGCAACGACACGATCGGCATCCTGGCCATGCAGGACTCCTACGGCTCGGGCCTGGCCGACCAGGTCACGAAGACCGCGCAGGACGCCGGGGCCTCGGTGGTGCAGCGGGTGGACTACGACCCGAAGGCCGCCGACTTCTCGGCCGACGTGGCCAAGATCAAGGCGGCGAACCCGAAGGCGGTCGTGCTGATCGGCTTCGAGGAGAGCGCCAAGGTGGTGGCGGAGCTCGTCAAGCAGGGCCTGACGGCCGACAAGGTCAAGTGGTACATGGTCGACGGCAACATGTCCAACAGCAACTACCTGAAGATGCCCAAGGGCACGCTGGCGGGCGTCAAGGGCACCATCCCCGGCGCCGCGGCGCCCACCGACTTCCGGAAGAAACTGCTGGCGATCAATCCCAAGCTGACCAGCTACACCTACGCCGCGGAGTCGTACGACGCCACGATCCTCATCGCGCTGGCCGCCGAGGCGGCCAAGGACGACAGCGGCCGGTCGATCGCCGCCAAGCTGCCCGAGGTGAGCGAGGGCGGCGAGAAGTGCAAGACCTTCAAGTCCTGCGACGAACTGCTCAAGACCGGCAAGGACATCGACTACGACGGCGTGAGCGGCCCGGTCGAGTTCAACGCCGCCGGTGACCCGTCGGTCGCGACGATCGGCGTCTACCAGTACGGCGAGAACAACGAGTACGACGCCACGAAGGCGCTGGAATACCGCACCGGCAAGATCGCGGGCTGAGACTCAGCCGCCCAGCCCGCACGTCTTGAGGGCGTAGGCGGTCAGCCGTTCCTGGAGCGGTTTGGGCGGTACGACGATGACCACGCGTTCCTCGCCGCCGTCGATGGTGGCCCGCACGGGGAACAGGAACGCCTTCTTGCCCTCGGCGAACGCGTGCGGGTCGCAGCGGCCGGGGGTGAGCTCGAGGGCGAGTCGCGCCCGCTGCGCCCCGGCGTCCAGGGTCGCCAGCGGCCTGCTCTTCTCGACGGGGGTGGCGATGTAGTGGGTGGTGCCGCCCACGTCCTGGACGGCCACCACGCCGGTGCTGCGGCGGGTCAGGACGAGACTGCCGCGCATCACCTTGCCGACCTGCGTCCAGTCGTCGCCGAACTCGATGTCGGCCGCCTCCGTGATCAGGAACGCGGAGCACTCGTCGCGCAGCAGCCGGGTCAGCAGCGAATCCGGGTGCGGCACCTTGAAGACCACCCTGCGCAGCGGCTCGGACCCGGTGCGCAGGTGGGCCACGACCGTGGCCGGCTGCAGCGACGGCAGGCCCTTGGGCGAGCAGTTGGCCGCGCCGTACGGGATGCGCAGGTCTGTGCGAGGCGTCCGCTTCAGGAGCGCGTCGGCGCGTTCGGGAGGCAGTGTCTTGAACGACGGTGTGACAAGCTGAACGTCGGAGAAATAGACCGGTGTGTCCGTCGCATTGGTCACGGCCACTTCGATGGCGTGTACAGGCTCGTCAGAGCGCCACTGGGCCAGCGAGACCGACACCCCTTTGGGAGGGTCGGCAGAGGGCGCGGCGGGCGCCTCAGGGGCACCACAGCCCGCCAGAAGAGCAATGGGCAGGATCGCCATGGCGAGGAAGGCCGCTGTGCGCTTCACCAGTCGAACATTAGGCGTGATCCTCAGGCTCCCGTAAGTTGAGGAGTGATTACGACTCCGCATCCAAGTACCGACAGTTCTCCCTTTCATCTGTTGAACTGGCCTTACGTTCTATAGCTTTCCGTCATTCGATTCGGGAACGTCGGCGGTGCTGACCTCACCCGGCCTGGAGATGAAGGAGACACTTCATGATCCGCATTGCTCCCGCGGGACGGGCGCTGGCTGTCGTGGCTGCCACGAGCCTGGCCCTGACAGCCTGCGGTGGTGGCGGTAACACCGCTGCGCCGGCCTCGTCCTCGGCCGCGCCATCCAGTGCGGCTGCCCCGGCTGCCAAGGGCGACGGGACCTTGACTGTTGGCACGCTGCTGCCGCAGACCGGTTCGCTTGCCTTCCTCGGCCCGCCCGAGTTCGCCGGTGTGGACGCCGCGATCAAGGAGATCAACGAAGCCGGTGGCGTGCTTGGCAAGCCGGTGACCAAATATGACACCGACTCCGGTGACACCACCACGAACATCGCTTCGCAGTCGGTGGACAAGCTGATCACGCAGAAGGCCGACGCCATCATCGGCGCCGCGTCCTCCTCGGTGTCGGAGTCGGTGATCGACAAGATCACGGGTGCCGGCGTGGTTCACTTCTCGCCCGCCAACACCTCCGACAAGTTCACCACGATCAAGGACAACGGCCTGTACTTCCGTACGGCTCCGCCGGACAAGCTGCAGGGCCGTGTGCTGGGCGACCTGATCATCGCCGACGGCAGTGACACGGTCGGCATCCTGGCCATGCAGGACTCCTACGGCACCGGCCTGGCCGACCAGGTGGCCAAGACCGTCACCGACGGTGGCGCCGAGGTCGTCGAGCGCGTGGACTACGACCCGAAGGCCGCCGACTTCTCCGCCGACGTCGCGAAGATCAAGGCGAAGGCCCCCAAGGCCATCGTGCTGATCGGCTTCGAGGAGACCGCCAAGGTCATCCAGGAGCTGGTCAAGCAGGGTCTGCCGGCCAGCAAGCACAAGTGGTACATGGTGGACGGCAACACCTCCAACACCAACTACGCCAAGATGCCCAAGAACACGCTCAAGGGCGTCAAGGGCACGATCCCCGGTGCCGCCGCTCCGGATGACTTCAAGGCCAAGCTCATGGCGGTCAACCCCAAGCTGGAGGACTTCAGCTACGCGCCTGAGTCCTACGACGCCATGAACCTGATCGCGCTGGCCGCCGAGGCCGCCAAGAGCGACGCGGGTGTCGACATCGGCGCCAAGCTGGCCGAGGTCAGCAAGGGCGGCGAGAAGTGCAACAACTTCAAGTCGTGCGTCGACCTGCTCAAGGCCGGCAAGGACATCGACTACGACGGCGTGAGCGGTCCGGTCGAGTTCAACGAGGCCGGTGACCCGGCGGTCGCCACGATCGGCATCTACGAGTACGGCGCCGACAACAAGTACCCGACCAAGGCGCTCGAGTACCGCACCGGCAACATCGCCGGCTAGTCCGTACGCCGCACACCCTGAAAGGCCCGGTCCGCTGGATCGGGCCTTTCGGCTGTTCCAGGGCTGTTCGCCGCGAGCCGTTCCCCGGCTATCGGCCTATTGGCCTATTGGCCTATTGGCCGCAGCCCGCCACGATCTCGTCGGCGGCGATCCGGTACTGGGCGAGCAGCGCCACCTGCCGCTCACGCGGAACGTCGGCCCTGGACAGGCCCGCCGTCGTGGACTCGACCGTGCGCACGGCCGTACCCAGCGACTCGGGCAGGCGCGGGCCGAACTGCAGCGTGATGCCGCGCGCCTCAGCGAGGCGGCCGAGCAGCGCGTCCTCGAAGTTCTGGGTGTTCTCCTGGCCCTTCGGCTTCAGCATGAGGCCGACGTAGCCGATCGCGGAGACCACGCGCGCGCAGGGGTCGTCGGTGGGGTCGCCGCCGGTGCTGTACTTGCCGGCCGAGGCGGCGCCGTTCTGACAGGCGACGAGGATGGGCAGCAGGAGCGCGATTGTCGCAATTCGTCTCACAGCGCTCATTAAAAACGGCGAAGGGGCCCCTGGGGAGCCCCTTCGCCGTTTTGAGATCTTTTAGGCCTTGGCCAAGGTGCCGAGGTACAGCTCGATCACCTTGGGGTCGTTGGCCAGCTGGCGGCCGGTGCCGGTGTAGGCGTTGCGGCCCTGGTCCAGCACGTAGCCGCGGTGGCAGATCTGCAGGCAGCGCCGGGCGTTCTGCTCGACCATGATGACCGTCACGCCCGCCTTGTTGATCTGCTGGGCCTGGATGAACACCAGGTCCTGCAGCATGGGCGACAGGCCCGCCGACGGCTCGTCCAGCAGCAGCACCGACGGCTCGGTCATGAGCGCCCTGGCCATCGCCACCATCTGCCGCTCGCCGCCCGACAGCGAGCCGGCCCGCTGCTTGCGCCGCTCCTTGAGCGCCGGGAACAGCTCGGCGACGAACTCGAAGCGCTCCTTGAACTTGCCGGGCACCTGGAAGGCGCCCATCTCGAGGTTCTCCTCGATGGTGAGGCTGGGGAAGACGTTGTTGGTCTGCGGGACGTAGCCGACCCCGCGGGAGACCAGCGAGTGCGCCTTCATGTTCGTGATGTCCTCACCCTTCAGCACCACCGTGCCGCTGCGGATGTTGACGAGCCCGAACATGGCCTTGAGCAGCGTCGACTTGCCGGCGCCGTTGGGGCCGATGATGCCGATCAGCTCACCCTCGCCGACGTACAGGTCGGAGCCGTTGAGGATGTTGACGCCCGGCAGGTAGCCGGCGATGAGCTCGTCGCACCGCAGCACGGCGTTCTCGGCACCCGCCAGGTGGGCGCCGCGGTCGGTGACGGCCGCCTTCGACTCGGGCTCGGAGCCCGGTGCGGACTCGGGGACGGCGTTCACTTCTGCGTCTCCTCTTCGATCTCGGCCTCCAGCGCCGCCTCCGCCTGGTGCAGCTGCTCTTCGAGCTCGCTGTCCGACAGCGGCGCGTCGTGGTGGGCGCCCAGGTAGGCGTCGATGACGCGGGAGTCGGACATGATCGTGTCCGGTGGCCCCTCGGCGATGATGGCGCCCTGGGCCATGACGATCACCCAGTCGCTGATGTCGCGGACCATGTCCATGTCGTGTTCGACGAACAGCACGGTCATGCCCTGATCGCGCAGGTCCTTGACGTGGCCGAGCAGTGACTGGGTCAGCGCCGGGTTGACGCCCGCCATCGGCTCGTCGAGCATGACCAGCTCGGGCTTGACCATGAGCGCGCGGGCCATCTCCAGCAACTTGCGCTGGCCGCCGGACAGCGATCCGGCGAAGTCCTCGCGCTTGGCGTCGAGCTTGAACCTGGTCAGCAGATCCTCGGCCTGCTCGGTGATCGCCTCCTCCTGGGCCCGCCAGGAGCCGGGCACCAGCGCCCGCCAGAAGTTCTCGCCGCGCTGCTGCTGGGCGCCGAGCCGCATGTTCTCCATCACCGTCAGCCTGGACAGGGCCTTGGTGAGCTGGAAGGTACGGACCATGCCGGCGCGGGCCACCCGGTGGGCGGGCACTCCGCTCATGTTGTTGCCGTTGAACGTCCACTTGCCGGCGTCAGCGGCGTCGAAGCCGGTGAGCTGGTTGAAGAACGTCGTCTTGCCGGCGCCGTTGGGGCCGATCAGGGCGGTGATGGAGCCGCGCTGGATCTCGACGTGGTCCACCTCGACGGCGGTCAGACCGCCGAAGCGGCGCACGACGCCGTCGACCACGAGGATCGGGTCGGGCTTGGGCACACCGGGATCGCGAGCCAGGTCCTTGAAGGCGGCCAGAGCCGCGGCCTTGCGCTCGGAGATCGTGGTGGCTGTTGTTTCAGCGGACGACGGGTTAGCGGACATCGAAAGCTATCTCCCTCTTGTCACCGAAGATGCCCTGTGGCCGGAAGATGAGCAACAGGATCAACCCGAGACCAACCAGGATGTAGCGCACCGGGCCGACCTGGATCGAGGTCATGAAGGGGATGTACCCCGCCTGAACCGCTTCACTGAGCACACCGTTGACCAGGACCAGCAGCACCCAGAAGATCATGGATCCGACGACGGGGCCGAGCACGCGGGCCGCGCCACCGAGGATCACGATCGTGTAGGCGAAGAAGGTGGTCTCGGTGCCGAAGACGTCGGGCTGCACCGAGGCGTAGGCCAGGCCGTACACGAAGCCGCCCAGGCTGCCGATGACGCCGCCGAGGATGAGCGACTGCATCTTGTAGGAGAAGACGTTCTTGCCGAGGCTGCGTACGGCGTCCTCGTCCTCGCGGATGGCCTTGAGCACGCGGCCCCACGGGCTGCGCATGAGCAGGTAGACGATGCCGCAGGAGAGGGCGACCAGCACCCAGCCGACGAGCATGATCCACAGGATCCGGTGGTTGAAGGTGAACCAGCCGATGCCGTACTCGCCCTCGGGGAAGGGGTTGAGCGCGTAGAAGCCGTCGGAGAAGCCGCGCTGCCCGTCGGAGCCGCCGAACACGCTCTTGAACGCCACCGAACGGAAGACGAGCCTGACGATCTCGGCCGCCGCGATGGTGACGATGGCCAGGTAGTCGGCCCGCAGGCGCAGCGTCGGCGCGCCCAGGAGCAGCGCCAGGAGCACCGCGGCGATGAGGCCGACCGCGATGCCGATCCAGAAGGGCAGACCCAGGACGGTGACCGTGACGGCCAGGCCGTAACCGGCGACGCCCATGAACGCCGCCTGCCCGAAGTTGAGCAGGCCCGTGTAGCCGAAGTGGATGTTGATGCCGATCGCGGCGAGCGCGTAGAGCACCGTCTCGACGCCGATGGCGGACTTGACGGTGGTGCTGATGATCGTGATCCAGTCCATGTGACTCCCCCCGTCAGCCGATCCGCTCTCGGCGGCCCAGGATGCCCTGTGGCCGGAAGAGGAGCACGATGATGAGTACGGCCAGCGCGCCGACGCTCTTGAGCTCCGGCGGCACCCACAGCGTGGAGACCTGGATGAACAGGCCGACCACGAGCGAGCCCACCAGGGCGCCGAACGCGGTGCCGAGCCCGCCGAGCGTCACACCGGCGAAGATGAGCAGCAGGATGTCCTGGCCCATGGTGTATTTCAGGTTTTGCGACAGGCCGAGCATGATGCCGGCCAGCGCGGCGATGGCGCCGCCCGTGGTCCAGATGATGCGGATGACCCGGTCGACGTTGATGCCCGAGGAGGCGGCCAGCGCCGGGTTGTCGGCGACCGCGCGGGCCGCCTTGCCGGTGCGGGTGCGCAGCAGCGCCATGCCGACGATGATGAGGACGACCAGCTCGATGCCCATCGCGACGAAGTTCTTCGGAGCCGCGGAGATCGGGCCGATCTCGATGCCCGGCTGCGCGGTGTATTGGGCGAACGACTCGTTCTGCCCGCCGAACAGGATCAGGAAGACATAGCGCAGGAAGAGCGCCACGCCGATCGAGATGATCATCATGGCGATGGTGCCGGTGCCGCGCCTGCGCAGCTGCCCCCAGAAGAAGCGGTCCTGAAGGTAGCCGAGCGCGCCTCCCGCGATCACCGCGATCACGGCCGCGGGGATCAGATGCAGGCCGAAGCCCACGTTGAACAGGTAGGCGAGCAGCGCGCCCATCGTGACGAGCTCACCGTGGGCGAAGTTGGTCAGGCCCGTGGTGCCGTAGATCAGCGAGAGGCCGAGCGCGGCCAGCGCGATGATCAGGCCGAGGTTCAGGCCCTCGAAGGTGAGCTGTGCCGCCTGGTCCAAGAAGGGGCTGGTCTCGGCGCCCTCGTCCGGGGCCGGTTGACCCGCCGCACCCTTGGGCTGCAAGGCGAACAAGACGGTGGACATGTTGCCGGAAAAGACGGTCGGGGTGCGGACGGCGTTGCCGCCCCGGATCGCCGCGTTGGCAGGAAGCGTCTTGACATCCAGCGTGACCTTGTACTTGCCCGGTTTGTCGACCGGGACCTCCCACGCGCCCTGGGCGTTGCTTGTGACCTCCTTGACGGGTTGTCCGCCTTCGGTGGTCACGACGATTTTCACGCCGTTCACTGGTTGGCCTTGGAGTTTGAGTGTTCCCTTCAAACCCTGATCGGGGGCCGCCGCCTGGGCGGGGACCGCGAGCAGGAAGATGAGTCCACCCAGGAAGGCCGTGAACGCGATCACGGCTCTGCGCAATGGTGCTCCCTCAAATAGGTCAAGGCGGGGTTGTGCCCCTCCATCTCGACACGTGGGCATCGCAGGCACAACAAAACTGGATGCTGTGGCGGGAGCTTATTCTGGTCGCGCCCGGTTCAGTATCGTTCGTCACCAATTAGTGACACGTGCGTGTCGCTCGCGTGAGGAACCAAGACGGCAGGTCAGGGGCTAAATGCCGCTAGACGCCTGGCGCTTCAGGGGCGCTAATGCATAACCATCGCTGCAGAACGTGAACGAGCCCGCGGAAGAGGACCTTTGGGACCATGTAGGGCTTCCCCGGCCTCACACGTTATCTACTCGGCCTCCCCGCGGGCTCCGCTCGGACAACCGTAGCGACCCACGGGGCTCGTGTGCAAAGAGAGCCGGAAAGTCGCGTGGCGTTCAGTGATCACGCAGCCCGGGGGTCGCCGATCATGCCGCGTGTACGTCGTCGATCGCACGGCACGTGTGTCACGCGCATGGCACGCGGGTCAGCGATCGCGCAACATGCAGGTCAGCCGGGAGGTGCACACGCGCCGCCCCTGCTCGTCGGTGATCTCGATCTCGTACGTGGCCAGCGAGCGGCCGCCGTGCAGCCGGGTCGCCACGCCGGTGACGAAGCCGGAGGTGGCCGAGCGGTGGTGGGTGGCGTTGATCTCGATGCCGACGGCGATGCGGTCCGCTCCCGCGTGGATGGCCGCGCCGGTCGACCCCAGCGTCTCGGCGAGCACGACGGACGCGCCGCCGTGCAGCAGGCCGTACGGCTGGGTGTTGCCCGCGACCGGCATCCGGCCCACGACCCGCTCCGCGCTGGCCTCGACGAACTCGATGCCCATCCGGTCGGGGAGCGTGCCTTCGTGGACGGCGTTCAACGTCTGGAAATCCACCGGGTCGATCCGCGTCAAGGGGAGTCCTCCAGTCTTCCGAGCTCAGGTTTTCTGTCGGAGATGGAGACTAGGCTGCTTGTGTGCCGAAGAGTGAAGTGACCCCCAGCCGCCCGTGCCTGTTGCTGCTCGACGGGCATTCCCTGGCCTATCGCGCGTTCTACGCGCTCAAGGACGCCAACCTCATGACCACCGACGGTCAGCACACCGAGGCGGTCTACGGGTTCACCTCGATGCTGACCAACATCCTGCGCGACGAGCAGCCGTCGCACGTGGCCGTCGCGTTCGACCGGTCGGAGCCGACGTTCCGGCACGAGGAGTACGCCGACTACAAGGCCAACAGGAGCGAGACCCCCGAAGACTTCCGGGGCCAGATGCAGCTCATCTACGAGCTCCTCGACACGCTGCGCGTCCCGCGCATGTCCAAGGCCGGGTTCGAGGCCGACGACCTCATCGCCACGCTCGCCACCCGGGCCAGCGCCGAGGGCATGAACGTGCTGATCGTCACCGGCGACCGCGACGCGCTCCAGCTGGTCGACGAGCACGTCACGGTCCTGATGACCCGCCGTGGCATCAGCGACATGACCAGGTTCACCCCCGAGGCCGTCGAGGAGAAATACGGCCTGACCCCGGTCCAATACCCTGACTTCGCGGCGCTGCGCGGCGACCCCAGCGACAACCTGCTCAGCATCCCCAGCGTCGGCGAGAAGACCGCCGCCAAGTGGGTGCGCGAGTTCGGCTCGCTGACCGCGCTGGTCGACCGGGTCGACGAGGTCAAGGGCAAGGTCGGCGACAAGCTGCGCGAGCACGTCGCCCAGGTGCTGATGAACCGCCGGCTCACCGAGCTGCTCCGCGACGTCCCGATGGAGGTCGAGCTGGGCGAGCTCAAGCAGGGCGTCTGGGAGCGCGAAGAGGTCAACAAGCTCTTCGACACGCTGCAGATCCGCGGCGAGCTGCGCGAGCGCGTCTTCAAGGTGCTCGGCACCGGCGAGCAGGAGCCCGACCAGGGCTTCGAGGTGGAGACCATCATCCTCGGCCCCGACCGGGTCGCGGGCTGGCTGTCCGCGCTGCCCGCCGGCCGGGCGGGCCTGGCCTTCAAGGGCGCCTACGGCAGCGGCACCGGGCGCATCGACGCCCTCGCGATCGCCTCGCCCGACGGCACGGCCGCCTTCATCGACCCGGTCAAGCTCACCGAGTCCGACGAGGTCGCGCTGCGGGCCTGGCTGGCCGACACCGACCGGCCCAAGGCCGTCCACGACGCCAAGGGCCCGATCCTCGCGCTCTGGTCGCAGGGCATGAGCCTCAAGGGCCTGACCTGCGACACGGCCCTGGCGGCCTATCTGGCGATGCCCGGCCAGCGCACCTTCGCCCTCGAAGACCTGGCCCGGCGCTACCTCAACCGCGACCTGCGCGCCGAGGAGGAGTCCAGCGGGCAGGCCGCGCTGTTCGGCGACGACGAGGACGCCCCGGCCAAGGACCTGGCGCTGCGCGCCCATGCCGTGCGCGAGCTGGCCGAGGCGCTGGAGACCTTCCTGACCGGCCGCGGCGGCACCCAGCTGCTGACCGACGTGGAGCTCCCGCTGCTGACCGTGCTGGCGGAGATCGAGCGCGCGGGCATCGCCGTCGACAGCGAATACTTCGCCGCTCTGGAGGCCGAGTTCGGCGCCGCGGTCAAGCACGCGGTCGAGGAGGCGCACGCGGCCGTCGGCGAGCAGTTCAACCTGGGCTCGCCCAAGCAGCTGCAGGAGATCCTGTTCACCAAGCTCAACCTGCCCAAGACGAAGAAGATCAAGACCGGCTACAGCACCGACGCCGACCAGCTGGCCTGGCTCGCCACGCAGACCGAGCACGAGCTGCCGGTCATCATGTTGCGCCACCGCGACCAGACCAAGCTGCGCACCACCGTCGAGGGCCTGATCAAGGAGGTCTCCGACGACGGGCGGATCCACACCACGTTCAACCAGATCATCGCGGCCACGGGCCGCCTGTCATCCGAAAAGCCCAATCTCCAGAACATCCCGATCCGCACCTCCGAGGGCCGCCGCATCCGGCAGGGCTTCGTGGTCGGCGCGGGCTACGAGACGCTGCTCACGGCCGACTACAGCCAGATCGAGCTGCGCATCATGGCCCACCTGTCGGGTGACGAGGCGCTGATCGCCTCCTTCGAGTCCGGCCACGACTTCCACCAGGCGACCGCGGCCCGGGTCTTCGACCTGCCGCCCGAGCAGATCGACGGCGAGCTGCGGGCACGCATCAAGGCGATGAACTACGGCCTCGCCTACGGCCTGTCCGACTTCGGGCTGTCCGGGCAGCTCAACATCCCGGTGGCCGAGGCGCGGGCGCTCAAGGAGGAATACTTCCAGGAGTTCGGCGGCGTCCGCGACTTCCTGCAGGCCATCGTCCAGCAGGCGCGCACCGACGGCTACACCGAGACCATCATGGGCCGCCGCCGCTACCTGCCCGACCTGACCAGCGACAACCGGCAGCGCCGCGAGATGGCCGAGCGCATGGCGCTCAACGCGCCCATCCAGGGCTCGGCGGCCGACATCATCAAGGTGGCCATGCTCAACGTCTCCCAGGCGATGAGGGAGGAAGGGCTGGGCTCGCGGATGCTGCTGCAGGTCCACGACGAGCTGGTGTTCGAGGTGGCCCCCGGCGAGCTCGACCGGCTCCGCGCCCTCGTGTGCGACCAGATGAACGCCGCCTACCACCTGCGGGTCCCGCTGGAGGTCTCCGTGGGCGTCGGCCGCACCTGGGAGGACGCGGGCCACTGACCGGCCGCCGATGCTCGTGACGACGAGTGTGGGGGCTCGCGAGGCCGATCCGGCTGACCGGGCCCCTGGCGCTCGTGACGGTGAGCGTGAGGGGCCGCGTGGACGGTCTCGTCGTACCGGACGTTTATCCCCGTACGGTGGGGCAAGTCGATCTTTGTCCGGTGGGACCGTCCGGCGCTGAGCGGCGGCGGTCCCACGCCGTGAAGCAGGGTGATCCGGCGGGTCGCGAACAGCGGCCAGTACGGGGTTCTGGACTACCCTGAGGGTAATTTCCCCCGAGTGGCACGGGAGCCTTGTGCGATCGTCAGCGTCCTTCCCCCGGTTAATCGCCCTCGCGAACGTCATAGTCGTGTCAGCGGCGGTCATCGGGCTGATGCTGCAGTCCTCCTCCGGCCGGTCCGTGCCCGGGCCGCCGGCGGTGGCCAAGATCGAGCAGTCCGCGCAGCCCACCCCCGCCGAGCCCGTGCCGACGTTCGCCGAGCCGCCCGGGGTGGTGTCCACGCCGGAGTTCGCCAAGCAGGTCAAGGCCAACGAGCTCGGGCTGGTGCCGGTGCTGATGTACCACCGGATACTCAAGAAGCGGATCGCCTCCATCGACCGCACGCCCGACCAGCTGCGCAAAGAGCTGGAGAAGCTGGCCAAGCAGGGCTACGCGCCGATCACCGCCAAGGAGTTCGCCACCGGTGACATCCGGGTGCCCGCCGGCCGGTTCCCCGTGGTGCTGACCTTCGACGACGGGCACGAGAGTCACTTCAGGCTCGACGCGAGCGGCAACCCCGCGCCGGACACCGCGGTCGGGGTGCTCCTCGACGTGGCCCGGCGCTATCCCGAGTTCCGGCCGGTCGCCACGCTGTGGATCAACCACGACCCGTTCGGGCTGCGGCAGCCCGACCAGCAGGCGGCGGCCGTGCGGTGGCTGGTCGAGCACGGGTTCGAGGTGGCCAACCACACCTGGTCCCACCCCAATCTGGCCGCCATGCGGAAGAAGAAGGTCAAGGAGCAGATCGTCCGGCTCGAACGGCTGCTGAAGAAGCTCGGCGCCGGGCCGGCCGTCACCATGGCCCTGCCGTTCGGGGCGATGCCGCACCCGAAGAAGATCGCCCGGCACGGTGAGTGGGACGGCACGTCCTACGACTTCGCCGGGGTCTTCCTGGCCGGGGCCGAGCCGTCGCTTTCGCCCTTTGCGAAAAAATTCGACCCCGTGGCCATCCAGCGCATCCAAAGCAACGGCAAAAAGGGCGAATGCCGCAAATGGTGCTCGCAGTACTGGCTGGAGTGGCTGAACAAGCACCCTGGGGACCGCTACGTCTCCGACGGGGATCCCACGAAGATCTCCATCCCGCAGCGTCTTCAGGGTAATATCACCCCGAAGCGGAAAGATCAGCTGATCGTTTACTGACCAGTGCGGGGCCGGTTGGATTGACCCCACGCTCAACGTCTCATATGCTGATCGCTGCGCTGTGGGCTCGCGCGCGCCTCAGACGGAGCGGGCTCGCGCTCGGTCACGTCGATGTCGTTATTTCCTCGGCTTGATGCGGAAGAGGGCCTGCCGCGCGTCCGCCACATCGACATCCTGTCCGCGTTCGGAGCAATTCCACACATGACGTCCAGCACTGAGGCCACCTCGAGCACCCCGCAGGTAGCGGTCAACGACATCGGGTCCGAGGAAGCCTTCCTCGCAGCGATCGACGAGACCATCAAGTACTTCAACGACGGCGACATCGTCGAGGGCACCGTCGTCAAGGTCGATCGAGACGAGGTCCTTCTCGATATCGGCTACAAGACCGAGGGTGTCATCCCCTCGCGTGAGCTTTCGATCAAGCACGATGTCGACCCAGCGGACGTCGTGGAGGTCGGCGAACACGTCGAAGCCCTGGTTCTCCAGAAGGAGGACAAAGAGGGCCGCCTGATCCTGTCCAAGAAGCGCGCTCAGTACGAGCGCGCCTGGGGCACGATCGAAAAGATCAAGGACGAGGACGGCATCGTCACCGGCACCGTCATCGAGGTCGTCAAGGGTGGACTCATCCTCGACATCGGCCTCCGTGGCTTCCTGCCGGCGTCCCTGGTCGAGATGCGCCGTGTCCGCGACCTGCAGCCGTACGTCGGCCGCGAGCTCGAGGCGAAGATCATCGAGCTGGACAAGAACCGCAACAACGTGGTCCTGTCCCGCCGCGCCTGGCTCGAGCAGACGCAGTCCGAGGTTCGCCAGACGTTCCTCAACACCCTCCAGAAGGGGCAGGTCCGCAAGGGCGTCGTCTCCTCGATCGTCAACTTCGGTGCGTTCGTGGATCTCGGCGGCGTCGACGGCCTGGTCCACGTGTCCGAGCTGTCCTGGAAGCACATCGACCACCCCTCCGAGGTTGTCGAGGTCGGCCAGGAGGTCACGGTCGAGGTCCTCGATGTCGACATGGAGCGCGAGCGCGTCTCCCTGTCGCTCAAGGCCACTCAGGAAGACCCGTGGCAGCAGTTCGCCCGCACCCACCAGATCGGCCAGGTCGTGCCGGGTCGCGTCACCAAGCTGGTGCCGTTCGGCGCGTTCGTCCGGGTCGAGGAGGGCATCGAGGGCCTGGTCCACATCTCCGAGCTGGCCGAGCGCCACGTGGAGATCCCGGAGCAGGTCGTCCAGGTCGGCGACGAGATCTTCGTCAAGATCATCGACATCGACCTCGACCGGCGTCGCATCAGCCTGTCGCTGAAGCAGGCCAACGAGGGTGTCAGTGGCGCCGAGGTCGAGTTCGACCCGACGCTCTACGGCATGGCGGCGACCTACGACGACCAGGGCAACTACATCTACCCCGAGGGCTTCGACTCGGAGACCGGTGAGTGGCTCGAGGGCTTCGACAAGCAGCGCGAGGAGTGGGAGCGGCAGTACGCCGAGGCCCAGACCCGCTTCGAGGCGCACAAGAAGCAGATCGAAGAGGCTCGCAAGGCGGAGGCCGAGGCGGGCGAAGCCGCTCCCTCGTCCTACACCGGTGAGACCGCGGCTCCGGCCAGCAGCTCGGGCTCGTCCGCTCCGGCGGCCGGCGCCCTCGCCTCCGACGAGGCTCTCGCGGCTCTGCGCGAGAAGCTCGCGGGCGGCCAGAGCTGACCTGGTTGACTAGCTGACAGAGAAAGACCCCGCACCATCCGGTGCGGGGTTTTTCTTTTGGGTTAATGCGGAACGTCGCTTTCCGCGATGCTTCCTAGGGTTGCCGCATGATCGAACCCTTCCGCATCACCATTCCGCAAGCCGACCTTGACGACCTGAAGGACCGGCTCATCCGTACCCGCTGGCCGCGGACCCTGCCCGGCGGCGGCTGGAGCCGGGGCGTCCCGGTCGGCTACCTGCGTGAGCTGGCCGCGTACTGGGCCGACGGGTTCGACTGGCGGGCGCAGGAGGCCAAGCTCAACGCCTTCCCGCAGTTCACCACGGACATCGACGGGCAGCGCGTGCACTTCCTGCACGTACGCTCGCCGGAGCCCGGCGCGCTGCCGCTGATCCTCACGCACAGCTGGCCGAACACCGTCGCCGAATTCCTGAACGTCATCGGCCCGCTCACCGACCCGCGCGCCCACGGCCTCGACCCGGCCACGGCCTTCCACGTGGTGGCCCCCTCGCTGCCCGGCTTCGGCTTCTCGCCGTTCCCCGAGCCCGCCGACGAGCGGCCCTGGAGCATCGTACGGGTGGCGCGGACCTGGGCCGAGCTGATGGAACGGCTCGGGTACGAGCGGTACGGCGCCCACGGCAACGACGCCGGTGCCCTGGTCACCCCACAACTGGCGGCCATCGACAGCGATCACGTGATCGGCTCGCACATCACCGCCGGACTCGGCATCCCCACTGGCGACCCGGCCGAGCTCGCCGACGCCACCGAGGCGGAGCTGGCCGAGCTCGCGGACCTGACCCAGCGGTTCGCCGGAGGCAGCGGCTACGGCCCGTACCTCGCCAACCGGCCGCAGACGCTGAGCTTCGGCTTCACCGACTCGCCGGTGGCGCAGCTGGCCTACCTGGTGGAGCGGTTCAAGGAGTTCGACGGCTGGCCCGATGAGGAGGCCGCCGAGCCCATCGACCGTGACCTGGTGCTCACGAACGCGAGCCTCTACTGGCTGACCGCGACCGGCGGCTCGTCCTCGTGGACGTACTACGAGGCGGCGGCGGGCATGCCGATCAACCAGACCGTGGTGCCGAGCGGGGTGTCGCACGGCGGCTCTCCGCTGCTGCGGCGCATCGCCGAGCGCGGGAATCGGGTGGTCCACTGGGCGGGCGAGCACGGCGACAGCCACATGGTGGCGATGAACTCGCCTGAGCCGCTGGTACGGAGCATCCGCACCTTCTTCGAAACCCTGGAAGGGCGAGTGGACGGGCGGCTGGGAGGGACACCGGAAGGAGCTCTGGAAGGGGCGCGGTAGCGGCTTCTGGAAGGGGCTCGGTAGGAGCTTCTGGAGGGAGCTCTGAGTGGGGCGCGGTAGGTCCCGCTGGGGTGAGGCTGCAGTAAGGTGCTCGCGTGGAAATCGAGCGTGCGCTGCCGGAGGACGCCGGTGAGATCCTCACCCTGCAGCGGGCCGCGTACGTCACCGAGGCGCAGCTGTACGGCGACCCCTTCCTGCCGCCGCTCCTGGAGTCCGTGGAGCAGGTCCGCAAGGCCATCGAGACCGGCCTCGTGCTCAAGGCCACCGACGCCGGCCGGATCGTGGGAGCCGTACGCGGCCAGCTGGCCGGCACCACCTGCCTGGTCGGCCGCCTGGTGGTGGCCCCCGACCGGCAGCGTCAGGGCCTGGGCCGGGCGCTGATACGGACGCTGCACGAGCGGATGCCGGAGGCGACGGCCTTCGACCTGTTCACCGGCCACCTGTCCGACGGCAACCTGCGCCTCTACCGCAGCCTGGGCTACCGCGAGACCCACAGGGAGCGCATGGACGACCATCTCACCTTGGTCCACATGCGCCGCTGATTCCCGATCACGGCTAGGCTTTCCGCGTGCTGAAAATCGGCCTCACCGGCGGCATCGGATCGGGCAAGAGCGAGGTCTCCAAGCGCCTCGCGGCGCGGGGCGCCGTCGTGATCGACGCCGACAAGATCGCCCGCGAGGTGGTGGAGCCCGGCACTCCGGGCCTGGCTCGCGTGGTGGCCGTGTTCGGCGACGAGGTGCTGCACCCTGACGGCTCACTCAACCGGGAGAAGCTGGGGGCCATCGTCTTCGCCGACCCCGACAAGCTGGCGACGCTCAACGGCATCGTGCATCCGCTGGTGGGGGAGCGGGTCGCCGACCTGCAGAGGCAGACGGCCGACGACGCGATCATGGTCTACGACGTGCCGCTGCTCGCGGAGAACCGGCTGGCGCCGATGTACGACGTGGTGATCGTCGTGGACGCCGCCGACGAGGTGCGCATCGCCCGCCTGGCCGAGCACCGCGGCATGCCGGAGCACGACGCCAAGGCCCGCATCGCGGCGCAGGCGACCCGCCAGGACCGGCTGGCGATCGCCGACATCGTGATCGACAACGAGGGCGACCTGGACGACCTGGAGGCCAGGGTCGCCCAGGTCTGGGACGACCTGCTGGCCCGAGCCGGCCGCGGCTGACCGGCTTGCGGCTGTCGGCCTTCGGCCGGACCTGCTGACCGCCTTCGGCCGGACACCGGCCGGTCGGGTTTCCAGCGAGTCAGGAGGAGCGCTCAGAACGGGGAGTCGAGCGGCACCTGACGGACCCCGGGCAGATACGGGTCCAGCTCACCCAGCTCGAACCGCGACATCCCGATGACGTGCCAGAATTGCCCGGAAACCTCCCCCTGGATCTTGTACCGGCCGTCGGGGGACAGCGCCGCCCACCCCTCCGGCAGGCCCAGCAGGGTGGCCCGCCGCTCCGTCCCCGCCCAGAGGATCACCACCCCGTCGTCCCCGGCACTGGCCAGCAGGTCCGCCGAAGGGCTGAACGCCACCGACCACACCCGCCGCGCGTGTCCCGCCAGCGTGTGCAGCGGCCGCCCCGTCGCCGTATCCCAGACACGGACCATGAGGTCGTCGCCGCCGGTCGCCAGCCGCTCGCCCGTGGCGTCGAACGCGACGCTCCACAGCCGCCCGGCGTGCCGGTCGAGCGTGTGCCGCAGGCGCGGCTGCCAGGGCTGGCCGGGCCGCAGCTCCCAGATCATGGCGAGGCCGTCGTTGCCGGCGCTGGCCAGGTGCTTGCCCGAGGGCGAGAACACGACCGAGTAGACCCGGTCGGTATGGCCTTCCAACGTAGCGATCCGGCCCCCGGACTCGACGTGCCAGATGCGTACGAGCCGGTCGTCGCAGCCTGTGGCCACGTAACGGCCGTCGGGGCTGAAGGCGATCGAGCGGACGCGGCCCCGGTGGTCGGCCAGGTTGCTCGCCAGGCGGCTGGTCGGCCGATACCAGATGCGTACGCTGTCGTCGTCGTTGGCCGTGGCCAGCAGCGTGCCGTCGGGGCTGAACGCCTCGGCCCACACATGGTCGGTCTCGGCGTTGAGCTCGCGCTCGTAGTCGCCGGTGACGGCGTTCCAGAAATGTACGCCGCCGTCGTTGCTGGAGGTGGCCAGGACCGGCCCGGCAGGTGAGAACAGGGCCGAGATGAGCCGGTCGGCGGTGCCGGCGACCTCGCGCAGGCGGCGGCCCGTGCGCGGCTCCCAGATGCGGACGACGCCGTCGTTGCCGCTGGTGGCCAGCATCGAGCCGTCGGCGCTGAACCTGACCGAGGAGATCCGCCTGCCGTGGCCGCGCAGCACCCGCTGGCACTGGCCGCTGGCCGGATCCCAGAGGCGTACCGTCCCGTCGTTGCTGCTGGTGGCCAGCTGCTCGCCGTCGGGCCGGAACACGAACGGCCAGACCGAGCTGCGATGCCCGGTCAGCTCGACCCGCCGGCCGCCGCCCACCTCCTGCAGCCGGACGACGCCGTTGGAGTCGCCGCTGGCCAGCGTGCGGCCGTCGGGGGAGAAGACCACCTGGTAGACGGACCCGGTGTGGCTGGTGTGGACGCCGTGGGCCTGACCGGCCGGGTCCCACAGGCGTACGGCCCCGGCTGTGTCGCCGCTGGCCAGCAGGGAGCCGTCGGACGCGAAGGTCAGGCAGTAGACGCTGCCGGAATGGCCCTTCAGCTCGTGCCGCAGAGCCCATGAGGCCGCGTCCCACAGGCGTACCGTCCCCGCCTCGTCGCCCGTGGCCAGCAGCGACCCGTCCGGGCTGTGGACCGCACGGTAGACCGAGCCGCGGTGGCCGTCGAGCGTGCCCGTCACCTGTCCGGACGCCAGGTCCCAGAGGCGTACCACGCCTGCCGAGTCGCCGCTGACCAGCACCGAGTCGCCGAACGACACCGTGTAAACGGGTGCCTGGTGGCCCGCGAGCTCGTGGACGAGGCGGCCGGTGGCGGTGTCCCAGACGCGGATGACGCCGTCGCCGCCGCCCGCCGCGACGAGCTCGCCCGACGGGTTGAGGCGAACGGGCCAGACCCCGTCGGCATGGCCGCGCAGCTCGCGCAGGTGCGCGCCGGTGAGGGCGTCCCAGAGCACGACCAGGCCGTCGCTCGCGCCGGTGGCCAGCAGGCCCCCGGCGAACGAGACCGCGTACACACGACCCGCGTGCCCCTGCAGCGTCCGCACGGGCGCGCCGGCCACGCACAGCAGCACGCCGCCGTCCTCGTGGCCGACGGCGAGCGTGGACCCGTCGGGGGAGTACGCGATGGGCTCCGGGAGCCGGCTGGTCTGGAAGTGATAGCCATACGGCACGCCGATCGCGGCGGGCGCGAGCTGGATCTCCACCGGCTGGCCCGGCACCACGGAGGCGCCCGGCAGGTCCGGCAGCGTGCCCGTCACGTTGATCAGCGTGGCCCGGTGCCACCGGGCGCCCTCGGCGGAGATATCGCTCAGGTCCGTGTGGGCCAGTCGCGCGCCCGACAGGTCGGCCCCGGTCAGGTCGGCGCCCGCCAGCTTGGCGCCGTCGAGCCGGGCCCCGGCCAGCTTGGCGTCGCGCAGGACGGCTCGGGACAGGTTCGTGCCGACGAGCGTGGCGTCGGTCAGGTCGGCCCCGGTCAGGTCGACCTCCTGCAGGTCCCTGGCCGACAGGTCCTCGCCCTTGAGGTTCGCGCCCCGCAGGTCGGCCTTGGCGGGGGTGCGCAGCCGTGCCGAGATCTTGACCGCGTTCGCCCGCGACACGTCGTCGGCGGGCGGGTCGGCCACCCACGCCCGCAGCGCCCGTACGTCGGCCAGGTCGCACAGGAACTCGACGGTCAGCGCCGACAGCGGCCGGCGCGACAGCCACACCGGCGCCTCGATCGTGGCGGCGATGTGCCGGGCGATCAGCCACTCCATGACCGAGGAGTGGATGAACCCGAACATGCCCTCCTCGGTGCGTACCAGCAGGCTCCCCGAGCCCACCGCGTGGGCGGCGTGCTCGGCGGACAGCTGCCCGCCGGCCAGGCCGGTCAGCGTCTCGGCGTACTCGGTCAGCTCGTCGACGCCCAGCAGCGACTCGCCCGAGTCCCACAGCCGCAGCGCGAGCCCCGTCACGACCTGCCACAGCTCGTCGGTGGTCAGGGGAGTCGGCGACCCCGGCACCCTGGCCCGCCGCTCCTCGAAGGCCAGCCACGAGCCGAGGATCTCCTCATACAGCAGCGCCGGGCTGATCGTGTGGCGGGCGCCGGCCACCGTACGCAGCCGGTCGGCGTCGAGGTCGGCGATGAAGCTCAGCATCCGCGGGTTCTGGGCCAGGTCGAGCAGGTCCGTGATGCTCTCCATCAGCGACATGCGCGCCGCCGCCGCGTCGCCGTCGTCGAAGCGGTTGGCCAGGTAGGCGCGGATCTGGTCGTGCGTGAAGTCCTCGACGCTGAGCACCCGCCGCTGCGGCAGCACGCCGACCATCTCGCCGAGCGAGGTGAGCACCTGCGAGTGCGACTTGAAGTGCTGGGTACGGCTGGCGACCACGATCTTCGCCTTGTCCTCGGCCGCGGCGAGTAACGTCGACAGGTGATCGGCCGCCCGGTCATAGGTGAGCCGGGTGACGAGCTCGTCGAACCCGTCGAACAGCAGCACGATCCGCCCCTGCCGCAGCAGGTAACGGAACGCCTTGAGGTCGATGAACTCCTCGCCGTGGCCGGCCAGATGGGCGGCGACCAGCGCGTCCACGGAGTGCGCCTTGTCCAGCGCCCGCAGCTCGATCAGGATCGGCGTCAGGTGCGGCAGCTCGGCCGGGATGCGCCTGGCCAGCTCGCGCAGCGCGAACGTCTTGCCGTGGCCGAAGTCGCCCAGCAGCAGCAGGAACCGGCCGTGGTCGGCGGCCAGCAGCCGCATCAGCTCGTCGGTCAGGCCCTCCCTGACCTGGTGTCCGGGACGGTCGAGCTCGCGGTAGCGCTGGGGGACGTACAGGCTGGGCGGGTAGCGGCGGTCGTTGGTGAGCCGGGCCGTCTGCTCGGCGACATAACCCGACAGGTCCAGCAGGCCCTGGAACTCGGTGAAGCTGCGCAGCCGCACGCCTCTGCGCATGAGCTCGTCGCGCAGCGACCTGGCCGGGGGCCGCCCCTGGTAGACGAGCTCGGCGGCGAGGTCGGCGGCGTGCGCCTGCCGGACGAAATCATCGGCTTCGGCGGCGGTCAGCTCGCCCACGTGCGCACCGATCATCGTCTGCCGGACGAACCCGTCCTCGGGATGCGTGACGACCAGGTGGGCGGTGAACCGGCGGATCCTGGCCCGCTCGTGCCGGGCCTCGCAGACCTCGGTGATCCGATCGAGCAGCAGGTCCACCGGGCCCGGCTCGCGCTCGACCGGCGCGGGCTCGGGGGCGCGGGCGGCCGGCGCCTCCCCGGTGAAGGTGGCCTGGGCGGCCCGCCAGCTGTGGGAGACGCGCTCGGGACGGTCGGCGCCGGGCAGCCAGGTACGCAGGCCGCCGGCGGTGATCTCGACGACCTGGTGGTGCCCGGAGCGCGGCGCGGCGACGGCGGCCTCACCGGCCTCTCCCGCGCCCTGGAAGAGCAGGTTGAGCCGCCGGGCGAGGATCCGGTCGTAGGTCGGCGCGTCGCGCAGCGTGGACGGCGGGTGCCCGATCGCGCCGAGCCGCAGCCAGGCGCTCTCCTCGTAGGGGCGCAGCCGCTCGGCGAACCAGGCGGCCTGCCCCTCGCCGAGCAGGGGATAGGCGTCGCGTTCGAGGTGGCTCATGGCCATCGTCGAGTTGAGCCCGGCGACGACCACCTTCAGGTCGGGCACCTCGAACAGCGTCCACGGCTGGCCGCCGTCGAACACCCGGTCGTCCAGCCCTTGGTACACCTCGCCGAACAGGCCCGCGAAATGCCGCCACTTCGGCCAGTAGGGCGGCTGCGGGGAGACGTCGTCGGCCTCGCAGGTGAGGAAGTAGGCGCTGGCCGCGGCCTTGGTGACGTCGCGCGGGCCCGGCACGATCACCAGCCGGTGCGGCTCCAGGCCGACCAGCAGCCGCAGGTCGGTGATGAAGCGGGTCGCCTGGCCGAACTGCCCAAGGCTGCCCGACTCGGTCAGGTCGCCGGTGACCACCATGAGATCGGGGCGCGGCATGCCCCTGTCGTACATCTCGGTGAGATCCGCCCAGATCCGCGCCTGCATGTCCTCGGGCGTGAACGGCTCGCCCGGATCCGGCAACGCCCGGCCGAACCGGGGGCCGCCGATGTGCAGCACGGTCAGCGACTCGCGGCCGTGGTCGGCGGTGGCCGACGGCGGGAACTTCGGCGCCGACACCGGGGTGCGCCGGGCCCGCGAGCGCTCACCCGGCGGCGGCAGGGTCGGCGCGGGCAGCGGCAGACCCGCGCCCGTCGGGAAGACGGGCGCCGCCTCCGGCTTGGCCCGGCCCGCCATGGCCTCCCTGACCCGGCCCAGCAGCAGCGCCCTGGCCTGTCCTGAATCGGTGACGCCGAGCAGGTCCACCCAGGTGATCGTGGACAGCAGCCCTTCGAGACGTACGTCCTCGAGCCGGATCGTGATCAGCTTGTTGGACGGGTTGTCGGGGTCGGCGCGGAGCGCGGCCTGCCACTCCATGCGGCCGTAGCGCGAGGTCAGGTAGTTGCGCGAGAGCACGGCCACCACCACCTGCGCCTCGCTGACGCCGCGGTCCATGAAGTCGATGAAGTTCGTGCCAGGCACGAAATCCCACGCCTGGATCATGGTCCGGTAGCCCGCCGCCTCCAACTCCCAGGCGATCCAGGTCGCCCAAGCCGTGTCGGCTGGGGAGTAGCTGACGAAGATCTCTGTCGGCCTGCCGTCACGTGCCATTCCCTCAGTATCCCCTGTGGGACCGGCGATTTTCAGCTGTGCGATCATCGACGGGTGTGGCTACGTCTTGGTGTGCTCGACTGGATCAGGGTCGGGTTGCTCGGGCTCGGCCTCGTCTTCGTGGCGACCGGGCTGCTGCCGTGGCGCGAAGCCGTGGACAGCCTGGATGAGATCGGGCCGTTGCTCGTCTTCCTGGTGGGCATCATCGTGCTGGCGGAGCTGACCAAGGAGGCCCAGGTCTTCGACGCCATCGCGGCGCGGATGGCGGTCTTGGGACGGGGCAACTACGTCGCGCTCTTCTTCCTGTGCACAGCCTTCGCCTCATTTATTACGATATTTCTGAATCTCGATACGACCGCGGTGCTGCTCACCCCGGTCATGCTGGCGCTGGCTCCCAGGGCGCGCATCGCCGCCCTGCCCCTGGCTATGACCACGATCTGGCTGGCCAATAGCGCCAGCCTCCTGCTCCCCGTCTCCAACCTGACGAACCTGCTCGGCATCAACAAGATCGCGCTCGACACGCAGCAGTTCGCCGGGCGGATGTGGGTGCCGCAGATCGTCTCGATCGCCGTGACGATGGCCTTCCTGTGGGTCTTCTTCTGGCGCCGGGGCCAGCGTCGCGACCTGCGCTACACGCCGCCCTTGCTGGAGCCGGTCGCCGACCGCGTGCTGTTCGCCGCCGCGGCCGCGGGCTGCTTACTGTTCATCGGCGCGCTGCTGGTCAAGGTTCAGGTCGGCGTGGCCGCCTCGGTGGCGGCGCTGGTCGTCGTGGTGGCCTTCGTCGTACGCGACCGCGCCCGGCTGACCTGGAGCCTGATCCCCTGGCAGCTGCTCATCTTCGTGACGGGCCTGTTCCTGGTGGTGCCCACCCTCAGCCGCTACGGCCTGGCCGACCTGATGCGCTGGATGATCGGCGCCGAAGGCGACCCCTACCGGACGGCGGCGGTGGGTGCCGGGCTGTCCAACCTGATCAACAACCTGCCCGCCTTCCAGGCCATCGCCGAGGTCATCCCGTCGAGCGACCAGGACCGGTTGCTGGCCCTGCTGGTCGGCACCAACGTGGGGCCGGTCGTCACGCCGTGGGCGTCACTGGCGACGCTGCTCTGGTTCGAGTCGTGCCGCCGTCACGACGTGCCCGTACCGATGCGCCGCTTCCTGGCCACCGGCACGGGGCTGGCGATCGTCGGTCTGCTCGCCAGCGTGTGGGCCCTTGTCACATTCGGCTGACCGCTCGTCAGGATCGGGGACAATACGGTTCATGACTATCTACCGTTTGTTGGCATATTTCGGTCTTGCTGCGATGCTCGCCGGTTGCGGCGCCCAGGAGTCCCCACAGGCCCAGCCCTCGACGCCCCCGTCCGCCACCGCCGCGCCGCCCGCCGAGTCGCCCAGTGCCGCGCCGCCCGCCGCCGCGACGCGCACGATCAAGCTGGAGGTGCTGGGCAAGGGCAAGGCCATGCAGCCGATCATGTACATGGCCGACGAGGACGGCACGGAGAACAACGCCACCCTGCCCTGGTCGCGGACCGCCACGATCGAGCTCACCGGCGCCGAGCAGCGCGTGGGTCGCCTGGTGTCCGTCGTGTCGGGCTCGGTCAAGGACGCGAGCGGTCAGCTCAAGCCGGCTCCCTGCCGCATCATTGTGGACGGGAAGAAGGTCGCCTCCGGCACGGGCCTGTGCAAGTACAAGGTCAAGTAGCGGCGCGGGTGCGGAGCACCTCGAGGAGGCCGGGCATGGCGCTCGGGTGGGTGGCGACGAAGCTGCGGTCGTCGGGCGTGCCGTCGATCCCCTCCTCGAACGGCCCGCCGTCGAGTGCCCGGATCTCGATGCCCGCCTCCTGCGCGAGGAGCGCGCCCGCGGGCAGGTCCACCGCCTCGGCCCGGTAGCCGACGATACCGTCGATGTCGCCCCTGGCCAGCATCGCCCACGCCAGCAGCGGGGCCCACAGCTGCAGCATCCGACGGGCACTCAGCTCCAGGGCGTACTTGATGGCCCGTACGGTCGCGTCACCCCTGGACACCGAGTAGCCCTGGGTCCACGCCAGCAGCGGGCCGTGCGGTGAGGGGTTGTGCGGCGGCGCCAGCCGTACGCCGGAGGACGTGATCGCGCCGCGGCCGCGGATCGCCGACCAGGTCTGGGCCGAGACCGGGTCGTGCACCACGCCCAGCAGGGGACGTCCCGAGCGGCACAGGGCCAGGCCGACGACATAGGCGGGCAGGCCGATCACCACGTTGTTGGTGCCGTCGAGCGGGTCGATCAGCCACGTCCACTCGCCGTCGGCGGCGCCGAGCAGGCCCGACTCCTCGGCGATGACGGAGTGCGCCGGGAATGCGGTGAGGATGTGTTCGACCAGCAGCTTCTCCGAGGCCAGGTCGAGCTCGGTGACGACGTCGCCCGAACCGCCCTTGGGCCGGGTGCCGAGCACGCCGCGGGTGCCGGACACGAGTAGTTCGCCCGCGGCCTCGGCGGCGGTGACGGCGACCGCGCGAGCGTGATCCAGATCCATTCGGGGCCCCTCAGCTCAGGTGGGCGGCTATCAGGCGGACGGCGAGCGCCGTCTCCTCGTCGTCGAGCGGTTGCCTGGACACGTGGTGGTCGCCGGTGCCGAGCGGGCCCAGCGACAGGTCGCGGCTGCCCGGCCGGCCGCGGCCGAGCGCGATCGTGGCCGCCTCGCCGCCCGCCGGCACGACGCTGCTGTGGAAGCGGCCGGCCGCCAGCGTGTAGGTGTCGCCGGGGCCGAACTCCTCCACCAGCCCCGTCTCCTGTCGTACGGTCCGGCGGGTGGGCGTGATGCGGTCGCCGTCGGCGCCGCTGACCACCTCGAACACCCGGTGGGTCGGGTCGCGTACCGCGTCGGTGACCACCGCGTGCACGTTGCGCACCTGCCCGTAGAGCACATGGCTGAGCAGGTCCCAGCTGTGGCAGTGGATGCCCGACGTGGTGCTCTGCGCGTGCGTGAACCTGGCCGACCACAGATGAAGACATACCCCCTCGCCGCCGTCACGCTCCAGCGGCAGGCAGACGAAGCCGAGCGGGTGGCGTACGGCCCTGATGCCGGTGCCCGACAGCGCCGCCAGCGCCCACGGCCGCGCCTGTCCCCGGGCGAGCTGCTGGTAGACACCGTTACGGCTCATGCGTCGTACGGATTCCTGGCGCGCAGCGCCTTGCGGGCGATGTCGACGACGTCGCGGTCGTCGTAGGACCTGGGCAAGGGGATCGAGATCCGGGTGAACAGCTCCTGCACCTCCTCGACCGTGGGCTCGTCGCTCAACGGCACCTTCTTGTACATCTCCAGCGGCACCAGCCGGGCCTGCTCGAAGCTGAGCCGCAGCTCGGTGTCGCAGTTCTCGTAGTAGAAGGTGTCGGCCAGCGCGGTCATCGCCCGGTTGGGGTCCTCGACCGTCATGATCAGGCGGGTGGCCGACAGGTCCCAGCGGAAGGTCGTCATCGTGGAGGACAGGCCGATGCCGATGTCGAGCAGCCCGTAGCGCTGGCGGTGCCAGAAGGCGGCCAGGATGGTCGCGTACGACTCCTTCCTGACCCGGTCGGCCGTCCAGGTCTCTCCGGTGCCGTCGGGCGCGTCGGACAGGGAGCGGCGGTAGTGGGCGTAGGTCTCGCACACCTCGACGTTGGCCGGGTCGATGATCTCGACCCTGACCGTGAGGTGGCGCTTGACCTTCCTGGCCGCCGCCACGCACTCGGGCAGCGTGATCGCGCGCAGGTAGGTGCCGGTGCCGCCCTTGAAGCTCCACCGCGTGGTGTCCTTGCGGGCGTCGGCGTGCGCTTGCGCGATCTCCTGCCTGCTGCCGAGCACCCTGACCAGCTGGAGCGAGTCGAGAGCCCGCCGCGTGCCGGTGACCAGGTCCTCGATCGCCTCGAGCCGGGCCAGCCGCACGGGCAGCTGGGCGAGCGCGCCGGAGGTGACGGTCTCCTCCAACGGCGCCTGACGCACCCGGTCGCGCAGCAGCGCGGTGGCCACCAGCGCCAGGATCACCAGGGTCGCCGCGCTGACCAGCTGATCCTGGACCTTGTCGCCTTCCTTGCCGAAGATGCCGTCCGGCATGATCCCGAGCACGCCGACTACAATGGCCAGACCGAGTGCGATCGCGCCGTCGGCGTTCTGCGCCGCCCATGGGGCGATCCGCTTCAGCGCCGCCGTGAACCGTGCCATCGCATTGCCCCGCATCCGACGATCAGTCAGTTCCCGAAATCATGGTAACGACCCCGCCAAGTGCGCGGAAAGAGCAGACCTCCTCCCTGAGTATGACCTGACATATCCCCCTTAAAGGTAGGGCGTGGAGATCGCGAGATCTTTACGCTTACTGGACGGGGGTGGGGATGAAGGGGTTAATACCGAGCTTGCGCTCGGGTTCTCTGGCGATGGCGCTGGTCGTCTACACGGTGTGTCCCGTGCCGCCGGCCATCGCCGCCACGGTGTCCGACGAGCTGGTCCTGGGGGAGCGGTTCGTGCATGTCGTCGCCCATCCGGACGACGATCTGCTGTTCATGAGCCCCGACCTCTACGGCGGGGTGCTGGGGGAGCGGCCGAGCGTGACCGTCTACCTCACCGCGGGCGAGGGCACCGCGGGGCTGGACGACCATCACGATCCGTACGTGTACGCACGGGACCGCGTAGAGGGCCTGCGCGCCGCGTACGCCCATCTGGCCGGGGTGCGCGATGCCTGGCACAGCACGGTGATCACCGCCGGGGGACTGCCCGTCAAGGTGGACTCCCTGGTCGAGCGGCCAAAGGTGGTCCTGATCTATGCCGGGCTGCCGGACGGTGGCGACCCGCGCGCCGACGGCGGTCGTGACGCGCTGACCCGGCTGTGGGCCGGCCGGGGCTGTGTACGCGTCTTCGACCCCGCCGAGCGGCGGTGCGTGAGCCGGGAGAACGTGGTGGCGATGCTGCGTGCCATCTACGCCAGATACCAGGCGAACGTGATCCGCACCCTGGACCCCGACCCGCCGCCGCGCTGCCGCCTCTGCGACCACCCCGACCACGTGGCCTCGGCCCGCTTCGCCGCCGCCGCTGCCGCGGATCGGCGGGTACGCCTGGTGGCCTACCGCGGCTACCCGATGACGACCTGGGCGCCCAACGTGCCGCAGCGGATGCGGGAGCTCAAGCGAGAGATCTTCCACGTTTACCGGCGCTACGACTACCGGGCCAGGTCCGGCTGGCACTACCGGGCCTGGTACGACCGGATGTACAAGGTCACAGGCCATCGCCACTGACGCCTTGGCGGCGTGGAGCTGTCGCTCCACGCCGCCCTTGGGGCTCAGAGCCAGCCGCGGCGGCGCGCCATCTGCTCCAGAGCGTGCCGGAGCGCCTGGTCGGCCCCGCCCGGGTCGTCGTAGCGGACCGTGAACCGGTTGTAGGCGTCGTGGCTGGAGGTCAGGAAGCCGCCGCGCTTGTCGGCCTCCAGGATGACGTCCATCTGCCGCGGCCCGGCGATGAACGTCAGCTCCAGCTCGTTGAAGTGCCGCCGCCACTCCCCGCCCGCGTAGTACTCGATCTCCTGGAAGAACGGCATCGTCGAGCCGCGCAGCGTGCCGCGTTCGAGGTCGGCCTTCTTGAAGCCGAAGCCCAGACGGTCGAGCGCGGCGATGACGTGCTCCTGCGCGGGCAGCGGGTTGACGAACAGCGGGTCGAGGTCGCCCTTGTCCATCGCGCCGGCCAGCGCCAGCTCCGTCTGCACGCCCAGCCGCATGCCGTGCAGCGGATGACCGCCGATGGCGCTGATCGGCGTCTCCCAGGGGATGACGATCTCGAACGGCTGGCTGTGCTGCGCGCCGGCGGTGAGCTGAAAGGTCCCGGCTACCTGCTGGCGCAGGAAGCCGTAGGTGGTCTTGTACTCTTCGTCGCCACGCTCCACCTCGACCACCGCGGTCAGGTCGAGGTAGATGCCCTCGACCTTGTAGTCGGCGCCGCCGCCGCGGAAGTTCACCACTCCGCGTAACGTCTCACCGGGCCGTACACCGCTGCCGGCCAGGACCGTGTCTACTTCGACGCCCGCGCCGAACGCGGCCATCAGTTTGCGGAACACCATGGGGTTCTCCTATGACCCGGGGGTCTCTCCGTTGTGATGGCCCGAGAAGCGGGGGAGCAACTGGGCCAGGAGCAAGGTCGACAGTGCGGAGTCGCCGGATCCCTGCTGGGTGCGGACCACCAGGGGCTGCGGGGCGTTCTCCGCCAGTTTGGCGCCCACGTCCAGGCGCCTGCGAGCCAGCTCGTACTGCAGCACGGCCCGGTTGTCGCGGTAGGAGTCGGCCAGCCTGCGCAGGGCCTTGGCCTCGTTCTCGGCCGCGGTCAGCTCGGCGCGGCCGCGGGCCTCGATCTCCCAGCGCACCCGCTGCGCCTCCGTCTCCTGCTCTTCCAGCATGCGCGCCACGTCCTTGCGCGCGGTGTTGTGCGCGGCCTTGACCTCGACCACGCGGGCGTCACGGGTCTTCTTGGAGCGCTCGATCTCCATGAGCAGGGTATCGATGCGGCGCTTGCGGGTCAGCTCCCACTCGCGCTCGTAGGCCGACAACTCCTTGGCCACCTTCTCGCGGGTGGCCAGGTGCTGCTGGTACTGGTCGGGCAGCTGCACGTCGGGGATGTTGGCGCCGGTGATGCGCACCCCGTAGCGGCCGAGCTGGCGGTTGAGCGCCTCCTGCATGTCGCCGACGTCGGAGCCGCGCAGGTCGTACGCGCGCTCGGTGTTGACCTTGCGGCTGCGCTGCCTGATCGCGTCCTGTACGGCGCTCGACAGCACCAGGTCGAAGTTGCCCGCGCCGATCGTGCGGACGAACGCGACCGGGTCCACGATGCGGAACTTGAGGAAGAACTCGATCGACTTCAGCGGTACGTTCTCCGCCGTCGGGCAGGCCACGATCGGCGCCGAGTACGGGATCTCGGTGGAGGTGTCGACGACCGCGTCCACCCGGTCCCACGGCAGCCACAGGTAGTGGCGGCCCGGCGGGAGCGTGCCGGTGATGGCGCCCCAGCGGCTGCGTACGCCGGTGGTGCCCTCCTCGATCTCGATGATCGCCCGGCGCCACATCCACACCAGCGCGACGGCGAGGAAGAACAGCGCGCCCAGCGAGGCCGTCACGACGAGATTGCCCATCACCGCCATCCCGGCGAAGTAGACGGCGATGAAGACCAGGGCCATCCAGGCGAAGCCGCGCCTGTCCTTGGGGATCACGACGGGTACGAGCTGGCCCTGCTCGCCGCCGCGCAGCAGCTGGCGGATGTCGGACCAGGAGGCCAGCGACTCCTTGATCTTCGAGAACTCGCGGCTCATCGGACCTCACCCTCGATGGTCGGCAGCGTGGCGGCGAGCGCGGGCTCGGGCGCCTCGCTCACCTCTTCGGCGACCTTCTTGAGCAGTGCGGTGATCTCCGCCTCCCTGCCCGCCACGCGCTCGCCGATCTCGGCCAGCCGGCCCCGGATGGCGGCCATGTCCTCGGCCGAGAACAGCGCCGCCCCCTTGCCGCCGACCAGTTGCTGGGCCAGCGCCAGGAAGTCGATGTCGGTGTGCTCGCCCACCTGCACCACCTGCGGCAGCCGGGTCGCGACCGACTCCAGCTTGTCCAGCAGGTCCTGCTGGAAGCGGTAGTCGAGGATCTCCGGCGCCTCGGCCGCGCTGAGCGCCCTGATGTCGAGCGCCTGCGCCTCCAGCAGCGCCGAGTTGGCGTTGGCGGAGGACTCCGCCTCGACCAGGCGCTGCCTGGCCTGCGCCTTGGCCTGGTGGGAGGCCCGCTCCAGCGCCGTGTCCATGCGCGCCTGGTAGCCGGCGATCTCCGCCTGGATCGCGCTCAGCGTCTCCTGCAGTCCGGCCAGCTCCTTGATCAGGTCGCCCTCGTTCTGCTCCTTGCGCAGCTGCAGCTCGTACTCGTAGGTGTAGGCCTCCTTGGCGACGCGCACCATCTCGGGGGCGGCCAGGTCCATCCGGTACTCCTGGCTGGACGGCTCGGCGTGCGTGATGTTGACGTCGGTGAGGCGTACGGCGGGCAGGAACTGCTGGTTGAGGTTGTCCAGCATGCCCAGCGTGCTCTCGCCCACCAGGTCGTAGATCTCCTCGGCCCGCTGGGCGTAGATGAGGGAGCGGGTGACCTCGCTGATGGCGTTCTGCAGCTTGGACTGGAAGCCGCTGACCGAGCCGAGCACGAAGATGAACTCCGCCGGGTTCTCGATCCTGAACTGCAGGAACAGGTCGACGCTCGCCTTGACGCCCTGCTGCGTGGGGGCCTCGCTGATGGGGGCGTTGAACGGGTATTCACGGGTGGTGTTGACGATGTAGCTGACCCGCTTCCACGGGTTGAACAGCGTCACCCGGCCGGGGTCGGCGATCTGCACCAGCTTGCCGAACTTGGTGATCAGCGCCTTGCAGCCCTCGGGCACCATCACCACGCTGCGCCGCCACCACAGGAAGGCGGCCGCCAGGACCAGGACCACCCAGTAGTGCGGGCCGAAGAACACATCGGTTCGGGGGATGACGTTGCCGAGCGCGCCGATCAGGCCGAGCACCACCAGGATGCCCAGCGGCACGACCACCTTCGCGGTGGTCCCCTTGGGGATCACCACCGGCGAGATCACGTGCATGCCGTTCTCGGCGAAGCTGCGGTTGATGATCTCGCCGGCCTCGTTCAGCGACGCGGACCGGGCCTCGATCAGCGTGCCCACCGACACGCCGCCGTCACGGGCCGCCGCGAAGTCGTACGGGTTGAGCGCGAAGCCCTGAACCTGGACCTGGCCGGCCAGCTGGCCCGCCTGGTCCACCGCCTGGCCGACGGCTTGACGGACATCACCGCCTTGAACGACCGCCTGGGCTATGCCCTGACCTGCCTGGATCAACGCCTCTCTGGGTCGTGACATTGCACCTTCCTCTTCCGCTACGGGCGGATTCGACCGTATCGGGTGTCACTTTCGATTCGCTTGCAAGGGGGAGGTGCGCTCCAGGGCGTGCGCGGGGGTGAGGTGCTCGGCGCTCACATGCGGAAACGGGGCTAGCGACCGATCATGGTCGCGTCGGGGAGTGACTGCTTGACCGCCTCCGGCGTGCCGACCACGACCGTCAGCTTCCCGCGGGTCTTCTTGGCCGCCGCGTTCCCGTAGATCCGCACCTTTCCGAGGTCCTTGGCGTCGATGGTGACGAACATCCGGGTGGGGGTGCACCACAGCGTCACCGTGCTCTCCGAGCTGGTTCCGGCCATGAGTTCCTTGGGCCCCGCGAAACCCGCCTCCGCTGTGGTGACGTTCCCCTCGGACTTCGTCAGATCTTGGCTCATGTTGAAGGTGACGCTGGAGGACCCCTGGTCGGCGAGCCCGCACACGCCCTTGCTGTGGATCCAGGGGACCATGTCGTACTTCGCGACCTGGATCCGTGCCAGCACCTTCTCCGCCCCGTCCGGCATCCCCGACCTGGACGCCGAACCCGGCAACGCCGCCAGTGGCCAGCGGCTCGGATCCTTGAGCAGCCAGTCCTTCGGCTCCTCCGTCGAACACCCCGTCAACAGCAGGACCGCAAATATCGCAATGATTCCCCTCATTAGTAGATCACCATAGTGAGGAAGCGTTTTCACGTACAGCGCGCCTGCGCCGTGACCGAGCACGGCAACGCATCGGCTGAGAAGACAGGCGGCGATGAGCGAGATCGTCCACAACCGCATCGCGTCGCCGCGCGCCGAACGCGGTGTCACCCGCAAGCAGCTCGCCGACGCTCTGGGCGTGCACCACCAGACGATTTCTCCACCACCCCGTTTCCACGGATCGGCGAACGGTCCGCCTGACGGAGGCCTTCTGAACGGTCCCTCTGACCAGGTGACGGTTTCTGTCAGTGGCGCCGCCTACAGTGGCATCATGCGACCGGTCACTGATTTGCAGCGGAAGGTGGCGCCCTTCGAGGTCGTCACCGAGATGACTCCCTCCGGCGACCAGCCGACGGCCATCGCCGAGCTGGAGCGCCGCGTCAAGGCCGGGGAGAAGGACAACGTCCTGCTGGGCGCCACGGGCACCGGCAAGACGGCCTCGATCGCCTGGCTGATCGAGCGGCTGCAGCGGCCCGCGCTGGTCATGCAGCCCAACAAGACGCTCGCCGCGCAGTTCGCCAACGAGCTGCGGGAGATGCTGCCCAACAACGCGGTTGAATATTTCGTCTCTTATTACGATTACTACCAGCCTGAGGCGTACGTCCCGCAGAGCGACACGTACATCGAGAAGGACTCCTCGATCAACGACGAGGTCGAGCGGTTGCGTCACTCGGCGACCAACTCGCTGCTGACCCGCCGCGACACGATCGTGGTGGCCTCCGTGTCCTGCATCTACGGCCTGGGCACGCCGCAGGAATACGTCGACCGCATGGCCAGGCTCCGCGTCGGCATGGACGTCGACCGCGACCAGCTGCTGCGCCGCCTGGTCGACATGCAGTACACCCGCAACGACCTCGCCTTCACGCGGGGCACCTTCCGGGTGCGCGGCGACACGATCGAGATCATCCCGAAGTACGAAGAGCTGGCCGTACGCATCGAGATGTTCGGCGACGAGATCGAGAAGCTCTCCACCATGCACCCGCTGACCGGCGAGGTCATCACCGAGGACGAGGAGCTCTACATCTTCCCCGCCTCCCACTACGTCGCCGGCGAGGCGCGGATGGCGATGGCCGTCAACGGCATCGAGGCGGAGCTGGCCGAGCGGCTGTCGGAGCTGGAGCGGCAGGGCAAACTGCTGGAGGCGCAGCGGCTGCGCATGCGCACCACCTACGACATCGAGATGATGCGCCAGATCGGCACCTGCTCCGGTATCGAAAACTACTCGCGCCACATGGACGGCCGCGAGGCGGGCAGCGCCCCCAACACGCTGCTCGACTACTTCCCGGAAGACTTCCTGCTGGTCCTCGACGAGTCCCACCAGACCGTGCCGCAGATCGGCGCCATGTACGAGGGCGACGCCTCCCGCAAGCGCACCCTGGTCGACCACGGCTTCCGCCTGCCGTCGGCGCTCGACAACCGGCCGCTGAAGTGGGAGGAGTTCCTGGAGCGCATCGGCCAGACCGTCTACCTGTCGGCCACGCCCGGCTCCTACGAGCTGGGCCGGGTCAAGGGCGACGTGGTCGAGCAGGTCATCCGGCCGACCGGGCTGGTCGACCCCGAGGTGATCGTCAAGCCCACCAAGGGGCAGATCGACGACCTGGTCCACGAGATCCGCGAGCGCGCCGACCGCGACGAGCGGGTCCTGGTCACCACGCTGACCAAGAAGATGTCGGAAGACCTCACCGACTACCTGCTCGAGCTGGGCATCCGGGTCCGCTACCTGCACAGCGAGGTCGACACGCTGCGCCGCATCGAGCTGCTGCGCGAGCTGCGCTCCGGCGAATACGACGTGCTGGTCGGCATCAACCTCCTGCGCGAGGGCCTCGACCTGCCCGAGGTGTCGCTGGTGGCCATCCTCGACGCCGACAAGGAAGGCTTCCTCCGCTCGGAGACCTCCCTGATCCAGACCATCGGCCGGGCCGCCCGTAACGTCTCTGGACAGGTCCACATGTACGCCGACAAGGTCACCCCGTCGATGGAGCGGGCCATCGACGAGACCAACCGGCGGCGGGCCAAGCAGATCGCCTACAACCAGGCCAACGGCATCGACCCGCAGCCACTCCGCAAGAAGATCGCCGACATCCTCGACTCGTTGCAGCGCGAGGACGCCGACACCGACCGCCTCCTCGGCGGCGGTCGCCAGCAGTCGCGCGGCAAGGCGCCCGTGCCCGGGTTCGCCGCCCGCCAGGCCGGGCAGCACGCCAAGACCATCGCGGGGGAGATGCCCCGGGCACAGATGGAGTCGTTGATCGAGTCGCTGACCGAGCAGATGCACCAGTCGGCGGCCGACCTGCAGTTCGAGGTGGCCGCTCGGCTACGCGACGAGATCAAGGAGCTCAAGCGGGAGCTGCGCGACATGCGGGAGGCGGGGGTCCAGTAGCCGATCGGAGAAAGGGCGTCCGCTTCGCTCCGGACGTACTTTCTCCCCGCCCGTCACCCGATTCGGTGGTTGGCCGTCTGATGCCCGCCCGTCCACAATGGGCCTCCGCTTCGCTCCGGACGTCCTCCCAGGCGGGCTGACGCCCGCCCCCTGAAGGGCCTCGCTGCGCTCGGACCGCCTTCTCAAGCATGCTTCGCCGGGTCGGCTGATCGGACTGATCTTGGCGGCAACATGATCGAGACAGGCACCGACTCGTGCCGCCAGGCCCCGGCCCAAGCCCACTGCCGCAGCGCTGTGACAGCGGCCGGAGAGCGGGCTTTGCGGCCGCTGTGACAGAGGGCCGGAGAGTGGGCTTTAGCATCGCTGCGCCTTCGTCTCCGGCCCTTATCCTCTGGCGGGTGTCAGAGCATTCCGGCCTCCGATTGGAGCAGTGCGGAGAGGGCGTCGGGGTCTGCTGACGCGACGCCCTTCGCGGCGAACCAGGTGGCCACGTTGCGGGCGTCCCGGTCGAGGAAGTGGGGCCCCGTGGGGTGGGAGATCACGTCGACGATCTGGGGGAGGTCGATGATGACCAGCCTGCCCTCGTGAACCAGCAGGTTGTACGCCGACAGGTCGCCGTGGGCCAGGCCCTCTCTGGCCAGGACGACCAGCGCCTCGACCAGTTGGGCCCATAGGTCGTCCAGATCGTCCGAGACGTTGGCGAGCCGGGGTGCCGCGTAGCCGTCCGGGGTGCCGACGAACTCTTGAAGGATCTCGGTGCCGACGATCTGGACCGGATAAGGCACCGGTAGGCCGAGCTCGGTCAAGCGACACAGGGCGCCGAACTCGGCCGCGGCCCACTGCCCGGCGATGAGCTGTTTGCCGAAGGCGGTGCGGTTGGCCATGGCCCGGTTCATGCGGCTTTCGCGGGTGCTGCGGCCTTCCAGGTAACCGGCGTCCCGGTGGAACAAGCGGTGTTCCGCTGAGCGGTAGCGCTTGGCGGCCAACAGACAGACCCGGTCCGTGTCCGGCACGCCGCGGGAGAGCAGGTGGACGTCGGCTTCCTTGCCGGTTTTGAGGATGCCCAGCTCGGTGTCCACGGCGGCGAGCTCGGTGACGAGCCAGTCCGGGTGCGGCTTCGGGCCACGCTCGGTGGGCGTGCTCTGGTCCCAGGTCGACCAGCGGTCGCCTACGGGTGGTCCGTCGTCGACGGGGGCGCTGTCGAGCCATTCGAGATCGTCGGCGTCGAGGGCGTACTTGCCCCGGCGGCGGGGCGAGGAGTGCTTGGGCACGGTGGGATTTCTCCAGAAATGAGGCCCACCGGCGCAGCGATCAGCTTGGCGAGATCCCGGTGGGGAGGTCAGAGGACGCGGAAAACGGCACGCGAACAGTCATCGTCATCACGGTCTCGACCTCCTTCCACGTACGCCTTGCGATCAGCCTGATCGAGTATGCCGAGCCCGCTCTGGGGGCGCAATCGAATAATCGCCGCCCGCTTGGCAGAGATGCGGCTGAACGTCAGCGGGGCGCCTACCCCGGCAGGGCGCCCACCCCCGTTGGGAGCTCACCTCGCAGCTGATGGCGCTGGGTCAGCTGATGAACTTGCTCAGATCGAGGTCGATGTCCACGGGGAAACCGATGTCGGCCTTCAGGTGGCCGCGATGGATACCGGTGGCCACATAGGTCCGGACCGCCGGCTCGAGCTCGAAGGTGTAGACGATGGGCTTGCCGTCTGCTTCCATTTCCACGCGCCAGAAGTGCCTGATGCCGGCAGCAGCGTATTTGAGGGGCTTGGTCGTCCGGTCGCGTTCTCTCGACTCGTCAGAAACGACCTCGATGACCAGATGGACGTCCTCCGGGCTGAAGGACCCGGCGAGGGTGGTCAGCGCGGACCGCTTGACGAGGAGAATGTCGGGTTCGGGACGCTGCCGCATGCCCAGCGTCACCGTCATCTCACGGGCGACCATGAGATCGGGCGGGGTGCTTATCCCCAGAGCGCGGTCAGTGAGCAGGCTTATGACGAGCATGTGGAAGCCCGTCTGCGGTGGCCTGAAGATGAGCGACCCATCGATCAGCTCAACATGCTTGGGCGTATCAGGGGGCAGGTGATCGAGCATGTCGGCGGTCCACCCGCCGGAGGGGCCGGGGTAGAACCACTCGGGAAGTGCCGTGGTCATCGCGCCAGCCTCCTAGCGACAGATCGCTGAGTGGTGTCATCGTGCCACGCCACGTAACCGTCAGGAGGGGTCTTGGCGCTCCCGCATGGTCTTGCGATAGAGCTCGTCGATCTCGTCGAGCGGGTCCGGGGGGCGGCGACGGGCCTCGATCTCCAGGTCCGTGCGGGAGCGGAGGTCGTCGATTCCGGCCGAGGCGTGCTGGAGCTGGTCGCCGAGGAGGTCGGCGCGGATGCGGGCGCACATGGCGGTCAGCTTGGCCTGGTGCTCGCGCAGGCGGTGGAGCGTGGCGTGGTCAACGTACGGCGAGGCGCGGCGTTGCTGGGCGTACATGGCGAGTTGTCCGTCGTGTACGTCGGCCTGCGCGGACAGGTCGGCCAGGAGCTGAGGGAGGTCGCCGAGGCCCCAGCCCTGGCGTTGGGCCTGTTCGACGGCCTGGCGGGTGATCGAGACCTCGCGGCGCAGGTCGAGGCGGAGGCGTTCGACTTCCCCGGCGTCGCCGGCGCCCATGGCGTTGACGTGCGTGGTCAGCTGGGTCGCCGCCTGCCTGGCCTTGATCGCCGCCTTCTGCCCCAGCTTGACCAGGAAGTAGATGCCGACGCCGGCCACCAGGCCGAGGAAGCACAGGATCGCCAGGATGATGAGAAGGACCTCGGCGATCGTCCCCACCTCCTGCTGACTGTCGAGTGCTGGCTGCTGACCGCTGAACGGTCGCTGCTTAGAGGATAGTGCGAGCGCGGGGCGGGTGCGTGGCCAAGCAGGCTCCCCAAGCAGGCTCCACGGAGCGACGCAGGCTGTTTTGGTGACGGTGGACATGCTGTTGATTTTCAGGACGCGTTCGATCTGGCCGACCAGGCGGACGGTGAGGCGGAAGTTCCCGCTGGTGATGCGGGTGATGGCGGCGAGAGCTTCGGTAGTGGCGTGATCGTCGGTGTCGGCGAGGCTGAGGTGGGGCCAGGATCTGGCTAGGACGAAGGCCTGTTCATCGGCAGACATGGGCTTGTGGTGGTGGACGAAGCCAACGCGGGTGAGGAACCCCTCACGAACGACGCGGTCGACGCGATACTGGTCGGATGATCTCTAAAGCAGTGGAGTACTACCAGCGCATCCTGACCAGCCGGTCCTGGTTCGCCGAGGTCGCGGCGGAGGGTACGGTCCCGCGCGGCCCACACCTCGCCCATGCCGCCACGGCCGAGCCGCTTGACCAACTCGTATCTGCCCGCGATCAGCTCTCCGCGCTCCACCGCTCACCTCCGTGTGGTTGCCAGCGTCGGCCGCCGAATTGCGCGAGAGCCTGCGTCAGTTCGGTCCGCTGTTCGTGCGTCATCGGCCCGAGCACGCAGATCGGCATACACAACGCGACCACGGCGTCGACGAGGTGTGTCGAGTACGGCTTGATGCTGGTTGGGGCCGGGTAGGGCCATCCCGCCGGCAGCGGGGGTGGCAGTTGTCTGGCACCCCCCTTGATGTACAGGTGGATACCGGTGTACCGGTCCGGTCCTGCACCCTTGATCTGCTCGATGGTGACGCGACGGATCTGGTCCCAGGTGAACTCGCGACGTCCGGTAGCTCCGGTGGTGACAATGTAGTTCGGGCCGACGTGCAAGGACCAGCTCGTTCGATGCGGGTACGGTCGCGTGGCACTCATCTCCCGGCGCCTGTCTCCGTTCCCTTTGATGACCACGAGGGCACCGATGAGCCCGAGACCGCCGCTGATGGCTCCGAGGAAGGCGGGGATGCCGTTGACACCTGGATGGGCGTCAACTCTGAACACGCTGGGGTCCAGCCACCAGGAAATCAAGGCGCCCGCTGCCCCCACCAGCAACAAGATCACCGGCAAGACCATTGAGTACTCCGCCGGTTCGCTGCCCGCTTCGGCGTAGGTGGACGGCGGCTCCTCGCCGGTCCAGGACATCTCGAAAGCGCCGTTGGTTTCCGGCCGCCGTTGGAGCGCCGTCGTTTCGAGCTGAGTGATCATCTCGGTGACTTGGGGCGGGAGCCATCGCGTGGTGTCCCGGGCCGACGCGGCCAGCCGATCGAGCAGATCGGTGAGACCGGGCCGATTCTCGGGAGCCTTGCTCAGGCAGGCGCCCACCAGGTCGACCAAGCCCGGCGGCAGCCCAGTCAGATCCGCATCGTCATGAACGATGCGATTCATGATCGCACGGTGGTGGCCATCGCCGAACGGGCCCCGGCCGGTGGCGGCGAACACCAGCACCGCCCCCAAGGAGAACACATCGCTGGCAAGGCCGACCTCGTCGCCGTGGACCTGTTCGGGGGACATGAACGCCGGCGTGCCGATCACGACCCCTGTGGTGGTGTAGGAGGTGGAATCCAACGCACGGGCGATCCCGAAGTCGATGACCCGGGGACCGTCGGCGGCCAGGATCACGTTGCCGGGTTTCAGGTCACGGTGCACGAGTTTGCAGTCCTGGATCGCGGCCAGGCCCTCGGCCAGGCCAGCCCCGAGCACACCGACCGCCGTGGGCGGCAGCGGCCCGCGCGTGGTGACGGCATCATGCAGAGACGGGCCGGGAATATAGGCGGTGGCCATCCACGGCGGATCGGCGTCGGTGTTGGCATCCACCACCTGCGCGGTGTAGAACCCACCGACTCGCCGAGCAGCCTCCACCTCGATCGCGAACCGACGCCGAAACCCCGCATCGTCGGCCAGCTCTGGCCGCACGACCTTCACCGCGACCGACCGGCCGCCCCGGGAACGGCCTAAGAACACCTGCCCCATGCCGCCGCCGCCCAGCCGCCCCTGCAGCTGGTATGGCCCCATCTGGCGTGGATCACCCGCCCGCAGCGGCTTCATACGCCACCTTTCAGAAGAACAACCCTGCACCTGCGACAAGCTCAGATCATTTCAGGAAACAGTCACCTCGCCCATTTGTCGGCGCTGTTCTCCTGGATCACCCTGCACGCCCCCGCCGCCGCGGCGGCGACCCGACCGACCGGCCGCCGCCACCGTGGCGGTGACGAGACACCCGCCGTGCACCAGCATGCCCGGCCGCTGCGGGACCGGGCAATTGTGCACCTCATCCTCGGGACCGCGCTGCGCCGCGCCGAAGTCGTCGGCCTCGATCTGGATCAGCTTCACTCCGCCGACCCTGCCGAACTACGGCAAGCCAAAAAGCCAAGCTGACCAGCGTACGTGGCAAAGGACGCACCAGCCGGACGGTGTTCCTCGGCCGCGACGCCCGCCACGCTGTCGCCGACTGCCTCGACGCCGAACGGCCTGGCGACATCGACGAGCGCAGCCAGGCGCTGTTGCTCGCGGCATCTTCGATCGGCGCCCGCCGCCCAGGAGGTCGGCTTTCACCACGGTCGATCAACACGATCGTCCGCCTCGGTCACGCCAACGACCGCTCCCTGCGGCCTCTGCATTACCAAGCAAGCTCTTGATTGTTGTCGCCGGTGCGTGATTCAGTTCACCTACCGCGAAGGAGCCACGCATGCTTGACGGCAAGGTAGTGCTCATCACCGGCGGCGCCAGGGGCATGGGGGCCGCGACGGCCCGCCGCTGCGTCGCGGCGGGGGCGAGCGTCGTGATCACCGATGTCCTGGTGGAGGACGGCACCGCCACCGCGAAAGACCTCGAATCGCGATTCATCCCGCACGACGTGACGAAACAGGATCAGTGGGCCGATGTGGTCGAGGAGGTCCTGGACGAATACGGCCGGATCGACGGGTTGGTCAACAACGCGGGCATCGCCCGCTCGGCGCTCCTGGAGCAGTACACGCTCGACGACTTCGAGCGCGTGCTCAAGGTGAACCTCGTCGGCGTCTTCCTCGGGCTCAAGTCCGTGGTCGCGCCGATGCGCGCGTCAGGCGGTGGCTCGATCGTGAACCTGTCGTCGGCGGCCGGGCTGACGGCGCTTCCCGGCACCGGCGGCTACGGTGCGTCCAAATGGGGCGTCCGCGGCCTCACCAAGATCGCCGCGATCGAGTACGCCCCTCACCGGATCAGAGTCAACTCCGTACATCCCGGAATGATCGTCACCCCCATGACGCTCCGGCACGGCGCGGTTTCGGGCGAGGGCGCGTTCCCGCTGGCCGCGGCCGGGCGGTGCGGTGAGCCCGAGGAGGTGGCGGAGGCCATCGCGTTCCTGCTGTCCGACGCCGCCTCGTACGTCACGGGCGCCGAGTTGGCGGTGGACGGCGGCTGGACGGCGGGCGAGACCGCCATGCTCCCGCGGACGGAGGTTGAGTGAACGATGGCGATCGACGAGGTCACCAGGGCGGTCATCGACGTGATGACGGCCGTCTTCCCCAAGGTGGGCACCGAGGTGACGGACGCCGCCGAGGCCCGGCGGATCCTGGCCGAGATGCCCCAGCCGGAGGCGGAGCCGTACAAGGTGGGCCGGGTGGAGAACCGCATGGCGGGCGACCTGCCCGTGCGCGTCTACTGGCCACCGACGGAGCGAGAGACGCGGCCGGTGGTCGTGTACTTCCACGGTGGCGGGTTCACGCTCTGCACCCTGGACACCCACGACCCCGTCTGCCGACTGATCTGCACGGACGCCGACGTGATCGTGGTGTCCGTCGACTACCGGCTGGCGCCGGAGCATCCGTATCCGGCCGCCGTCGAGGACGCCTACGCCGCGACCCGCTGGGTGTACGAGCACGCCCGCGAGCTGGGCGCGGATCCCGGCAGGCTGGTGGTCGCCGGTGACAGCGCGGGCGGGAACCTGGCGACCGTGACGTGCCTGAAGGCCAGGGACGAGGGCGGGCCGCCGATCGCGCTGCAGGTGCTGGTCTATCCCGTCACCGACGCCGCCCAGGACGCGCCCTCGCACGCGGAGAACGCTGAGGGATATTTCCTGACCGCGGCGCACATGCGGTGGTACTGGGACTGCTACCAGCCCGACCACGCGAGGCGCGCCGAGCCGTACAGCTCGCCGATCAACGCGGACGTGAGCGGGCTGCCGCCCGCGCTGGTGATCACGGCGGAGCACGATCCGCTCCGGGACGAGGGCGAGGCGTACGCGGAGCGGCTGCGCGCGGCCGGGGTGGACACGCTGAGCGTGCGTTATGCCGGGATGTTCCACGGGTCCTTCGGGCTGGGCGCCATGCTGCCCGTCGCCAAGGAGGCCGAGGAGCGGGTCTGCGCCACGATCAAGGAGCGGGTGGGGTAAAAGATGCCTTATGCCGATTTAGGGCAGAATATTCGGCTCTTTTATACCGACGACGGCAAAGGCGACGGGCCGCCGCTGCTGCTCGTCCACGGCTGGGGTACGGACTCCCACCAGTGGTCCTGGCACATCGACGCGCTCGCCGGCAAGCACCGGGTGATCGCGGTGGACCTGCGCGGGCACGGCTACTCCTCCGTGCCCGACGAGGGCAACACGCCGCGCGAGATGGCCGCCGACCTCGCCGCGCTGCTGGACCGGCTCGCCATCCCCGAGGTGATCGCGATCGGCCACTCCATGGGCGGGCAGGTCGTCTCCATCCTGGCCGTCGAGCATCCGGACAAGGTATGCAAACTGGTCGCCCTCGATCCCGGCTACGGCATCACGGCGGACGTCGCGCGGACCTTCCCGGAGACGGTCGCCGCGCTGCGCGGCCCGCACGCGCACGCCGCCGCCGAGCGGCTCGACGAGTGGTGCACCAACGCCGCCACCCCGGCCGTCATCAGGCGCTGGCACAAGCGCCGGCTGTACGGCATGGCGCCGCACGTGCTGCTCCAGGCGTTCGAGGCCATGTTCACGGAGCCCGACGCGCTCGGGATGCGGCCGGCGAGCGACGACTACCTGGCCCGCAGGGAGTGCCCGGTGCTGTCGATCTGGTCCGACCCGGAACGCGCGGCCTGGGAGTCGGGGCTCTGCAAGCATCCGGCCTCGAAGGTGGTGTGCTGGGAGGGCTCCAGCCACCGGCTGCACGAGGAGCGCCCCGGCGAGTTCCTCCTCGTCCTGCGTCGCTGGTTACGGACCTCCTGATCCGTCCCGTGCCACTGATTACGGGCCTTCTGACCGCTACGGGCTTCCTGACGTCCGTCTGGCCCGGCGGGCGGCGCGGTAGCGGCGTACCCTCCTGATCGTCCACCAGGCGAGCAGGGCCAGTGCCAGCAGCGCGACGATGACCAGCAGGGGCAGGAACACCGCGATCAGGCTCATACCGAGCGACCCGACGTCCTCCACCGTGCTGGCGACGGGCGCGCCCACGCCGCCCGTCCCCACGTTGATCATCGGACGGGCCGTCGCCTTCAGCGCGTGTACGGCCAGCGCCAGCAGGATGCCCAGCAGCCAGCCCGCCCACGGGTGCTCGGTCATCCAGGTCGAGTGGTCCAGTTCCGACGCCGCGTTCGTGGCGCTGAAGACCACACCGCCGGCCGCCGGTCGTACGGCGGTCTGAATGGCGTCGTTGACGCTGTCGACGGCCGGGACCTTGTCGAGCACCATCTCGGCGACCAGCAGCACCGCGATGATGGCGAGCACGCCCCAGTTGGACAGCCACGAGTAGCCGTCGGGCAGCTTCACCTTGTCGGTGAAGTTGGCCAGGATGCCCACCACGAGGAGCGGGATGTAGGCGTTCAGGCCGGCGGCGGTGGACAGTCCGAGCCCTGTCAGTGCGGCGAACATGTTTCTAGTCTGCCCGGGCCGCCTCGTCCATGAGGCGCGGCAGATCGGATCCGGTGAACTCGGCCACCGCCCGCTCGTACTTCTCCATGCCCCACGACCAGAAGTCGAAGTCGATGCTCTGGTTGGCGCCGTCCTGGATCGAGGCCCACAGCGTCCAGCCGTACTTGGACATGAGCCCGAGCAGCCGCGCCCGCGCGATCTTGTGGCGTAGGCGGCGGCCGTAGTAGGCGGTGACGAGCTCATCCAGCAGGTCCAGGGACAGGTCCGACTCGCTCCAGATGTTGCCGAGCTCGAAGCAGGGGTCGTTGTTGCCGGCGTACTCGTAGTCGATCAGCCAGAGCCGCTCGCCGTCGTCGATGATGTTGCCGGGCAGCAGGTCGTTGTGACACGGCACCCGCCCCACATCCCGGATATCCAGACATTTCCGGATCCGCTCAACCTCGGGCATGAAGTCGAGATATTTCGCCGGAAGGCGATATCCGCGGCCCTGGACGATCTCCAGATACCCCCGCTGGATCTCGAACATGTCGAAGTCCCGCTCGAACCGGGGCCCTGCGTGCAGCCGCCCGCACACCTCGGCCACCCGCCGCAGGTTCGCCGGATCGCGCAGATCGGCCTCCGTGAACGTCCGGCCCGGCAGGAAACCCACGATCAGCACCCCGAGCTCCGGCAGATAGTCGTGCACCGGCGCCCCCACCCCGATCCGCGCGGCGGCCAGCGAGCAGGAGTGCTCGACGTCCCGGTCGATCGCCAGCAGCGAGCCCTCGCTGGCCGACACCCGCGCCACGTAGGCCCCGCCGGGAACGGTCACCTTGTAATTGTGGTTGGTCAGCCCGCCGGGCAGCTCCTCGACGGAACGCGGCACGCCGGACAGCAGGGGGATGCGGTCGAGGATCTCGGTCATGGTCGATGCTAGCGCCGTCACCCCCTAAACGGTCTAGACCTTTTAGTGTAGCCTCGCCCGCATGAGCGACTCGGCCCGCATCGTGATCATCGGCGGCGGCGTGGGCGGCGCCTCCGTCGCCTACCACCTGACCCAGCTCGGCGAACGCGACGTCCTCCTGCTGGACCGCGACGAGCTGACCAGCGGCTCGACCTTCCACTCCGCGGGACTCGTCGGCCAGCTGCGCGCCGACCCCACGCTGACCAGGATGAACCAGTACTCGGTGGAGCTCTACCGCACGCTCGACGCCGGCTGGACGGAGTGCGGCGGCATCAAGCTGGCCGGTACGCCGGAGCGGATGGCCGAGATCCGCCGCCAGATCGGCTGGGCCCGCACGTTCGGCCTGCCGCTGGAGGAGATCTCCGTCGCCGAGGCGGTCGAGCTGTTCCCGCTGATGGACCCCTCGGGCGTCGTCGGCGCGGCGTATCTGCCCACCGACGGGCAGATCGACCCCTCCGCGCTCTGCTACGCGCTGGCCACGAAGGCCCGCGAGGGCGGCGCCCGCGTCAGGACCAGGACCCGCGTGCTCGGCATCGACACCGAACGCGGCCGGGTCACGCGCGTACGCACCGACCAGGGCGACATCGACTGCGAGGTGGTCGTCAACTGCGGCGGCATGTTCGCCGCCGAGATCGGCCGGATGGCCGGGGTGCGGATCCCGATCGTGCCGATGTCGCACCAATACGTGGTCACCGACGCCTTCCACGAGCACACCGGCCTGCCGACGCTGCGCGACCCCGACCTGCTCGTCTACTACCGGCAGGAGGTGCAGGGCCTGGTCATGGGCGGCTACGAGCGCACCTGCGCGCCGTGGACGGCGGACGAGACCTCGTACGACGCCATCCCGGCCGACTTCAACGGCCGCCTGCTGGCGGAAGATTGGGACCGATTCACCGAAATTTCGGAGAATTCGCGGATCCGGGTCCCGGCCATGGCCGACGTGGGCATCCGCAAGATGATCAACGGCCCGGAGGCGTTCACCCCCGACAACGAGTTCTGCCTGGGCGAGACAGAGGTCGGCGGGTTTTTCGTGGCGGCCGGGTTCTGCGCGCACGGCATCGCGGGCGCCGGCGGCATCGGCAGGGTGATGGCCGAGTGGATCGTCGAGGGCGAGCCCGCCATGGACGTCTGGCACATGGACATCCGCCGCTTCGGCCGCCAGTACCGCTCCCCGTCCTACACCCTCGCCCGCGCGGTCGAGAACTACGAGACCTACTACGACATCCGCTACCCCGGCCACGAGCGCTCGGCGGGCCGCCCGCTCAAGGTCTCCCCGGCGTACGGCTGGCACGCCGCGCACGGCGCCGAGTTCGGCGAGAAGGCGGGCTGGGAGCGGGTCAACTACTACCGGTCGAACGAACGGGACAGTACTGGTGACGAGCGGCCCCAGGGGTGGGCCGGGCGGCTGTGGTCGCCCGCGATCGGGGTCGAACACCGGGCCGTGCGGGAGACGGCGGGCCTGTTCGACGAGACCTCCTTCGCCAAGATCCAGGTCGCCGGGCCGGACGCCGCCGACCTGCTCGAATGGGTCTGCGACAACCGCGTCGCCCGCCAGGTGGGCGCGGTGACGTACACGCAGGCGCTCAACCGGCGCGGCGGCATCGAGTGCGACTTCACCGTCACCAGGAGGGCCGAGGACGAGTTCCTCATCGTGACCGGCACCGCGTTCGGCTCGCACGACATGGGCTGGCTGCGCAAGCAGGCCGCGCTCAGGGGCGCCGACGTCCGGATCGCCGACGTGACCGGCCAGTACGCCTGCTTCGCCCTGTGGGGGCCGCGCGCCCGCGACATCCTCGGGACGCTCACGCCCGACCCGCTCGGCTTCCCGTTCATGTCGGCGCGGGAGCTGACCGTGGGCGACGTGCCGGTGCTGGCGCTGCGGGTGACGTTCGTGGGGGAGCTGGGCTGGGAGCTGTACTGCTCCAGCGAGTACGGCCTGGCGCTCTGGCAGGCGCTGTGGGCGGCCGGGCAGCCGTACGGGCTGCGGGCCGGCGGCTACCGGGCCATCGACAGCCTGCGCCTGGAGAAGGGCTACCGCGTCTGGGGCGCCGACATCGGGCCCGAGACCACGCCGTACGAGGCGGGGCTGGGCTTCTGCGTCAAGCTCGACAAGGACTTTCTCGGCAAGGACGCGCTCGACCCCCACCCCGAGCGCCGGCTGCGCTGCCTGACCCTGGAGCCGGGGGCGATCGCGCTCGGCAACGAGCCGGTGCGCCTGGACGGCCAGGTCGTGGCCCGGATCACCTCGGGCGGCCACGGCTACACGGTCGGCTCGCCGATCGCCTACGCGTATCTGCCCGTGGGGCCGGGCGTCAAGGTCGAGGTCGAGGTGGAGGGCGCCTGGGTGACCGGGACCGTCGTCAGTGACCCGCTCTTCGACCCGGCGGGGGAGCGGGTGCGCTGACGCCGCTGCCGACCGAGGGTGCGCTGAGGCCGCTGCGGACCGAGATGCGCACCCGGTCGGAGCGGAACAGGTCGCGGGCGAACTCCACCGGCTCCCCGGCCGCCGCGTAGGCGGTGCGCTCGATCAGCATGAGCGGCGTGCCCGGCTCGACGCCCAGCTCGGCGGCCTCGTCGGACCTGGCGATGACCGGGTCGAGGTGCTCGACGGCGGTGCGCGGCTCCAGGTCGTAGCGGGTGGCCAGCAGGGCGTAGAGCGACCCGTCGAGATCCTGCTCCAGGAAGCCGGGCAGCGCGGGGAAGAAGGAGCGTTCGAGGGCCACCGGCGACTGCCCGGCCGAGCGTACCCGGGCGACGTGGTGCACCGGCTCGCCCACGGCGAGCTCCAGGGCGGCGGCGACGGAGCGGGGCGCGGGGACGGTCGTGGCGACCAGCACTCTGGCCTCGGCCTGGAGGTGGGCGCGCCGCATCTGCTCGGTGAACCCCGCCAGCCCCGTCAGATCGCACTCGACGCGCGGGTCGGCGACGAACGCGCCGCCCGACCTGCCCGGCGTCCTGACCAGGACGCCGTCGTGCTCCAGCGTCGCCAGCGCCTGCCTGAGCGTCATCCGGCTCACGCCCAGGCGCGCCGACAGCTCCCGCTCGCCCGGGAGCCGGTCGCCGGGCTCCATCTCGCCGCTGCCGATGGACTCCAGCAGCCACCGCTCGATCTGCACGTGCGCGGGGACACCGGTGCCGCGCTCGACCTCGGGTGTCCCGACCACACGCGCATCGTAGCCGGTCACGCCGACAGCTCGGTCACGTCGACAGAGCGGTCAATCCGGACAGCCGCTCCACCGCGTCGGCGAACTCGCTCACCATCTCGTAGACCACCTCGCGAGCGGGCTTGACCTGGTCGAGCTGGCCGACGACCTGCCCGACGAAGTAGTTGGCCAGCTCCACGGCCCCCGGTTCGCCGCGCTCGGCTGCTGCGCCGATGCGGGCCATCGCGGCCTCGGCCACGAGCATCTGCAGCGGCATCCCGAGCGGTCCGGGGCTCTCCGGCCCGGAGTCCCACTCCTCGGTCCAGGCCGACTTGAGCTGCCTGGCCGGCTTGCCGGTACGCGACCTGGACCGGACCGTGTCGAGTGAGGAGGCGGCCAGCATCTTCCGCTTCACCGAGGGCGTCGTCTCCGCCTCCTCGGTGGTCAGCCAGACCGATCCGCACCACACGCCTTCGGCGCCGAGCGCCATCGCCGCCGCCATCTGCCGCCCCGAGGCGATGCCGCCCGCCGCCAGCACGGGCACCGGGGCGACCGCGTCCACGACCTGCGGCACCAGCACCATCGTGGCGATCTCACCGGTGTGCCCGCCCGCCTCGGTGCCCTGCGCCACGATCAGGTCCGCGCCCGCCGCCACCTGCCTGTGGGCGTGCTCGACGGTGCCGACCAGCGCGGCCACCGGCACGCCCGCCGCCCTGGCCTTGGCCACCATCTCCGGCGGCGGCGGTCCGAGCGCGCTGGCGATCAGGCCGATCGGGTGCTTGAGCGCCACGTCGATCAGCCCGGTCGCGCCCGCCGCGGTCACCCGCCTGCCGAACTCGTCCGTCGAGGCGGCCACCGGCTGCGGCGGTGCGTTCACGCCGTACTTGGACAGCAGGTGCGTGACGAAGTCGCGGTGCCGTTCGGGGATGAAGTCGGTCAAATGGGCGTCGAGATCGAGCGCCGAGGCGTCGAGCTTGCCGGGCACCAGCACGTCGACCCCGTACGGGCGGCCGTCCACCCGCTCGTCGATCCAGGTGAGCTCGGTGTCGAGTTGGTCGGGGGTGTAGGCGACCGCGCCCAGGACGCCGAAGCCGCCCGCGTTGGTGACCGCGGCCACCACGTCGCGGCAGTGGCTGAAGGCGAACAACGGGAACTCGACGCCGAGACGTTCGCAAATGGCGGTCCGCATGGTCCGACGCTAGCCGCCAGAAGGTTGTTCGGTCCACCGTTCGCGCGGGCGGATCCACCGTCTGGAGCGTCTGTGCGGCCGAGCTCAGGAGGCGGTGGCCTGCCGGTCCATGGCCAGTGAGATGCCCGGAGTGTGCCAGCCCAGCGTGGGATCGTAGCTGCGTACCAGCTTGGCGGGCACGCCCGCGACCACGCTGTGGTCGGGGAACTCACCGCGGACGACCGCGCCGCCCGCCACCACGCACTGGCGGCCGATCCTGGTGCCGGGCAGGATGATCGCGCCCGCCCCGAGCCAGGAGCCCGCGCCGATCGAGACCGGACTGTTGCGTGGCCACTGCCGGCCGATCGGTGTCTCCGGGTCGTCGTAGACGTGGTTCTGATCGGTGATGTAGACGTACGGGCCGGTGAAGACGTGCTCGCCGATGTCGATCGACTGGTGGGCCACGATGTGCGAGCCCCGGCCGATCGAGCAGCCGCCGCCGATCCGCAGGATCGAGTCCGGGCCCAGGTCGACGCCCGGGCCCATGCCGCAGGACAGCGACACGCGCTCGCCGATCAGCGTGTGGTCGCCGATCTCGATCCACTGCTCGCCGAAGATCGCGCCCGGCGGGAAGGCGATGCTGACACCGTCGCCCAGATGCCGGAATCTGGTGCCGCCCGGACTGGCCGGGGTGATCGCCCCGGCCGCGCGGATCGCCTTGTAGGCACGGTGAATCAGCGCGCCCGTTGCCCGCCGTACTAATGACATAGGGCCCAAAGTTACCGCTAGGTCATGCCGTTCGGGCATGTCGGGGGCGTTGTTTGATATCCTGAGAGCCCGTGGACGCTTCGACCACACATCGACCCACGGGAGCCCCTTTGCGCAGCGCATCGCAAACCAAGCATCTATTCGTCACCGGCGGTGTCGCCTCCAGCCTAGGGAAGGGGCTCACCGCCTCCAGCCTGGGCCGTCTGCTCAAGGGACGCGGTCTCCGGGTCACCATGCAGAAGCTCGACCCCTACCTCAATGTGGACCCCGGGACGATGAACCCGTTCCAGCACGGCGAGGTCTTCGTCACTGACGACGGATCCGAGACCGACCTCGACGTCGGCCACTACGAGCGGTTCCTTGACACCGATCTGCACGGTTCGGCGAACGTCACCACCGGCCAGGTCTACTCCAACGTCATCGCCAAGGAGCGGCGCGGCGAATACCTGGGCGACACGGTCCAGGTCATCCCGCACATCACCAACGAGATCAAGGACCGCATCCGGGGCATGGCGGGTCCTGAGGTCGACGTGGTCATCACCGAGGTGGGCGGCACCGTCGGCGACATCGAGTCGCTGCCGTTCCTGGAGGCCGTACGCCAGATCAGGCATGAGGTCGGGCGCGACAACGTGTTCTTCCTGCACGTCTCGCTGCTGCCGTACATCGGCCCCTCCGGCGAGCTGAAGACCAAGCCGACGCAGCACAGCGTGGCCGCGCTGCGCAGCATCGGCATCCAGCCCGACGCGATCGTGCTGCGCTCCGACCGGCCCGTGCAGACGGCGATCAAGCGGAAGATCAGCCTGATGTGCGACGTGGACGAGGACGCCGTGGTCTCGGCCGTGGACGCGGCCTCGATCTACGACATCCCCAAGGTGCTCCACTCCGAAGGGCTCGACGCCTATGTGGTGCGGCGGCTCGGCCTGCCCTTCCGCGACGTGGACTGGAAGGAGTGGGAGGAGCTCCTGCGCCGGGTGCACCGCCCGGCCAAGGAGGTCACCATCGCCCTGGTCGGCAAGTACATCGACCTGCCCGACGCCTACCTGTCCGTCACCGAGGCGCTGCGGGCGGGCGGGTTCGCCAACGACGCCCGCGTCAACATCCGCTGGGTCAAGAGCGACGACTGCGAGACGCCCGAGGGCGCCGAGCGCGAGCTCGACGGCGTCGACGGCGTGCTGATCCCCGGCGGGTTCGGCGTGCGCGGCATCGAGGGCAAGATCGGCGCGATCCGCCACGCCCGGGAGGGCAAGATCCCGCTGCTCGGCATCTGCCTCGGCATGCAGGGCATGGTCATCGAGGCCGCGCGCAACCTGGCGGGACTCGAAGACGCCAATTCCAGCGAGTTCGACCCAGACGCCAAGCACTCGGTCGTCTCCACGATGGCCGACCAGGAGGACGTCGTAGCCGGCGAGCGCGACATGGGCGGCACCATGCGCCTGGGCAGCTACACCGCCAAGCTCGGCGAGGGCACCCTGGCCAGGCAGCTGTACGGCGGCAAGGCCAAGGTCGCCGAACGCCACCGGCACCGCTACGAGGTCGCCAACGCCTACCGCGAACGCCTGGAGAAGGTCGGCCTGGTGTTCTCCGGGCTGTCGCCCGACGGCCGCCTGGTCGAATACACCGAACTGCCCGTCGAGGCCCACCCGTTCTTCATCGGCACCCAGGCCCACCCCGAGTTCCGCTCCCGGCCGACGCGGGCCAACCCGATGTTCAAGGGGCTGATCAACGCCGCGCTCGCCTACGCCGACAGCCGGGTGACCGCGAAGGTGGCCAAGTGAGGGTGGAAGACACGCCCGAGGCGTGGGAAGTCGTCGAATCCAAGGACCGGTTCGCGGGCCGGGTGATCAACGTGGTCACCGACACGGTCCGCATGCCGGGGGACACGGTCGCCGACCGCGACTACGCCGTGCACCCCGGGTCCGTCGCGGTCCTCGCGCTCGACGAGCAGGACCGGGTCCTGCTCATCCGGCAGTACCGCCACCCGACGCGCCGGCTGCTCTGGGAGCTGCCCGCCGGATTGCGCGACGTGGAAGGAGAATCGCTGGTCACCGGTGCCGCGCGGGAGCTTGCCGAGGAGGCCGGATACCGCGCCGAGACCTGGCACACCCTGGTCGACCTCTACACCTCGCCCGGTATGTCCAACGAGCGGATCCGGGTGTTCCTGGCCCGCGGCCTGTCGAAGATCCCCGCGGACGAGAACGGCTTCGTCCACGAGCACGAAGAGATCGACATGCCGGTCGAATGGGTGCCTCTACCCGACGCGGTCGAAAGGGCGCTCATGGGAATGATCCACAATTCCCCGACCGTGGCCGGTATCCTCGCCGCATATGCGGCTTCGGTCGAGGGATTCGCCCTGTTGCGCCCCGCCGACGCCAAGGAGGCGTGACGGAAGGACCAGTTCGTGGAGGCAGTGCTCTCCAGCTACCTCGCCCACCTCACGGTGGAGCGGGGCCTGGCTGCCAACACGCTGGCGTCCTACCGCCGTGACCTCGACCGTTACTTCGAGCACCTGCGCTCGCGCGGCCGCGTGTCGCTCGGCGAGGTGGGCGAGGCCGACGTGCTCGACTTCCTCGCCGCGCTGCGGGAAGGCGACTGCGACCACCCCGCCCTCGTGGCCAGCTCGGCCGCGCGGGCGGTGTCGGCCGTCCGCGGCCTGCACCGCTTCGCGCTGCGCGAGGGCGTCACGGCCCACGACCCGGCGCACCAGGTGCGTCCGCCGCGGCAGCTCCGCAGGCTGCCCAAGGCGATCACCGTCGACGAGGTCGAGCGGCTCATCGCCGCCTCCGGCCCCGACGGCGCGCCGCTGACCCTCCGCAACCGCGCCCTGCTGGAGGTCCTGTACGGCACGGGCGCCCGCATCTCCGAAGCCGTCGGCCTGGCCGTGGACGACCTGGAGGCCGAGCAGGTACGGCTGCGCGGCAAGGGCAGCCGTACCCGCGTCGTCCCCCTGGGCCGCTACGCCCGCTCCGCGCTCGACGCCTATCTCGTCAGGGCCCGCCCCGGCCTCGTGGCCCACGGCCGGGGCACGCCCGCCGCCTTCCTCAACGCCAGGGGCGGCCGGCTCACCCGGCAGGGCGCCTGGGAGGTGCTCCAGGCCGCCGCCGAACGGGCCGGACTCGCCGGGATATCTCCGCACGTTCTCCGTCATTCCTTCGCAACCCACCTCCTTGACGGCGGAGCCGACGTTAGGGTGGTCCAGGAGTTGCTCGGCCACGCCTCGGTGACGACCACGCAGGTCTACACCCTGGTCACCGTCGACAAACTCCGCGAGGTGTACGCCGCCGCGCACCCCCGTGCCCGGCAGTGATCTATAGTCATTTGCGACGTGCGGCACTTCGGCGTGCCGCCTTGCCGCGTTAAGTGGTGACGCCATAGTGTCCGTCCGGACGGTCCGGTTCGGGATCGTCAGGGAGGTTCGAGCTGGTGACTGTGAAGACCAACGGTTCGGCCCCGGGGACCCCCGACAACCCCTGGGGAGACACGAAGACCAACACGCCTTCCATAGGCGTGAATCTGGGCCCCACCCGGCGTCCCCGCCCGGTGTTCCCCGAACCTGTCGCGCCCGAGATCCACGGGCCCGCGCGGGTGGTCGCGATGGTCAACCAGAAGGGTGGGGTGGGCAAGACCACCACCACCATCAACCTGGGCGCAGCCCTCGTCGAATACGGCCTCAAGGTGCTGCTCGTCGACTTCGACCCGCAGGGCGCCCTGTCCGTCGGCCTCGGCATCAACCCGCTCCAGCTCGACCTCACGGTCTACAACCTGCTGATGGAGCGCAACGTCACCGCCGAGGACGTGCTGCTGGAGACCGGCGTCGAGGGCCTCGACCTGCTGCCCAGCAACATCGACCTGTCGGCCGCCGAAGTCCAGCTCGTCACCGAGGTGGCCCGCGAGCAGGTGCTCGGCCGCGTGATCAAGCCGCTGCTGCCGCACTACGACGTCTGCCTCATCGACTGCCAGCCGTCGCTCGGCCTGCTCACCATCAACGCGCTGACCTGCGCGCAGGGCGTCATGGTGCCGCTGGAGTGCGAGTTCTTCGCGCTGCGCGGCGTGGCCCTGCTCATGGACACCATCACCAAGGTGCAGGAACGGCTCAACGAGGACCTCGAGATCGAGGGCCTGCTCGCCACCATGTACGACGCGCGCACCCTGCACGGCCGCGAGGTGCTCGCCCGCGTCGTCGAGGCGTTCGGCGACAAGGTCTTCCACACCGTGATCAACCGCACCGTGCGCTTCCCCGACGCCACGGTCGCCGGCGAGCCGATCACCACCTTCGACCCGTCGTCCCTGGGTGCCAACGCTTACCGTGAGCTGGCCCGCGAGGTGCTGTCCCGCTGGCCGGCACCTGCGACAATGGCCAGGTGACGGAGACAGAGCCACAAGGGTTCAGGGTCCACCTGGACGTCTTCGAGGGGCCCTTCGACCTGCTCCTCGGCCTGATCTCCAAGCACAAGCTCGACATCACCGAGATCTCGCTCTCCAAGGTCACCGACGAGTTCATCGCCTACATCCGGGCTCGTGGCCCCGAGTGGGATCTCGACGTGACCAGCCACTTCCTGCTGGTCGCGGCCACGCTCCTCGACCTCAAGGCGGCCCGGCTGCTGCCCTCGGGCGAGGTCGAGGACGAAGAGGACCTGGCTCTGCTGGAGGCCCGCGACCTGCTGTTCGCCCGGCTCCTGCAGTACAAGGCGTACAAAGAGGTGGCGAAGGTCTTCTCCGGGCGCATGGCCGAAGAGGCGCTGCGCTTCCCCCGCACCGCGCCCATGGAGCCGCAGTTCGCCAACCTCCTCCCGCAGCTCATCCTGGGCATCAGCCCGGACGACCTCGCCCGCATCGCCGCCCGCGCCTTCGTCCCCAAGCTGCCGCCTACCGTGAGTGTCGGGCACATCTATCAACCGCTGGCCAGCGTGCGGGAGCAAGCCGCTATTCTGGTTGCTCACCTGCGCCGCATGCGGCGGGCCACCTTCCGGGCCCTGGTGGCCGACTGCGACGGCACCATCGAGGTCATCGCCCGCTTCCTGGCGGTGCTGGAGCTCTTCCGGGAGTCCGCGGTCACTTTCGAACAGGTCGAAGCGCTGGGCGATCTGCACGTGACCTGGACCGGGACGGACGAGGGGGACGTCTCGGTGGGGGACGACTACGAGGAGAGCGCGGAGAAGACGGCTGATGACTGACCGCTTGGACGACACCCCGCCTCGCGAACCCGCCCCTTTGCCCGCCTGGATGACCCTCCCGGGGTCGCTCGCCGCCGCGAGCACGGACGACAGGCCGGGTGTTCCGCCTGCGGTCGACGAGGCGGAGGTCGCGCCGTCCGCGCCGGAGGTGGACGACCGGCTCCAGGGGTCGTCTCACGAGGCCGATGATGCGCCGCAGGACACGACTCCTGAGCTTGATGCGGACGACCGGCTCCTGTCGCCTCAGCTGGACGACCGGCTCGCGGGGCCGTCCGCCGAGCCGGATGTGGTCGAGCCGGATGTGGACGATGAGCTCTGGGACGCGTCCCTCGTACCGACCGGTGCGGAGGTATCCGAGCCGGTCGGCATGGACGACATACCCGATGAACCCGCCGAGAGCGACCCGCAGGGCGGCGGCCCGACGCTCGGGGCGGCGCTTGAAGCCATCCTGATGGTCGTGGACGAGCCTGTCCCCGAAGTGACCCTGGCGCAGGTGCTCGAACGGCCCACCCATGAGGTGAGCACCGCACTCCGGGCCTTGGCCGCGGAATACACCCAAGCCGGACGGGGTTTCGATCTGAGAGAAGTGGCAGGCGGTTGGCGGTTTTACACGCGAGCCGACTGCGCCGCGCTGGTCGAGCGGTTCGTCCGCGACGGCCAGCAGACCCGGCTCACCCAGGCCGCGCTGGAAACCCTCGCGGTCGTCGCCTACCGGCAACCGGTGAGCCGCGCACGAGTCGCCGCGGTCCGCGGCGTCAACAGCGACGGCGTCATGCGGACGCTCGTCGCCAGGGGCCTGGTCGAAGAGGCCGGCACCGACCCGGAGAGCCAGGCAGTGCTCTACCGGACAAGTTCATACTTCCTTGAACGCCTGGGACTGAAGGACATCGGCGAGCTCCCCGAGCTCGCGCCCTTCCTCCCCGACGACGTGGAAAACCTCGAGGAGAATACAAAGTGATCAACAGGCGCAGCACCCCGTCCGGTGATGGACGCGGTCGTGGACGCACCGGCGGCGCGAGCCGTGGCGGCCGTCCCGCCTTCCGCTCGGACGACTCGCGCGGCGGCTCCCGCCGTGAGGGGTTCCGTGGCGGTTCCCACCGAGACGATTCCCGCGGCGGACCCCGCCGCGATGACAGTGACCGCGGCTACAGCCGCGACTCCGGAAGCGAGCTGGGCTCCGGCCGCGATTCGCTCCGCGCCGACCGTGGCGGTTCCCGCGCCCGGTACGGCAGGCCCACCTCCGGCGACTCCCGCGACCGCTCCGGCTCGGCGGGCGACCGGGGCGGCTACAACCGTTCCAGTTCAACGGGCGACCGTGGCGGCTACGACCGCTCGTCCCGTGACGACCGTTCATCCCGCGAGCGTACGTACCGTGACGACCGCTCCCCCTCCCGCGACGACGACCGTCCGGCGACCGGCAGCGACCGCGGCGGCTACTCGCAGTCCCGTGGCGACCGGGGCGGCTACTCGCAGTCCCGCGGCGGCTCTTCGTCAACGCGCGGCGGCGACCGCGGTGGATATGGCGCGCAGTCGCGCGGCGACCGTGGCTACGGCGGGTCGTCCCGTGGCGAGCGCGGTGGCTACGGCTCGTCCTCCGGTGGCGAGCGCGGCGGATACCGCTCCGACCGCGGCGGCTCCGGCCCTCGGGAGGGTGGCGGCTACCGTCCCCAGCGCCGAGACGACCGTGGCGGTTTCCAGGGCGCCCGTCGTGACGACCGGGGCGGTTTCCGTTCCGACCGCAGTGACGACCGTGGCGGGTTCCGGCCCGAGCGTCGTGACGACCGGGGCGGTTACCAGGGTGACCGTCGTGACGATCGGGGCGGATCGCGTCCCGAGCGCACGGAGGATCGTGGCGGCTTCCGGGCCGACCGTGGTGGCCGCAGGGACGGCGGTTCCCGTACCGAGTCCCCGAGGAGCGGCTACAGCCGCGGAGAGTCCCCGCGGACCGGCAGCGGCCGTGGAGAGTCCACTCGTGCCCGCTTCGGGCGGCGTGACGACGCCGGCTCGCGCCGCGACGCCGGCCGCCCGGCCCGTACCCCCAGGCGCGACGATGTTCAAACCATCGGCGGCGGGCGTACGTCCGGCGGACGGGACGGGGCGGCCACCGGTGCGCCGCGCGACCGGTTCAAGACCGCTCGCCAGCCCATGCGGGACCGCAACTTCTTCCCCGACGGCTACACCGACGAGCGCGACACCACCGAGGTGCCCGGCGGCGTACGGCTGCAGAAGGTGCTCGCCCAGGCGGGCGTGGCCAGCCGTCGCGCCTGCGAGGAGATGATCGGCGACGGCCGCGTCACCGTGAACGGGCAGGTCGTACGGAGGTTCGGGGCCAAGGTGGACCCGGCGGCGCAGGTCATCCACGTAGACGGCAAGCGCATCCCGACCGCCCCCGACCTGGTCTACTACGCCCTGAACAAGCCCATCGGCGTCGTGTCCACCATGGACGACCCGCAGGGCCGGCCGTGCCTGGCCGACTATGTGGAGGAGCTCGCGCCGAGGCTGTTCCACGTGGGCAGGCTCGACACCGAGACCGAGGGGCTGCTGCTGCTCACCAACGACGGCGAGTTGGCCAACCGGCTGACTCACCCGAGCTATGGGGTGCAGAAGAAGTACTGGGCGAAGGTCCCGGGCCCGATCCCGCGTGATCTGAGCCGTCGGCTCAAGCAGGGCATCGAGCTGGAAGACGGCCTCGCGAAGATCGACTCCTTCTCGATCGTGCAGGAGCACGGCCAGCAGGCGCTGGTCGAGGTCGTTCTGCACGAAGGCCGCAATCACATCGTCCGGCGGCTGCTCGAAGAGGCGGGTCATCGCGTCATCGACCTGGCCAGGATCGAGTTCGGGCCGGTCAAGCTGGGCCGTACCAAGGCGGGCACCGTCAGGGCGCTGTCCCTGAAGGAGGTCGGCGAGCTTTACGCCGCTGTGAAACTGTAACGCCGAAGCTGTAATCTGGCGGGAACGCAGGAGCCCGTGCGAACCTCCGCACGGGCTTCACCGCTATAGAGGGGTGTAATCACATGGTGCGGGCGATCCGCGGGGCGATCCAGGTGGACGCCAACGACCGTGGGGCGATCATCGAGGCGACCACCGAGCTGGTCAGCGAGATGATGGGGCGCAACAAGCTGACCACCGACGATGTGATCAGCGTGCTGTTCACGGCGTCTCCCGATCTGACGGCGGAGTTCCCGGCGCTGGCGGCGCGGAAGCTGGGCTTCCACGACGTGCCGCTGATCTGCTGCACCGAGATCGACGTGCCGGGCGCGCTGCCCAGGGTCGTACGCCTGATGGCCCACGTGGAGACGGACCGGCCGCGCTCCGACATCCAGCACGTCTATTTGCGCGGCGCCGTCGCGCTCCGCCAGGACATCGCCCAGTAACGACCGGCTCATCCGCTTCCTGTCACCCGACCGAGCAACTCCGACGCCAGATAAATCAGGACATCTACATGGCCTCCGAACTCCGCACCGTGCTGGTAGTCGGCACCGGTCTCATCGGCACCTCCATAGCGCTGGCGCTGCGCGAGCGCGGGCTACGCGTGCTGCTCGCCGACCACGACCAGGGAGCGGTACGGCTGGCCCGGGAGCTCGGCGCGGGCGAGGAGTGGCAGCCGGAAGCCGCTTCGGCCTCGGGTGGGTCCGCCTCGGGTGGGTCCGGCTCGGGTGGGTCCGGCTCGGGTGGGTCCGGGGAGACGATCGATCTCGCGGTGCTCGCGGTGCCGCCCGCGCACGTCGCCGGTGAGCTGCTGGCGCTGCAGCGCAACGGCACGGCCACGTTCTACACCGACGTGGCCAGCGTCAAGGTGGAGCCCATCGAGCGGGCCGCCCAGCTGGGCTGCGACATGTCCACCTACGTCGCCTCCCATCCCCTGGCCGGACGCGAGAAGTCGGGCCCCGGAGCCGCCAGGGCCGAGCTGTTCCTGGGCCGCCCATGGGCGCTGTGCCCCACCTCCGACGCCACGCCGGAGGCCAGAGCGGCCGTGCTGCGGCTGGTGGAGCTCTGCGGCGGCAACCCCGTCGAAGTGGACGCCGCCGAGCACGACCAGGCCGTGGCCGTAGTCTCCCACGCGCCCCACGTCACCGCGTCGGCGGTCGCGGCCCGGCTGGCGGACGCGTCCGACATCGCGCTCGGCCTGGCCGGGCAGGGCGTACGCGACGTCACCAGGATCGCGGGCAGCGACCCGGGCCTCTGGCTCGGCATCCTGTCGGGCAACGCGACGCCGGTGGCCGAGGTGCTGGAGGCCATCTCCCGCGACCTGGCCGAGGCCGCTACGGCGCTCCGCGCGCTGGCCGACGGCGACGGCACGGTCACGCAGGAGCTCACCCAGCTGCTCAAGCGCGGCGTGGCCGGTCACGGCCGCATCCCGGGCAAGCACGGGGGGCCCGCGCCGGCGTACGTGATGGTCCAGGTCGTCGTCGGGGACCGCCCCGGTCAGCTGGCCAGGCTCTTCCAGATCTGCGACGAGGTCGGGGTCAACGTCGAGGACGTACGCCTGGAGCACGCTCCCGGCCTGCCTCTGGGCATCGCCGAAGTCTCCGTGCAGCCGGACGCGGCGGCCGTCCTCACCAAGGCGCTGCACGAGCGGGGCTGGCAGGTCCCCTAAAGCGGTGATCACAAGGGTTCCCCGGGTGGGTCGTCACACGACCGTCTCGTTCCCTGTGGCCGGCTGATCGAGTCCCACACCTCCGTGCAGTTCCAGCACAGCGTCAGCGACGTCGTCAGCGCGGTGGCTGCGGTGGGTCCGGCAGCAGCTTCGACCGCCCCAACGATGTGAACCCGATTGAGGGCGTCCTCCTTGTCCTTGTCGGAGGGCAAGCTGTATCGGCGGGTGGTCTCCAGGCGGGCGTGGCCAAGGATCTCGGCGACCAAGACCGGTCGGTCTTGCCGCGGACCCGCGTGGTGGCAAGCGTGTGGCGCAGGACGTGTGCCGTGGTGGGATCGTCCAGCCCGGCTGTCTGGGTGATCTCGGCCATGATGCCGCCTGCGGCGCGGGTGCTCAGCCGTCTGCCCTTGCCGTACAGGCGCAGCCGGCTTGCGGGCCCGACATCTGGATGTCGTCGACGTCGAGGTCCTTGAAGCGGAGAGGCTGCGTCTGAGCCTGCGTCCACCGGACGACAGGCGGGCCGGGCCGGCCGCCTGCCTGCCATGGACCCGCATCACCGAGTGTGAGGCCACCCTGCGGGTGCGGACTTCACTTGTGGTCGCGGAGGAAGGCGGAGATGTCGGGGCGGGCCGGGTGGTTCCGCAGGGGCGGCGGCTGGCTCTGGAGGAACGCCGTGATGACGGCGGCGGCGCGTTCGTTGTTGTCGTTGAGGCCGTTCCACATGTGGTGTCCGACACCGGGCATGTACTGGGTTCGCTCGATGGCGGGGTCGGCGGCAAGGATGGCGGTAGCCCATTGGCGTACCTGTGACGAGCATTCGGCGATCATCAGCATCGCGGGGGTGCGGGAGCGTTTCAGCTCGGAGGCGATGGAGGGTGAGTCCTTGATCGTCTGCATGATGCGGAGGCTCGCGGCGGCGCTGAAGGAGAAGTTCTCCGCGGTGTCCTCGGCAGGGATGCGGCCGGCGTCCTGCGCGCAGTAGGCGGAGGCGGTGTCGCTGCCGAGATCGGCGGCCGTGAAGGCGTTGACGCCTTCGGCCTGCGTGATCAGGCCGGTGTCGGGCGGGAGGAGCCCGAGTTGGATGAGGCCGAGCGCGACGGCGTACCGGGGGACGCGCGTCGCCCGGGGTCCGGCCGTGGCCGGAGCGAGGCCGCGCGCGGACGGTCGTCCCTGTTGCCCGCTGATCAGCGTGGTGGGGCCGTCCATGGGGCCGGGCTCGGCGATGATCGCCCGGTGCACGTGGACGGCGACGTCCGCGGTGGCCAGGGCCCGGGTGAGCACGACCGCGCCGGCGGAGAATCCGAGGACGTCGACCGGGCCCTTGTCCAGGCGATCGATGAAGGCGGCGAGGTCACGTACGGACCTGGAGATCGTGTACTGCTCCATGGGCAGCAGGTCGCTCCGTCCGCCGCCGGGCTGCTCGTAGGCGTACACGTCGTAGCCCTGTCCGGCCAGGCTTCGAAGGAATCGGTGGTCGAGCACGGAGATGTTGCGGACGGGCCCTCCGTGGAGGTACACGAGCGGCGTGGGGTGCCGGGGGACGTCGGCGACGGGGGGATAGTGGTAGACGGCGACCCGGCTGCCCGTGCTCAGGCTCCAGTGTCTCGTCGCGACGAATGACAGGTCGGGCGGGTACTGCCGGGTCGTGGGGGCGGTGGGGATGCAGACCGACGCCGTGAGGGCGGCGGCGACGATCACTGGTGCGAAGGGCCGCAGCCGACCCGGCCAGGTACGGCCGCGGCCTCGCCACAGTGCGGCGATGACTCCGGCGCCAAAGGCGGTCAGCCAGGCGGCGAGCCCCGCGCGGGCGCCATCCGTCAGAACGATGAGGGCGAGGAACAGCCCGGCCAGCCCGACGACGGCGAGCACGGCGAGGATCAGGCGGCCGATGAGGCGGAGGGGGACGGTTAGAGGCATCGACGGTTTCCAAACGTTGTTCCGGAACGGCGTTTGGAAACGCTACCAGCTCGGCTAGGCTGGTCGTCGTGGGAAGACCGAGAACCAACGACGACACCGTGAAGGAGCGCCTCATCGAGTCCGCGACCCAGATGTTCGCGACCCGTCCACGGGAATCGATCACCATCCGCGCCCTGGCCGCTGCCGCCGGGACCGCGACCGCCGCCGTCTACTCGCTGTTCGACGGCAAGGACGGGCTGATCGCCGAAGTGCGCGGCAGAGCGGTCGCCGGGCTGTCCCAGGACCTGTCGGCGGTGGCGGTCTCCGATGACCCCCTCGCCGACCTCTACGCGCTCGCGGTCGCCTACCGGCGGTGGGGACTCGAGCACCGCCATCTCTACACGGTGTTGTTCGGCGGTGTGCAGAGCTTCGACCCATCCGGTGACGTGGGGGTCGGCGATCCCGTCAGGCCGCTCATCGAGGCGATAGATCGCGCCCTGTCGGCCTCCGCGCTCTCGGGCGACGCGACCTCCATCGCGCTCTCACTCTGGGTGACCCTGCACGGGCTGGTGACTCTCGAATTGGCCGGGGCCCTCGACACCGCCACGGCCGAGACCACGTTCCGCTCGACGATCCCCGCCGCGCTACGTGGCTGGACGGCTTGACTTCGCAGCATCCCCAGGCGGGTCATCCACCAAAGACGACGAGAACCAGTAGGCCCGTGCGCCACCCGTGTTGCATCGGACACAGCGCTCGGGCCCGCTCCTGAGCGAGTCGTCCGGGATACTCGCGCGGACCGGACAGTCCGTCGGGGCGGAGATCCCTGGGGGTACACCGCCTTTGGGGGTGTGGAAGAACGGCGCCGGTGTCACATCCCTGGCGGCTCGCTCCGTCTTCAGTGCGGAATCCCATCGGAGTTCGCAAGGAGCCAGGGACATGACGAACATTCTGATTCTGGGCGCCGGCTACACAGGCATCGCGGCCGCGATCAGGGCCGCCACCCGGACGCGCCGCCACGGCGGCAAGGTGACGCTGGTCAGCGCCTCACCACGGTTCACGGAGCGGCTGCGGCTGCACCAGACCGCCGCGGGCGAACGGCTGCCGGACCACGCGGTCGCCGACATCATCGCCGGCACGGGCATCGACCTCGTCCTGGGTCGTGTGAGCGCCCTCGACCCCGAACGGCACGAGGTCACCGTCAACGGCGCGGACACCCGGCGCGTGATCGCGTACGACAAGCTGATCTACGCCCTCGGCACCGTCACCGACGCCTCGACCCCCGGCGTGGCCGAGCACGCCTACGTCTATGACGACCACGACCAGGCCGTACAGCTCGCGCGACGGCTCAGTGAGCTCGACCAGGGGACGGTCGTCGTGGCCGGTGGCGGTCTGACCGGCGTCGAGTCGGCCACCGAGCTCGCCGAAGCGCACCCCAGCCTGCGCGTCGTCCTGCTCAGCCGGGGCCGTCCTGGCTCGATGATGGGTGAGAAGGCCCGCGCCTACGTCGAGCGGGCGATGGACCGGCTCGGCATCCAGGTACGCGACGGTGCCGAGGCCACCAAGGTGCTGCCGGACGCCGTCGAGCTGGCCGGGGGCGAGCTGGTCCACTCCGACGCGACGCTCTGGACCGCCGGCACCAGGGGCCTGCCTCTGGCCGCCGAGGCGGGGCTGACGGTGGACGGGCGGGGCAGGATCGTGGTCGACGCCGCGCTCCGCTCGGTGTCGCACCCGGACGTCTACGCGGTGGGTGACGCCGCCGCGGTGCGCCAGCCGTACGGCGTCATGCACGGGACCTGCCAGGGCGGCATCCCGACGGGCCTGCACGCGGCCGACGCGCTCGCCGACGGGCTGCGCGGCCGTGCGGTGAAGGCTTTCCGGTTCGGGTACGTTCATCAGCCCCTCAGCTTGGGGCGCCGGGACGCCGTCATCCAGTTCACCCACCCCGACGACACGCCGCGCAGGGCGTACCTGAAGGGGAGGTGGGCCATCGTCTACAAGGAGACGGTGAGCGGCAGCCCGTTGCCCACCTACCGCTTGCTCAAGCACGGGTTGGTGCCGGTCGGCCTGTTCCGGCTGACGGCCGGCCTCAAGTGATGGCGGGTGGCGTGTGTCAGGGCTTGGCGAGCGCCTGATCGACCGCGTTGGAACGGTATCCGGCCAAGTGCGCGGTATGGGGACCGTGGTCGGCGGATGGTCGAGCGCGGTATGGGGACTGTGGTCGGGCAGGAGGTCGCGGCGGACGCCGGATTGTCCAGCTGGGCGTAGGGCATGCGTGCGAGGCGGTAGCCTCTTCAGGTTGGAGAAAACGTGCGGTGGGGAAACGTGAAGAGGGAGAGGCCGTGACCGGTCTGGTCGTCGCCATGGACGGTCCCGCGGGGTCGGGCAAGTCGAGCGTGTCGCGTGGAGTCGCTCGCGCACTCGGGCTGCGCTACCTGGACACCGGGGCGATGTACCGGGCGATGACCTGGTGGATGCTCCAGCAGGGCGTCGACCTGGCCGATCCCGCCGCTGTCGCGGCCCGCGCGGGCGAGCCCGAGATCGTCTGCGGCACCGACCCCGACGGTCCGTCCATCCACGTCGGCGGTGTCGACGTGGCCGGGCCGATCCGGGAGGCCGAGGTCACCGGGGCGGTCTCCGTCGTGGCGGCGGTGCCCGAGGTGCGCGCGCGTCTCGTGCACCTGCAGCGGGAGATCATCGGCGTCGGCGACATCGTGGTCGAGGGCCGCGACATCGGCAGCGTGGTCGCCCCCGACGCGACCGTCAAGGTCTATCTGACGGCCAGCGCCGAAGCCCGTGCCCTGCGCCGTACGGCGGAGCTGAGCGGCACCACGGTGGAGGCGCAGCAGGCCGCGATGGCCAAGCGTGACACCCTCGACTCCACTCGCAAGACGGATCCACTCTCGATGGCGGATGGCGCCGTCGAGCTCGACACCACGCCGCTGACCCTCGAAGAGGTCATCGGCGAGGTGCTGAGTCTGATCAAGGAGCGCACCTGACAAGGGTGCGGTACTCACAAAGGATGAAAAATCGTGTCAACGGGGGATTGGGTCGAGGCTGAACTCGACGATCTCGCAGTATCCGACGACGTCGCCGACAGCGGCCCGGTGCCGGTCGTGGCCATCGTCGGTCGCCCGAACGTAGGCAAGTCCACGCTGGTCAACCGCATCATCGGCCGCCGCGAGGCGGTCGTCGAAGACGTGCCGGGCGTCACCCGTGACCGCGTCACCTACGACGCCAACTGGCGCGGGCGCCGCTTCACGGTCGTCGACACCGGCGGCTGGGACCCCGAGGCCACCGGGATGAACCTGCGCATCGCCGACCAGGCGCGAGTCGCGGTCGAGCTGGCCGACGTGATCGTGTTCGTCGTCGACGCCACCGTGGGCGCGACCGACGCCGACGAGACGGTCGGCTCGGTGCTCCGCCAGTCGGGCAAGCCGGTCATCCTGGCCGCCAACAAGGTCGACAACCAGCAGGTGGAGCTGGAGGCCGCCGCGCTCTGGGCGCTCGGCCTCGGCGAGCCGCAGCCGGTCTCGGCCCTGCACGGCCGCTCCAGCGGCGACCTGCTCGACGTGATCCTCGACGCGCTGCCGGAGACGCCGGAGCTGCGGTTCGACGCCGAGCGCGGCCCCTACCGGGTGGCGCTGCTCGGCAAGCCCAACGTCGGTAAGTCCTCGCTGCTCAACAAGCTGGCGGGGGAGGAGCGGGTGCTGGTCGACCCGATGGCGGGCACCACCCGCGACCCGGTCGACGAGCTGATCGAGCTGGGCGGTAAGACCTGGCGCTTCGTCGACACCGCCGGCATCAGGCGGCGCGACCGCGAGCTGCAGGGCGCCGACTTCTACGCCGCCATGCGCACCCGAGCCGCCCTCGAACGCTCCGAGGTGGCGATCGTCCTCATCGACGCCAGTGAGGTGCTCACTGAGCAGGACCTGCGGATCATCGGCCTGGTGATCGAGTCGGGCCGGGCGATGGTCGTCGCGTTCAACAAGTGGGACCTGGTCGACGAGGACCGCCGCTACTACCTGGAGAGGGAGATCGACCGGCAGCTCGTCCGCACACCGTGGGCGCTGCGGGTCAACATCTCCGCCAAGACCGGACGCCACATGGACCGGCTCGTCCCGGCGCTGGAGAAGGCGCTCGGATCGTGGTCGACGCGGGTGCCGACGGCCAGGCTCAACGCGTTCCTGACCGAGCTGGTGCACCAGACGCCGCCGCCGGTGCGGGGTGGCAAGCAGCCGAAGATTCTCTTCGCCACGCAGGCGTCTGTGGAGCCGCCCAAGTTCGTGCTGTTCACCTCGGGCTGGCTGGAGGACACCTACCGGCGCTTCATCGAGCGCCGGATCCGCGAGGAGTTCGGCTTCGCCGGGTCGCCGATCGACGTGTCGATGAAGATCCGGGAGAAGCGGAAGAGCGGCGGCCAGCCCGCCAAGAATTGACGCGCTCCCCGGCTTGAACGTCGGGGATTCAGCCTGCGCCGCGTGACCTCACGCGGCACTTCTGTGGCTTCCTGTTTCATCGACCGTGCCCCTCCGCTCGCCGCGAGAAGCGGGCGGAGGGGTCTTACCAGTCTCCGCAGGCGTTTTCCGTCTCCGCTTCCCGCCCATCTCAGGCACGGGTTTCCGTCCAGCGGCGACGATCCGGCGCCCTTCGGCGCGGATGTTGATCTCGGCGTTGACATCCCGGTCATGGGTGACCCCGCAGGCGCAGGTCCACTCCCGCACCGTCAGCGGCATCGCCTCGGCTATCGCCCCGCAGGCCGAGCACAGCTTGGTGGAGGGGAAGTACCTGCCGATCTTCACGAATGTCCGGTGATACAGCTTCGCCTTGTACTCCAGCATTCCGACGAACTGCGCCCAGCCCGCGTCGTGCACGCTCTTGGCCAGCTTGGTGCGCGCCAGTCCCTTGACCGCCAGATCCTCCACATAGATCGCTTGGTTTTCGCGGATCAGCTTCGTGGAGAGCTGGTGGTGGAACTCGCGGCGCGCGTCGGCGACCTTGACATGCTGCCGGGCGACTTTCCTGCGGGCCTTGGCCCGGTTGGCGCTGCCTTTCTCCTTACCCGACAGGGCTTTGTGCGCCCGCTTGAGGTTCTTCTCCGCCCGGCGCAGGAACCGCGGGCTGTCGATCTTCCGTCCGCCCGACAGCACCGCGAAATGCTTCAAGCCCACATCGATCCCGGTCTCGGCCTCGGTCGCGGGCAACGGGGTCTGGGCGGCATCGACCACGAACGAGGCGAAATATCTTCCGGCGGCATCCTTGATCACGGTGACCGAGGAGGGCTCGGACGGCAAGCACCGCGACCAGCGCACCGTCACCTCGCCGATCTTCGGCAGTCGCAGCCTGCCGACCGCGGTGATGACGAAACGGGCGTTGCGGGTGAACCGGATCGCCTGCCGGGCATCCTTGCGCGACCGGAAACGCGGCGGCCCCAGCTTGGGCCCCTTGCGGGTCCCGGCCAGACAGGCGAAGAAGTTCCGGAACGCCGCGCAGGCGTCGGCCAGTGCCTGCTGCAGCACCACCGCCGACACCTCGCCCAGCCACGCCCGATCCGGCCGCTTCTTCGCCTCGGTGATCACCAGGCGGGACAGTTCCGCGTCGGTGATGAACGGCAGCCCCTGCTCGTGGGTGTGATTGCGCAGTGCGACCGCGTCGTTGAAACCACCCGGGCGCACCCGAACGCCCGTGCGAGCGCGATGCGCTGGCCCGGGGTCGGGTCGATCCGGAAGGAGTACCGCAACTGTACGCGATCATCCTACAGTTGGGTTATGGCCGAGAACAGCGATATCAGGACCGGCAGGCATTGCGTTTTCGTCCTCCATGCCCACTTGGTTTTCGTCACGAAGTTCCGGCATCGGGTGTTCGCCGGGACCCACCTGACCCGGCTGGAGGAGATCATGCGATCCGTGTGCGTCGACTTCGAAACCGAGCTACGCGAGTTCAACGGCGAGGACAATCACGTCCACCTGCTGGTCGGCTTCCCTCCCAAGGTGGCGTTGTCCAAGCTGGTCAACAGCCTCAAGGGCGTGTCCTCGCGCCGGATGCGTCAGGAGTTTCCCGACCTGGCCCGCCATTACTATCGGGCGAACAAGCTGTGGTCGGGCTCCTACTTCGCCGGATCGGTGGGCGGCGCTCCGATCAGTGTCCTGCGCCAGTACATCGAGCAGCAAAACCGGCCCATCTGAGCTGGGTGGACGCCGTTTCGCCTGGCGGCGAATCGGCTGTTCCCGCCCCGCTATGCGGGCTGGTCGGCTTCATCCTCGACCTGAAGCCGGAGCACTGCCGACGATTCAGGTAGCGGCTCATGGCCGTGGTCCAGCACTTCAAGAGCGTCCTGACCGACGGGCGGCCCTCGTACGAGCATGGGCTGGAGACGAGCCGCCCCCGCGTCCGACGATCACAGGGGCCGGATAGGGGTTATCCGGCGCACGCTCGCCGAGCACACTCGGGGCAACCTGTCCCCCTGAGGAGGCCGACATGCGTAGAGCCCTGGTCGGGTGCGCCGTCGCACAGATCGTCGTGGTGATCCTGCAGTTCTACCTGGCCACGTTCGGCGCGTTCCAGATGCCGCGCCCCACAGGCTCGGAGGCCGCGGCGATCGGCCTGCACGCCGGGAACGGCCTGTTCGTCATCCCGGCCGTCTCCGTGGTGGCCACCGTCGTCGCGGCGCTGGCGAAGGTGCCCGGCAAGCTGGTCGCGCTGTGCGCCGCTCCCCTGGTGCTCACCGCGGTCCAGATGCTGGTCGTCTTCCCGCTGGCCGGCCTCGCGGGCGCGACCGCGGACGACACGCCGTTGGCCAGCCTGTTCGTGTACGGTCTGCACGCACTCGTGGGGCTGGGCCAGCTCTGGGCGGTGATCGCTGCCTACCGTGCCGTACGCAGGCACACCAAGGCACCCGTGGAAGAATCCCAGCCTCAGCCGGTCTGACCGAACCCACGCCCAAGCCCGGCCTGAAGAGAACCGGACCGTGACCTGGACCGGGGCTACACCTCTGCGAGGACGTAGAGCAGAGCGTTCATGCTGGTTCCGCTGACGATGTCGCGCTTGTCGATCAGGCGGCGGATGTCCGTCAGGGGGCCCCAGAAGGGAGTGTCGGCCCGCTGCCTGGCCCGAGCAAAGGGGTTTCTCGTTCTGGGGGTCATGAAAGTCTTCGTGGGGTCATGGTGGCGATGTGGGCGCCGTAGGCGAGTACGCAGGCTGCTTGGACCACGTGGATGGTCTTGGACGCCGTGGCGGGGCGGATGAGGGTTCCACAGGTGCAGGTGATGTTGCCGGTCTCGCGGTCCATGGCATCGGGTGCGTGGAGGAAAGTGGTGCCGTCTGGGATGACGGTGAGGGCGTGCTGCGGGCAGAGGTTGGCGCCGCTGAGGTGCCCTCTCTGGAGCATGCTCCAGCCGGGCTCCAGTTCTCCGGTCTCGTACGTCGCAATGGTGTCGTACGAGTTGGGGCAGCCGGTGGCGACGCAGCGGCGGATGCCGGGCGAGGCGATGGTGATCTTGGCCAGGGTGGCGTTGATCGCGGTGGTGCGGTACTGGGGAGGGTTGGAGCCGTCGGCGCGGAGGATCTGGCCGGCCAGCCAGATGTCGCCAGGCGGGTAGTCGCTGGGGCCGGCATCGCGGAGGCACATGGCTAGGGGGCGGGCGCGCTGTGGGGAGGCGCCGGCGGGGATGTAGACGAGACGGCCGGGCTGGAGGTCGTCGAGGGTGGGTGTGGTCATGCGTCAGCCGATCGCGGATGAAGGAAGCTCGGGGTCGATCCTTGATCACAGCAGCGCTAGTTCCTGAAGCTGCATTCCCGAAGCCCGCTGAACTACCTCTTTCTGCCCTAGGTCCCGCCCTGGGATACTCCCAGAGGTTGATCGGCCCTTCGGGAATGGCGGAGTGGGGATGGCCTCTTACGCACTACGTCGGTTCGTAGCCTGGCTGGCACGCAACGCGGATGGAGCGATCGCACTGGGCCTCGCCATCGTTGTTGGAGTTATTGGCGTACTCCCCGATGAGGTGCTCCCTTCGGGGACGACGGACGGGCTCATTCAGAATGTCACGCTTGTCCTTCTTGCCCTCATCGGGACCACATTGCTGCGAGATCGGTTTCGTGCGGAGCAGCAGTTCGCAGACCTCGAGAGACTCATCACGCGAGCCAACCCGCGGGGTCGCGCCCTGGGCGATGCCGATGACGAGAGTCTCGAGACCCAGTTCGCGGATCTGGCCCGCCGCTTGGAAGGCACCTTCGACGAACTGGCTGAGCTTGAGGCCGCGATGAAAGCCCGTGCGGCCGTTGCCCGAAGACTTGCGGCCGAAGCGGAAACCAACAGGCGTGAAGCCGATTCGAGCCGTGAAATCGCGGCGCGACGTAAAGAAGAGGCCGATGCCTTCGACGTCCTCCTCGCCAGGCAGGTCGACGCCGTGGCTCAACGCGTCGAGAAGCGAGGTCAAGGCACTCAACGTCGATACATGCTGTACGGCGTCATTCTCGGAGCCGCAGCCGCCGTACTGCTTGACGCGACCAAGCACTATTGGGCGTTCTGGATGTAGGCGCGCCTGCGTGGACGGGTCCTAATCAGGTTGCCGACGTCCGCCGGCGCTGGCTACGATCTCCGGCAACACGTAGACGGAGACGAGTAACCGAAGGCCCGCGCGGGCTGAGAGAGCCGCCGGCAGCTGTGAAGGCGGCCTCGCGCCCCTTCGGTGAAGACACTCCCGAGTGCGGGGAGGAAATGCCTCGCCGGTCTGACCCCCGTCATCGGGTCGTGGAGGCCGCCCTTTCGTGGGCGGCGAAAGTGCGGTGGCACCGGGAGTTCCCTTCTCCCCCGCACTCCCAAGGGATCATGCAACTCGTGAGGAGCTGTGATGATCTCTCGTGTCCTGTCGGCGGAGCTCGCTGAGCACGCCGGACAACGAGTGACGATCGCCGGTTGGGTACATCGCCGCCGGCGGCTGAAATCCGTGTCCTTCCTGGTCGTCAGGGACCGCAGCGGGCTCGCCCAGGTGGTGGCGCCCGGCGTGGCCCCGGGTGAGGAGCCCGGAGCGGTGCCGGGGGAGGAGACGGTCGTCCGGGTGACGGGCGTCGTGACCGCGAACCCGCAGGCGCCGGGCGGCGCCGAGCTCACTGAGCCGGAGATCGAGGTACTGGCCGAGCCCACCGAGGCGCCGCCGTTCGACCTCTACCGGCCGGTCGTGCCCGCCGCGCTGCCCACGATCCTCGACCACGCGCCGGTCGCGCTGCGCCATCCGCGGCTCAGGGCGCCGCTGGAGATCTCGGCGGCGAGCGTGGCCGGGTTCCGCCGGACGCTGGACCGGCTAGGGTTCACCGAGATCCACACGCCCAAGATCGTCGCCTCGGCCACCGAATCGGGCGCGAACGTCTTCGGCATCGACTACTTCGGCCGCCCCGCCTACCTGGCGCAGTCGCCGCAGTTCTACAAGCAGGCGATGGTCGGTGTGTTCGAGCGGGTCTACGAGGTGGGGCCGGTCTTCCGGGCCGAGCCCCACGACACGGTCCGCCACCTGGCCCAGTACACCAGCCTGGACGCCGAGCTGGGCTTCGTGCGCGACCACCGCGACGTGATGGCGGTGCTGCGCGAGGCGGTGGCGGGCATGGTGGAGGCGGTACGGGGGCAGCCGGCGGTCGACCTGCTCGACGTGACGCTGCCGGAGGTGCCCGCCGAGATCCCGGCGATCCACTTCACCGAGGCGCAGTGCCTCACTGAGGAGTTCGAGCCGGACCTGTCACCGAACCAGGAGCGGTGGCTGTCGGAGTGGGCGGTGCGGGAGCATGGGTCGGAGTTCCTGTTCGTCACGGGGTATCCGATGGCCAAGCGGCCGTTCTACACCCATCCGGACCCGCTGCGTGAGGGGTACTCGAACGGGTTCGACCTGCTTTTCCGGGGGTTGGAGCTGGTGACGGGCGGGCAGCGGCTGCACAGGCATCAGGACTACCTCGACGCGCTCGCCGCGTGTGGTGAGGATGTCGGGCCGTATGAGGGGTATGTGCAGGCGTTCGCGCACGGCATGCCGCCGCACGGGGGGTTCGCGCTGGGGCTCGAGCGCTGGACCGCGCGCCTGGTCGGCGCCGCGAACATCCGCCAAGCCACGTTGTTCCCCCGCGACCTGCATCGCCTCTCGCCGTAGAGCGCACTTATCTCTCTTCGTAGAAAAGCGCCATATTTACGGCAAGCCCGGTGAGCCCCACCCGCCATACGTGTCCGGGCCCTCTCCAGGGGCACGCTCCTCCGGTGGGCGGGGCTGGGCGCCGTGACGTGCGCATGGTCGGCCATGGCTTCCGTATGGTCGGCCACGGCGTCCATGTGGTCGGACAGCCACTCCATGGTCAGCCCCGAAGATCAAGTGGGTCCTCGGGGCTGACGTGAGGCCAGGAAGGGCTTCATCGGGCGCGGGGACAGGAACGACCTCACCGGGTGCGGGGCAGGAAGGCGGCGACCACCGCGCCCAAAAGGCAGATCAGCGCCGTGACGAAGAACATCTCCGTGTATTCCAGATGTAGCGCCGCGTCCACCTTCGCGAGGTACTCGCTCAGCTGCTTCGCGTACACGGCCGGTTCCACCCCCACTGGCAGCGGCGTGTCCAGGCCCGCGGTCAGCGACTGGAACCGGTGGAAACCCCAAGCCGACACCCCCGCGATGCCGATCAGCATGCCCATCATCCTGGCCACCACCACCGCCGCCGAGGCCACCCCGTGCTGCGTGGCGGGCGTCACCCGGAGGACCGCCGCCGACACGGGGGCGATGACCAGCCCCAGCCCCAGCCCGGCCACGACCAGGGAGAGGTCCACCATCAGGCCGGCGTTCGCCAGGTCGAGCGGCCAGCGGCTCATCACGCCGTACCCGGCCGTGGCCACGATCAGGCCCGCCACCGCCACCACGCGGTCGCCGAGCCGGCGGGCCAGCAGGCCGCCCAGCAGCGCGCCCACCGGGAGCGCGATCAGGAACCTGGCCAGCACGAGCGCCGCGTCCAACGTCTCCATGTCGAGCAGCGTCTGCGCCGTGAACTGGACGAACACCATGGTGATCAGCAGCGCGGCCCCGGTCAGGAAGCTCACGCCCAGCGTGGCCAGCAGCGGTCCCTTGCGGGTGCCCGTCAGGTCGAGCAGCCGGACCTTCGACCGGATCTCCCACCAGACGAACGCCGCCCCGGCCACGACCCCGGCCGCGATCACCGGCAGCCCCCAGGGCGGCAGCACGGTCGTGGCGGGATCCGGGTTGTACAGGCCCACGACCAGAAGGGCGAGGCTCAGAGCCAGCAACGCGCCGCCGATCCCGTCCACACGCCGGGCCGATGCCTGTCCCGAAGGCCCGGAAGACGCCTGACCCGGAAGCTCGGAGGACGCCTGTGGCGGGGGGACGGTCAGGTGGACCGCTACGGCGGCCAGTGCCGCCAGTGGCAGGTTGATCCAGAAGATCGCGTGCCAGCCGCCCAGCTCGATCCCGAACACCGTGGTGCTCGGGAGCAGGGCCAGCAGCCCGCCGTACAGCGGCCCGAGCGCGCTGCCCAGCTCCTGCGCCGCGCCGACCGCGCCGAGTGCCACCGGCCGCTCGTGCTCGTGCCACAGGTCGCCGATGAGCGCCATCGTGATCGGCAGCAGCGCGCCTCCCGCGATCCCCTGGATCGTCCGGCCCGCCACCACCATCACCTCTCCGGACGCCAGCGCGGTCAGCACCGAGCCGAGCGCGAACGCCGCCAGGCAGGCGTGGATGAGGGGGCGCCGGCCGTACCGGTCGGAGAGCTGGCCGAGCAGCGGCATCGCGGCGATGTAGCCGAGCAGGAACCCGGTGACCACCGGTGTGGCCCGCTCCAGGCGGTTGGTGGGGATGCCCACGTCGGTGGCGATGTCGAGCAGGACGGTCACGACCACGTACGCGTCGAGGGCGGCCAGCAGCACCACCGCGCCGCCGACGCCGAGCGCGACCCGGCGGGCGCGCCTCATCCGGCGGCGGGTGGCGTGATGGTCACCGGCACGTCGAAGTCGCTCAGCGACACGGTCACCGTGCCGTCCTGCAGCGGCAGTTCGAGCTTGGTGAGCCGGCTGGTGGCCTTGTCCACCCAGAGCTTGCCGTTGACGCCCTGCGTGACGCCGGGGATGAGGGTGCCGAGGACCTGACCGGAGAACCCGGTGGCCACCCGGTAGGCACCGCTCTCCTCGGCCTCCACGCGCGGGTCGGTGGCCGTGCCGAGCAGCTGCGCGAGACCCTTGGACGGGTCGAGGATCTTCGACGGGTCGTAGAGCTGCGCCAGGTCCTTCCTGGTCATCTTCTGGAAGCCGCCGGTCGGACCCTTGAAGTGGACGGTGTCGCCGACCAGGGCGAAGGTGATCTCCTGCAGGCTGCCCAGCACCTCGATGGTGATCGTGCCGTCGGCGTCACCGGCGGCCGTCAGCCTGCCGTCGGCCTTCTTCACCGGCACCTTGGGCTTGCCGTCCGTGGCGATGGAGAAGGTGGCCGACTTGACCGCCTTCATGGCCTCGGTGGACTTCTTCAGCAGGTCGGGCCCGGCGGGCAGCTCGCTTCCGCCGCCGCCCGATGAGCAGGCGGACACCAGCGCGAAGACGACGACGAACAGCAGCTTTCGAAGCATGAGCGGATCGTAGCGAGCGCCCGGAACGATCGTGCGCCGTCGGGCATATCGGTTAGGTGTCGGCGTGGCCGTTCAGCGTAGCTTCTTCAGGTGCTCGACGATCGGCTCGTAGGCGGCCACCAGCGCGTCCAGCTGTTCGTCGGTGAGCCGGTCGACGAAGTGCTCCCGGACACTGGTCACGTGATCAGGCGCGACCCGCTCGATCGTGGCCCAGCCCTCGCTCGTCAGCACCGCGAACGTGCCGCGCCGGTCGTCGTGGCAGTCCTCCCTGACGACGAGTCCCTTGGCCTCCATGCGGGAGATCTGGTGCGACAGCCGGCTGCGTGACTGGATGGTCGCGTCGGCCAGGTCGCTCATCCGCATCCGGTGGTCGGGGCTCTCCGAGAGATTGACCAGGATCTCGTAGTCGTTCACCGAGAGGGCGTGCTCCTGCAGCTCGCGGTCGAGCCGGTGCATGAGCAGCTTGTGCAGCGCCAGGTGGGTACGCCAGGCACGCTGCTCGGCGGGGGAGAGCCAGCGAGGCGCGCTCATCGAGACTCCTCGAGCGTGGATACCCCCGTCTTCAGGCGAGGGAGGAGGTCAAGATCTCCAATCTAGCGCACATAGGCGCCGGCCTCGCAGTCCGTGTGACCTCGCAGTCCGTGGGACAACCCAGGCTCTATGGCGGACCCCCGGACACGGCCCACCATGCCACCGGACGTGGCCCACCATGTCGCCAGGGGTAACGCCCGTCATAGAGTGATCCGTCGTGGCGGACAACTCGGGTGAGAGTCTGGGCACCGTCCTGGTCGCGGGCGGTGCGAACCTGGCCATCGCGGTGGCCAAGCTGATCGCGGGCCTGATCGGCGGTTCGGCGGCGATGCTGTCGGAGGCGGCCCACTCGGCCGCGGACACGGTGACGGAGCTGCTGCTCCTGGTCTCCGTACGCCGGGGCCAGCGGCCCGCCGACTCGCGCCATCCCTTCGGGCACGGCAAGGCGGGCTTCTTCTGGGCGATGATGGCGGCGGTCGCGACCCTGGTCGGTGGCGCGGGCTTCTCCATCACCCACGGCGTGCACGAGATCAGCCACGGCGAGCGGCTCGGCAACCTCATCCCGTCGTACATCGTGCTGGCCCTCTCCTTCGCGATCGAGGGCGTGTCCTTCCTCAACGCGCTCGCGCAGCTGCGCAGGGAGGCCCGCAGGCATGACGTCAGCCCGTTCCGGCTGGTCTCGATCACCTCGGACACCGCGCTGAAGGCCGTCGTGTACGAGGACGCGGCCGCGCTGATCGGGCTGGTGATCGCGGCGCTGGGTCTGCTCGGCTACCAGGTGACCGGCTCGCCCGTGTGGGACGGCGCGGCGTCGATCGCGATCGGCGTGCTCCTGCTGGTGGCCGCGCTCACGCTGATCCGGTCGAACGTGTCGCTGCTGATCGGCCAGTCCGCTCCGGGGCCGATCGAGGAGGAGATCCGCGCGGTGCTGGAGGGGCAGCCCGAGGTGGAGAGCGTGGTCGAGCTGCTCACCATGATGCTGGGCCCGGGACGCTTCCTGGTCGCCGCGAAGATCGACTTCCGGGACGACGCGACTGCCGCGGGGGTGGAGATCGCCTGCGATGAGCTGGACCGCCGGCTGCGGGAGCGCTATCCCGGCATCTCTCAGGTGTTCCTGGATCCGACTCCCACCCGGCGCCGTTAGTCCAGGGCCATGACCACGGCAAGGCCGACGACGTGCATGAGCACGACGGCGACGATCAGCGAGACGAACACGAACTTGGCCGGCCCGTGCTCGAAGGTCTTGCCCTCTTCGAGCGGCTTGCGCTTGGCCATCCGGTCGGCGATTCGCTCCTCGACTGATTTGCTGTAGAACATGCCTCCATTCTAGCTGGTCAGAGGCAATTGCCGGGCTGGTGAGTCTGTGATGACGGCCACTACGATGTCGCCCTCGGCGGTCCATTCGAGCAGGTGGCGGCCCGTCACGTCGGCGTCGGTGGCCCGCAGCCCGTCGATGGTCAGCTCGCCGCGCTTGATCAGGGCCTCCTTGCGGGTCCAGCGCCTGATCAGCTCTTCGTTGGTGCTGACCGCCGCCAGCTCCCGCTCGGTGAGCGCCCGGCCCGCGAGCAGCCGGTCGAACGGGCCCGGCGGCACGCGTTCGGCGTCGATGCCCACCCGGCCCGCACCGGCCGCCGCGCAGACGTAGCCGCGCGTGTGGCTGAGGCTGACACCCAGGGTAGGGGCCTGCTCGATGTACGGGCGGCCGTGGCCGGGGCCGTGCACCTCGCAGTGCTGTAACAGGGTCAGCCCGGCCGGGTCGGTGTCGAGCACCGCCGCGGCGCAGAGGCGTACGAGCAGGTGGGCCGCCGTGAACGAGCGGCGGTCCGGCTCGAACGCGAACCGGGCCGCGCGCGCCCGCTCGACGTCGGTCAGCCAGCCTTCTGGGGCGAGCACCTCGTCGGGGCGCCCACCCATCGCCACGGGGCCGATCAGAGATCTACGCGGACCCCTGGCTTCAGCCATGGGGGTAAGCCCTTCTGTCGAATCTTTGAGCGGTAGGTAGGGCGCCTTGCGTATGCTGATCGATGCGGCTGTGACCTTGCGAAAGAGCCTCTGGGGGCTGGGCGGACGGACTAACTCCCGCTTCGTGGCCACCGTGGGTAGGGCGCCCCTGGACGTCGCCACGCGGTACGTCGAGAACCAGAAGAATCGGTGATCGCGGATGCTGGCTGGACGTAGGTACCGCCTGGACCTGACCGAGGAGCAGGCCGCGTTCGCCGAACGGAACGCTCCGAGCTTCCGGTTTCCTGAGGGCGGGAAAATCGCCGTCGAACGGCTGAACCGGCGCTGGGCGCGGGCGAAACTGCCGAAACTCGGCTGGGTCCGCTTCCGCATTACCCGCCCGCTCGACGGAAAGATCAAGAACGCCACCGTCTCCCGCGACGGCAAACACTGGTACGTCAGTTTCCTCGTCGAGGACGGGTTCACCACCCCGGCCACGCACGCGCGCCCCGGCAGGGCGGTGGGGATCGACCGGGGTGTGGTTAAGGTCGTGACCCGCTCGGATGGCTTGTTTCACCACCAGGTGTTCGCCGGCGGGCGGGAAGCGGAGCACGCCAAGAAGCTGCAGCGGGACTTTTCCCGGACCATGAAGGGATCGGGTCGGCGCACGAAAGCTGCCGCGCGGGTCGCTGACATGGTGCGAAAGGTCCGCAGACGGCGCGAGGACTTCGCTGCCAAGAGCGCCTGCGCCCTGGCCACGAGCTTCGAGCTGGTGGTGTTCGAGGCCCTGGCGATCAAGAACTTGACTGCCGGTGTCGCACCCAGGCCAGACCTTGAACGGCCGGGCGTGTTCCTGCCGAACGGGGCCGCGCGCAAGACCGGGCTGAACCGCTCCATCCTGGACAAGGGCTGGTACCGGATCGAGCTGGCCACCCGTAGCAAGGCCCGGTACACGGGCACCAGTGTGATCACCGTCAACCCGGCGTACACGAGTCAGACGTGCAACGTGTGCACTGTGGTGGATCGCAAGTCCCGCGCGAGCCAAGCGGTCTTCCGGTGCACCTCGTGCGGACACACCGAGCACGCCGACGTGAACGCCGCCAAGAACATCCTCACCGCCGGGAGGGCGGAGCACGCACAACCCAGACCGGGTGTGCGGGTTGGGGCGCGCAAACCACGCAACCGCGTGGGCCGGAAGGCCAACCGCCAAGCAACAGCAGCCCAGGCCACCGCACAGACGGAGCCCGAGCTGGCTGGAATCCCCCGACCTTAGCCGTGGGGAGCGCTTCAACGGTCAGTCCTTTTTCTTCGTGCCAGTGTCCAGGTTGTACTGGTCCTCTTTGGCCGCGCCGAGCACGGTCACGTCGTGGACCTTCCAGACGCCCTTCTCCTTGACCAGGCTGATCTTCAGATGGGAGTCCTTGACCGAGCGTATCGCCTCCGAGGTGTTCACCTGCTGGTCGACCACGACGATGGCGTGTGCGGTGGCCTCGTCGACGTCCGAGAGGTAGACCTCGCGGACGTTCGCCTGCGAGACGGCCTTCAGCTTGACGATGACCTGGGCCATCGCGCCGCCGAACGCCTCGTCGTAGGTGGCCAGGAAGTCGCCGGTGGCCTGGGCCGTCAGCGTGGCGCGGGTGGCCTGGAGGTTCTGGTAGTCGTAGCTGAGCAGCGCCTTGCCGAACGAACTGGCCGCGCCCGAGACCTCCAGTCGCAGGGCCCGCTCGCTCTCCAGCCGGGCCAGCGAGTCGCGGGCCTGGCTCGCGGAGATCCACTGCAGCGCCGCCGTGGCGGCCAGCGCGGCCACCATCAGGGCCACCACCGCCACCAGAATCCGGCCACGCCCCCGCCCCGACCGCCCAGCGGCGACCACTCCATCGTCCGAGGCGCCGTCCGAGGGGCCGTTGTCAGAGGAGACGCCCTCCGAAAGGCCGGTGTCCGGGGTGGTCGGTATTTCTGTCGCTGTGGCCTCCTCCGCAGCGCTCTGCTGGTCCTCCGCGAGGTCCTGCTTGGTGGTCATGAGTTCTCCTCACGGCGGCGGGCGGCCCGGCCCACCGCGATCCACCCCAAGATGCCACCACTCGCCGCCACCGCGAGGAAGATCGCGGCAATCAGCGGAGCGGCGTCCACCGGGGTACGGGACGCGGGCCCGGAAGCCGCGGCGGGTGACTTCGCGCCCGCCGCCTCCGGGGTCCGCTCGGGCTGTGCGGTGGCCTTGGCCTGGGCTTCCGGCCGCCTGGTCTGCTCTGCTTCGGTGTCTTTCCCGGGATGGTCGGCGGCGTCTTCCGTACGGACCGGCTCGTCCGTGGCGCGGTCGGGGCAGGCGCGCAGGCGGGGCACGGTGGGCGGGCCGACCGGGCCCGCGTACTCCTCCGCCGGTTGCGGCCCGCCCGGGACGCTGAAGATGAACGACGCCTTGCCGTACACCGTGTTCCCCTCCCTGACGCTGATGTCGTCCGCCAGGCTCAGCGCGGTCGGCACGATGCTCAGCAGGTGGTGCACGTTCCGCTCGGTCTCGGCGGAGAACACCGGTTTGTGCGGCAGGCCCGCCGCGGTCAGCAGGCACGACAGGCCCGGTCTGGCCCGCTTGATGGCCTGGTCGAGCTGCCCGAACACGCCCGGTCCCTGGTCCAGGAAGGCGTCGAGGTCGGTACGCGAGTCGCGTAGCGTGGCCGTCACCGTGCTCAGGTCCGTGATGCCGGAAGCCAGCTTGTCCTTCCTGCCCGCCAGCGTGTGGGTGAGCTGGGTGAGCTGCACGGACAGGTCGTCGAGCACCTGGGAGTTGTCGGCCAGCGTGCCGGTCAGGTCGTGCGCGTCCTCGATGATGTCCCTGATCGACGACGACCGGCCGTCCAGCGCCACCGCCAGCTCGTGCGTGATCGTCTTGGCGTCCTCGGGCGGCACCGCGGACAGCAGCTTGCCGACGCCCTCGAACAGCTTGCGGTAGTCCAGCGGCACCGTGGTCTTGGACAGCGGGATCACGTCGCCGGCCGCGAGCGTCGGGCCGGTCACGCCGGTCGCGGGCGGCGACAGCTCCACGTACGGCTCGCCGACCGCGGACTTGCGCCGTACCTCGGCCGTGGCGGCCTTCGGCAGCCGGACCTCCTTGTCGATGTCCAGGCCCACGACGATCTTGCCGGGCGCCAGCCGTACGTCCCCGACCTTCCCCACCCGCACACCCAGGTAGGCGACGTCGAAGCCGCGGACCAGACCGGGGGAGGAGACGAACTCCGCCGACACCCGGTAGGGCTGGGTGATCGCGTCGAGCTTGATGATCGTGCTGAACGCCCAGATCGTCATCACGATGCCCAGGACGACGAAGAAGCCAAGGTTCAGATAGATGCGGCGGTTCCTCATCGCGACGGCCCCCAAAGCAGATGGTTCCTCATCGCGGCGGCTCCCAGAGCAGGCGGAAGTCCGCCACCCGGTTGGGCAGCAGGCCCGTCTTGCCGTTCGGCAGCAAGCCCGTCTTGCCGTTCGGCAGGAGTCCCTTGTGCTGCGGCGTCAGCAGGCCCTTCAGCCACACGTAGATCAGCACCTGGCCGTTGACCGTGATCGGCGGCGTGTCGATGAACGCCTGCAGCTTGGCCACCAGCGCCTTCAGGTCCTCCTTGCCGCGCAGCATTGAGGAGGTGATCGCGTCGAGCTCGCGTAGCAGCGTGCGCAGCCGGGCGGCGTGCCTCGGGTAGACCGTGAGGTTGGCCTCCTTGGCCAGGTCGGTCAGTGCGATGATGGCCGTCTTCACGTGCCTGCGGCCGTGCGCGATGCGGGCCGTGGCCGCCGCCAGCGTGCCGGGCAGCCGGTCCAGCTCCTTGCTGCCCTTGGCCAGCTGGTCGCCCAGCTTGGCCAGGGCGTCCACGGTGGTGGCGATGTCCTGGCGGGCGGCGGCGTAGGTGTCGGTCACCTCGGCCGTCTGCTTGATCAGCTTGTTGACGTCGGCGCCCTTGCCGGCGAACGCGGTCGAGGCGGCGTCGAGGATGGCGTTGACGTCCTGCGTGCCGAGCGCCTCGATGAGCGGCCCGGCCTTCGCGGTGACCTGCTCGATGTCCGGTTCGACCGAGGTGTCGGTGATCGTGGCGCCGCTCTTGAGGTAGGGGCCCTTCGACAGGTCCTTGCCGGCGGGCGGCGTGAGCTGGACGTAGTTCTCGCCCAGGACCGAGGTCTTGGCCACCGTCGCGGTGCTGCCCTCGGGCACCGGGTGCTCCGGCGTGATCGACATGGTCACCCTGGCCTGGTAGCCCTGCAGCCGGATGCCGGTCACGGTGCCCACCCGTACGTCGGAGATCTGCACGCTGTGCCCGGCGACCAGGCTCTGGACGTCGTCGAAGGTGGCGTTGATGGTCAAATCGCCGCCGGTGGCGCCGAGTGTCTGGAGCGAGCAGGACGCGGTGATGCCCAGCGCGAGCAGCCCGGACAGGACACGTGCCTTCATCGCTTCTTCTTCCCCTGCTCGAAGGGGCAGTTGCTGAGGCCGGCGGGCAGGCACGGGACCTTGCCGAGGTTCAGGGCGTCGAACAGCGGGGTCAGCCAGGCCCTGGTCATCGCGTTGAGCACCACGCGGATCTTCAGCACGTGCTGCTTCTTGTCCCAGGAGTCGATCAGGATGTCGGAGAAGTCGGCCGCGCCCTTGATCGCCTGGGCCATCGACGCGCTGTTCGCCCGGACCGTCAGCACCAGCTCGGCCAGCGTGCCGGCGGCCTGGGGGAGCCGTTCGGAATACGCTTCGATGATCACGTCGCCCCGGCGCACGAAATCGGCCATGCCCGCGATGAACGTCCGCAGCCGCCGCCGCTCCTCGGCCAGGATGGCGCTGGCCTCGGCGAAGGAGTCGATCGCGCCGGTCACCTGGCTCTGCCGCTTGTTGAGGCTGGTGGCCAGCTTGTTCAGGCCCTTGGCCAGGTCGATGAGCTGCTGGTCCTGCTTGGCCAGCGTGTCGGTGAGCCGCGCGGTGTCGGCGAGCGCGTTGTTGACCCTCTTGCCGCGGCCCCTGACGCTGTCGGCGAGGTCGCCCGCGACGTCGCCCAGCTTGTCGGAGTCCAGCGCGTCGGTCAGCTTGGTGAACGCGTCGAGCGCGTCGTCGATCTCCACCGGCAGGTCGGTGCGCTCCAGCGGGATCGTGGCGCCGGAGGCGATCCGCTGGTCGCCGGGCTTCCAGGGCGGGTAGAGCACCACGTTGCGCTCGCCCAGGGTGTTCTGCGGCGCGACCACGGCCTTGACGTTCGCGGGCAGCGGCACCTCCCGGTCTACCGACAGCTCGACACGTACCTTGTCGCCGTCGATCCGGATGCTCGTCACGTATCCGGCGTCGAGCCCCATCACCTTCACCCGCGCCTGCTCGTACAGGGAGGGCGCCTTGCTGAAGATCGCGGTCAGCCGGTACGGCTCGGGGCCGAGCAGCGTGCACCCGCCGCTGGCCGCCAGCAGCGTGCCGGCCAGCAGGGCCGCCAGTAAACGGGTCATCGGTCGTTCTTCCTGTCCTTGGCGATGGCGCCGAGCACCTCCGGGTCGATGGGGCCCAGGCCCGTGGCTATGGCCTCGAGCCACGGGCCTTGGCCGCCCATCGTGGACAGCCCGGAGAACGTCGGGCCGGCCCACGCCAGGAGCGCGTTGAACTCCTTGTTGCCGCTGTTGAGCTTGGTGGTGATCGCGCCGGTGTCGTCGAGGACCTGGACCAGCGTCTTCTCGTGCTCGTTGATCAACCGGGTGGTGCTCTGGACGAGGTCGCTGCCGTCGCCGAGCAGCGCGCGCAGCTCGTTGCGGCGCGAGCGCAGCTCGTTCAGCATGACCTCGATGGCGTCGATGAGCCGGCCGAGCTGCTTGTCCTTCCGCTCCAGGACGTTCATGATCTTGGTGCCGTTGTCGAGGAGCTTCTGCAGCTGCGGTTCGCTCTGGCTGATGGTGTCCGACAGGTCGCCGATGTTCTTCAGCAGCTTGGTGATCCGGCCGCGCTTGCTGATGTCGACCTTGCCCAGCTGGGTGAGCAGGTCGTCCACGGCCTTGGTGTCGAGCTTCTGAACCAGGTGGGTGGCGTCCTTGATGGCGTCGTTGATCAGTGTGGGGACGCCCGTGCGCGTCACCGGGATCCGCCGCTGCGCCTCGGGGAGCTGGTCGACGTACGGGGCGGTGACCGGGCCCGACAGCTTGACGTAGCGGCCGCCGAGCAGGTTGGACAGCGTGATGTCGGCCCGGGTGGCGCGGCCGAGCCGTACGTCGGTGTCGACCTTCCAGGTGACGACCACGTTGCCCTGGCCGTAGTCGGGCCGTACCTCGGTCACCTTGCCGACCCGCACGCCCGCGACCCGCACGTCGTTGCCGGTGCGCAGGCCGCCGGAGTCCACGAACGTGCCGGACATGTAGTAGCCGCCTTCGAGCAGCCCGAGGCTGCCGACGAGGAAGGTGGCCACCAGGATCGTGCCGATCGCCGCCAGCGAGATCAGGCCGACGACGATCTTGTTGCGGTCGCGGAAGGACTTGAGCGCCATCACTCACCGACCATGAGCTTCTGCAGGTCCTTCGAGCTCTGGATCCGCGTGCTGCCGCGCAGTGGGGGCGGCGTCTTCATCGGGTACGGGCAGGGCGCGGCGCTCAGCGCCAGGCATGGGACCGCGGTGATGAAGTAGTGGCCGCGATCGACGCTGGAGTAGGCGCGGGCCAGCAGCGGCTGGAAGGTGCCGATCGTCTTGTCGATCGCGTTCACATGCCGCCTGATGCCGCCGGTCAGCCCGGAGAGGTGGTCGACCAGCGCGCCCAGCTCGTCGGCGTTCTTGCCGAGCACCTGGTCGGAGGTGTGGACGGTGGTCGAGAGCTGCACGATCGCGTCGTCGATCAGCTTGCGGTTGCCGGCGAACGCCTCGGAGAGGGTGACCAGGTTGTCGACGAGCTGCTCGATCTGCTTGTCGCGCTGGGCGACCACGCCGGTGACGGTGGCGTAGTCCTTGAGCAATCGCTGGATCGTCTGCTTGCGCTCATTGATCGTGCCGGTGATGGCGTTGACGTTGTCGAGCAGCCGCGGGATGTTCTTGTCGTTGCCCTTCAGGGATTTGGCGGCGGCGGTGAGCAGCTGGTTGATCTGGTCCGGGTCCAGGCTGCGGGTCAGCGGGCCGAGGTCGCTCACCAGCTGGCCGATGTCGACCACGGACGACGTACGGACGACCCGCGAGCCGGGGGCCAGCCGGCCCGGCGCGGTGCCGGGGAGCAGATAGACGACCCGCTGGCCGACCGCGTTGCGCCACCTGATCGCGGCCTCGGTGTCCGACGGCACCCTGATGGCGTCCTGGACCTCCATGGTGATCTCGGCGCGGCCGTTCACCACCTTGATCGTGTCGACCTGTCCCACGGGCGCCCCGGCGATCTTCACCTGGTCGCCCTCCCGCAACCCCGACACATCATCAAATGTCGCGACTAGTTGGTATCCGCCGCAGGTGCTGACCCGGGCGATCTGCACCGTGATCACCACGATCAGCGCCACCGTCAAGCCGACGAACAGCACCACGCGCAGCAGCGTCCACCGGCGGGCCACGCGTTCCCTGGACAGCGCCACGTCAGTCCCTCCCGTCGGTGGGTCCGCAGGAGCCGACGACGAGCTCGCAGATGTCGGTCGAGACGAACGCCTCCACCTGCAGTTGGCGGGCGCCGCCGGGGCCCGGCGCCTCGATCAGCTTGTTGAGCAGGTCCACCAGCCGGTTCAGGCCGCGTACGCCGTCACCTGCCAGGCCGAGCTGGGCGTAGATGAGCGAGGCCACCCGCTCGCCCGAGTGGACGGCCGCCCGCAGGTCCTGCCGATGCTTGCGCAGGCCGTGCGCGCCCAGGTCGGAGACAGAGGTGACCTCCTGGAGCAGGACCCGCACCTTGTCGGCCCGTTCCAGCAGGTCGGGGGTGATGACGTTGACGTCGGAGGAGATCGACACCAGCTCGTCGCCCTTGTCCGACAGCGCGGTGGACAGCCCGGCCGTGTCATGCAGGAACTGCCTGGCCCGCGCGCGCTGCCGGTGCGCGACATCGACGACCGTGCCCGCGTCGTCGATGAGCTCGCGCAGCCGCTTCCCCTCGCCGTCGAGCCCCTGGGCCAGCGTGTGCACGATCACGGTGACCTCACGCGGGTCCACGGCGTTCAGGCCCCGGTAGGCGGCGCCGAGCGTGTCGGACAGGTCGAGCGGCTGCTGCGTCTGGGTGATGACCGCGCCGCCGGCCAGGTAGGGGCCGGTGGTCTCGCCCGCGCCGAGCCTGAGGTCGACGAACTTCGGCCCGAACACCGACGACGGCTCGATGGCCGCGACGGTGGTGCGGGGCAGCCGGACGCCGGGCTCGATGGCCATGCTCACCACGGCCTTGCCCTTGGCGTCGAGGGACACCTTCGTCACGTCGCCGACCGTGATGCCGCGGATCTTGACGGGGGACTGGGTGTCCAGGCCCTGACCGGCGCGGGCGAAGACGGCGTCGATCCTGGTGCCGCTGATCTCCGACGCGGTCCGTACGATGAAGATCGTCGTCGCCGCGAGCACCACGATGAGCGCGAGCGCGATGCCCGCGCGGATGGGCAGTGAGAACTCGTCGCGTCCCATCGCTCACCCCGTCAGCTTCAGGTTGCTGCCGTTACCCCAGAACAGGTACGACAGCAGCAGGTTGAGCAGGACGATCGTGACGATCGACTGACGGATCGCGCGGCCCGCCGCCACCCCCACGCCGACCGGGCCGCCGGTGGCGTAGAAGCCGTAGTAGCAGTGGATGACGACGACGGTGAAGGCGAACACGGCCACCTTGGTCACGCTGAACACGATGTCGCTGACCGGCAGATACAGGTAGAAGTAGTAGTCGTAGACGCCCGGCGCCAGCCCGAACAGGACCGTGCTCATCAGCCGGGTGGCGAAGAAACTGGCGAACAGCGCGATCAGATAGATCGGCACCAGCGCCAGCAGCGCCGCCACCACCCGGGTGCAGATCAGGTAGGTGAAGGCGTTGATGCCCATCACCTCCAGCGCGTCGATCTCCTCGGAGATCCGCATCGCGCCCAGCTCGGCGGTGAACGACGAGCCGACCTGCGCGGCCAGCGCGGTCGCGGCGATGATCGGGGTGATCTCGCGTACGTTGGCGAAGCTGCCGACCAGGCCCATGAACGACTCGGCGCCGATCGCCTGCAGCCCCTGGTAGCCCTGCAGGCCCACGGTCGCGCCCACGACGAAGGCCATGGTGAACACCACGAAGATCATGCCGCCGCCGATGACGGTCGCGCCGACGCCCACGACCACGTCGCTGACCTGGCGGATGACGACCTTGAAGTACTTCAGCCGGAGGATCACGTCGCGGACGGAGTAGAACAGTACCTTCCACACGAACAGCGGCCAGTTGGCCAGGGTCGCGAACCGCTCCGCCCATTCGCGCCCCGTGACGGCGAACCTGAGGCCGGCCGTACGCGAGACCATCACAGCGCCTTCGGCGGGTAGGCGAGGAAGTAGACGGCGGAGATCACGTAGTTGAACGCGAACACCAGCATGAACGTGACCACCGTCGACTGGTTGACCGCCCGGCCCACGCCGACGGGGCTGGTGGCGCAGGTCATGCCCTTGTAGCAGGCGACGGCCGCGGCGATGAAGCCGAAGATCCACGCCTTGAACAGCGTCACGTACAGGTCGGAGCCCACCACGAGCGACAGCGCGCCGTCGAAGTAGGCGCCGGAGGTCACTCCCTGGACGATCACGTTGAAGAAGTAGCCGCCGCTGGCCCCGGCCAGGATGACCAGCGGGCACAGGCAGACCGCGACCGTGCTGGCCGCCCACATGCGCGGCGTGACCAGGCGGTGGATCGGGTTGACCGACATCACCTCCATGGCGCTCAGCTCGTCGCGGATGTGCCGGGCGCCGATGTCGGAGGTCATCGCGCTGCCGCCGGCCCCGGCGATCAGCAGGGCGCTGGCCAGCGGCGCGACCTCCCGGATGAGCCCGACGAACACGGCGCTGCCGGTGGCGGACGCCGCGCCGAGCTGCCAGGCCAGGTCGCCCACCTGCAACGCCACGGTGGCGCCGAGGGGTAAGGAGACGAGCAGCACCGGCACGCTGGTCACGCGGGCCAGGAACCAGCACTGGTCGACGAACTCCCACCACCAGCTCCGGACGTCCCAGCTGCGGCGCAATCCCTCCAGGACGATGACGAAGAGGTCACCCACCTGGCCGAGCACGGACACAGCCTTGCGGCCAACGTATCCGGACAACTGACCACCTCGTGGAACCAGCCGACTACGGAAGCAGTAACCCTACTGACGGTCCGTCTAGTAAGTCGATGCTTTCGCTGGAATTTGAGGAAAAGGTATGAGGCTCAGCTCAGAGGTTGTCAGCCCGCTACGAAACGTGATCGCTTCGTAGCCGTTTCAGTTGTTCAGTAGCCCGGCCATCCAGGACTCGACCTCGGCGGGATGGCGCGGCAGGGCGGCCGACATCAGGCGGGCGCCGTCGGCGGTGATCACCAGATCGTCCTCGATCCGGATGCCCAGCCCCCGGAACTCCGCCGGCAGGGTGAGATCGTCGGGCTGCAGGTACAGGCCCGGCTCGACGGTCAGCACCTGGCCCTCCTCCAGGACCCCGTCCAGGTAGACCTCCGAGCGCGCGCGGGCGCAGTCGTGCACGTCCAGGCCGAGCATGTGGCCGCTGCTGCAGAGTGTGTAGCGGCGGTACAGGCCCGACTCCATCAGCGCGTCCGGCGAGTCGCGCAGCAGGCCCCAGTCGTGCAGGCCCTCGCTGATGACGCGCATCGCCGCCAGGTGGAAGTCGCGGAAGCGGGCACCGGGCTTGAGCGCGGCGATCCCGGCCGTCTGCGCCTCGTACACCAGCTCGTACGCCTGCCGCTGCACGGGACTGAAACGGCCGGACAGCGGCAGCGTGCGGGTGATGTCGGCCGTGTAGAGGGTGTCGGACTCGACACCCGCGTCCAGCAGCAGGAGGTCGTTCGGGTCGAGGCGGCCGTCGTTGCGGATCCAGTGCAGCACGCACGCGTGCGCGCCCGAGGCCACGATGCTGTCGTAGCCGGCCGCGTTGCCCTCCAGGCGCGAACGGAGCCCGAACACGCCCTCCAGGTAGCGCTCGCCCCGAGGGTGCCCGAGCGCTGCGGGCAGCGCGCGTACGACGTCTTCGAAGCCGCGCGCGGTGGCATCGACCGCCGACTGCAGCTCGCCGATCTCCCACGCGTCCTTGATCAGCCGCATCTCCGACAGGAAGCTCTCGAACTCCGCGTCGCCCGGCAGCAGCGCGTCGACCGCCGCGTCCACGCCGCCCAGCACCCTGGCGGGCCCGGACAGCGACAGCTCGCGGATGTGGGCGCAGCCGATCTGGTAGAGCTCGGCCGCCTCCTCCAGGTCGGGCCGCCGCCCCACCCAGAACTCCCCATAACGCCGGTCGCGGTAGAACTCCTCGCCGTCCTCGCGCGGCGAGCGCGGCCTGAGGTACAGCGTGGCCTCGCCCGACGGCTCGATGACCAGCACGTCGCCCGGCTCGCCCGCGCCCGTCAGATAGGAGAACGCGCTGTGCGGCCGGAAGCGGTAGTCACTGTCGTTGCTGCGCACCTTCAGCGTCCCCGACGGCACGACGAGCCGCTCACCGGGGAAGCGGGCGGCGAGCGCGGCGCGGCGCCTGGCCGCCCAGGGCGCGATCGGCAGCGCCGCCACGTCGGTGCGCCGGGTGTCGGCCCAGCCCGTCCGCATGAACGCGGTCAGCGCCGCGGTGACGGGCAGATCATGGCTGCCGGTATTGAGCGGCTCTGTCATCACGCATCCTGTTTCACAAGCTCCATGTACGGCATGCAGCCTACGGGAACGCTTGACGGTGCCCCTACCTGCTTGCTTGCCTGGAAAGCTACGCGGGTGGAGCGCTTAGCCGGAGCCACCCGGGGTAACTGAGAGCCGAGGTGGTTCAGATGCTCATCGGGACAATCCTGCGCGGCAAGGGAAGCGCGGTGATGACCGTGGCTCCGGAAGCCACGGTCCGCGAACTCCTGACCAAACTCGCCGAGCACAACATCGGCGCCGTCGTGGTCTCCGCCGACGGCGTGACGATCACGGGCATCGTGTCCGAGCGCGACGTGGTCCGCCGCCTGCACGACCGCGGCGCGGCCGTGCTCGACCAGCCCGTCTCCGCGATCATGACTTCGGAAGTACGCACGGTCGGCCCGCACGACAACGTCGACGAGCTGCGAAGGACCATGACCACACACCGGTTCCGGCACATGCCCGTCGTCGAGGACGGGCGGCTGGTCGGCATCGTGAGCATCGGTGACGTGGTCAAGAGCGCGATCGAGGAACTGGAGACGGAGAAGGCGTCGCTGGTCGACTACCTCCACCGTTGACACGGATGGGACGCTTGTCCCCGTGATGTACGGGCCTCCCGAATACCCTCCGTCTCCGGAATATCCCCGGGCGACGAGCAGTCCGACCATCATCGTGCTCGTTTCCGGGCTGACCTGCTTACTCGGGTTCCTGCTCGGGTACTTCACCGGGCTCGACTCGGGGGAGGCGACGGCCGCGCCTGCGGAGACGCCTCCGGTGACGATGACGATCGGGGACTCGACGCCGCCCGCGGACCAGGGGACGGACCCGTCGGCTCCGGCGGGCGCCGCCACGTCGGATCCATCGGCCCCGGCGGGCACGGTCCCGTCAGACCCGGCCGCGTCCGCTCCGGCGGGGACGCCTGCTCCCGTGGGGACGCCTGCTCCGGTGGGGACACCTGCTCCCGTGGGCTCGGCCGGGCCGCCGGGCGCGGTCGGCGCCATGCGGACGCTCATCGTGGGCGTGGACATCCAGCCCGGCACCTACCGTACGACGGGTCCCGCGACCGCCACGGACAAGTGCTACTGGGCCCGCATGAAGAGCACGTCCGCCCAGATGAGCGACGTGATCGCGGCGGACATGCCCACGGGTCCCGCCACCGTGACGATCCTGGCCACCGACAAGGCGCTCCAAACGGGCGGCTGCGCCCCATGGACCAAGTCCTGACGTGCTTGGAGCCGGGTAGGCCGATATAGGAGGATGCAGCCAGCCCATCAAGGAGGATGACATGTCGATCTTGCGGAGCCTGGTGGAGAGCCTGCGCAGTGGCGCCATCGAGGTGGTCGATCTCACCTCGCCCCTGTCGGCGGAGACGCCGATCCTCCAGCTGCCCGAGCCGTTCGGCAACACGATCCCGTTCCGGCTGGAGGAGATCAGCCGCTACGACGACCGCGGCCCCGCCTGGTACTGGAACGACATCCACACCGGCGAGCACACCGGCACCCACTTCGACGCGCCGATCCACTGGGTGACCGGCCGCGAGGGCCAGGACGTCTCCCAGGTGCCCCCGTCCAGCCTGCTGGCGCCCGCCGTCGTGCTCGACCTGGCGGCGGAGGCGGAGAAGGACCCCGACTTCCTGCTCCAGATCGACCACGTCAAGGAGTGGGAGCGCGCCAACGGCCCGCTGCCCGACGGCGGCTGGCTCCTCTACCGCACCGGCTGGGACGCCAGGTCCGCCGACCAGGCCACCTTCCTGAACGCCGACGAGACCGGCCCACACACCCCCGGCATCTCCGTCGAATGCGCGAACTGGCTGGCCGCCGAGACACCCATCCTCGGGCTCGGCGTCGAGACCGTCGGCACCGACGCGGGCACCGCCCACTCCTTCGACCCGCCTTTCCCGTGCCACTCGTTCCTGCTGGGGGCGGGCAAGTACGGCCTGACCCAGCTGCGCAACCTCGACCGCCTGCCGGTGACCGGCGCCGTCGTCCTGGCCCCGCCGCTGCCCATCGTGGGCGGGTCGGGGAGTCCTGTGCGGGTATTGGCGCTGGTGGAGCGGAGGAGCTCGGAGGGAGAGAGCGAGGGACGAGCCAACGAGCTCCGAAGCGGCCGCGACCATAAGCTCGAGAGATGATCGTCGCCGAGGCCGTCGGGCGGGTGCTGGCCGAGGCCGGGGTCGACACCGCGTTCGGCGTGGTGGGCAGCGGCAACTTCCACGTCACCAACGCCCTCGTGGCGCACGGCGTACGCTTCGTCGCCGCCCGCCACGAGGGCGGCGCCACCACGATGGCCGACGCGTACGCCAGGATGAGCGGCAAGGTCGGGATCGTCTCCGTCCACCAGGGGCCCGGCCTGACCAACGCCGTGACGGGCATCGCCGAGGCGGCCAAGAGCCGTACCCCGCTGATCGTGCTCACCGGCGAAGCGACGGACGTACGGTCCAACTTCCACATCGACCAGGACGCGCTGGCGGCGTCGGTCGGCGCGGTGTCGCTCCGCGTCACGGAGGCCGGCCGGGCGGTCGAGGACACGCTGTCGGCCTACCGTACGGCGACCCGCGACCGGCGCACGGTGGTGCTCAACCTGCCGCTCGACGTGCAGCAGGAGCTCATCGAGTGGCCCGGCCTCCTCGGCGAGCCGCACGGGACGCCGTCGGCCGCAGAGTCGCTCGGGACGCCGTCGGCCGCGGAGTCGCATGGGACGCCGTCGGCCGCGGAGCTCGGCACGCTCGTCCGGCTGCTGGCGGAGTCGCGGCGGCCGGTGTTCGTCGCCGGGCGCGGCGCCAGGCACGCCAGGGCCGAGCTGGAGGAGCTGGCCGACGCCACGGGCGCGCTGCTCGCCACCTCCGCCGTCGCCAAGGGCCTGTTCCGGGGCAACCCCTGGGATCTGGACGTGAGCGGCGGCTTCGCCACACCGCTCGCCGCCGAGCTGATCCACGACGCCGACCTCATCGTGGCCTGGGGGTGCGCCCTCAACATGTGGACCACCCGCCACGGACGGCTGATCGGCGAGCACGCCAGGCTGGTCCAGGTGGACCTCGACGAGAGCGCCCTAGGCGTCCACCGCCCGGTCACCCTCGGCCTGGTCGGCGACACGGCCGCCACGGCGCGCACGGTCCTCCACGCCCTCGCTTCGACCGAGGACGCTCGCGATGCGGCGAGGGACGCTCCCGCTACGACCGGAGACGCTCGCGGTCCGGTGGGGAACGCTCGCGGTTCGGTGGGGGATGCCGGGCGTGGGTATCGGTCGGCGGAGGTCGCCGCGCGGATCCGGGCCGAGGGCCGGTGGCAGGCAGTGCCCTACGACGACGAGGGCGGAGACGGGCTGATCGACCCCAGGACGCTCACGATCGGGCTCGACGACCTGCTGCCGGGGGAGCGGATCGTGGCGGTCGACTCCGGGAACTTCATGGGGTACCCGGCCATGTTCCTCGACGTGCCAGACGAGCGGGGGTTCTGCTTCACCCAGGCGTTCCAGTCGATCGGGCTCGGCCTGGCGACCGTGATCGGCGCCGCGCTCGCCCGGCCCGACCGGCTGCCGGTGGCCGCGCTGGGCGACGGCGGGGCGCTGATGGGCATCGCCGAACTCGACACCGTCGTACGGCTCGGGCTGCCGATGGTGGTCGTGGTCTACGACGACGAGGCGTACGGCGCCGAGGTACATCACTTCGGCCCGCACGGTCACCCGCTCGGCACCGTCAGGTTCCCGCCCGTCGACTTCGCCGCGATCGCCACCGGCTACGGCTTCGCGGCCGTGACGGTCACCGAGCCCGGCGACCTGGCCGGGGCGGCCGAGTGGCTGAAAGGCCCCAGAGACCGGCCGCTTCTGGTCCACGCCAAGGTCGCTGGGAAGCGCGGCTCGTGGTGGCTGGAAGAGGCGTTCAAGGGCCACTGAGCCGACTCAGGAATCCCTGGAGCCGGGTTCAGGAGTCCACTGGCCGGTTCAGGAGCCGCCGAGCGGGCTCAGGAGACGCCGAGTCCCAGGAGCCGCTGAGCGGGCTCAGGAGTCGCTGAGCTTGCGGATGGTGCGGGCCTCCTCGGCGGCCGCGAGAACGGCCGCCAGGGGCGCGCCCGCACCCGCCGTGACGGCCGCCGCGATCGCCCCCTCCACGAACGGCACGTCGGCCACCACCACCCGGCCGGGTTCGGCCAGCAGCCGGGCCGTCAGCACCGAGCTGCCCAGGTCGGGTACGAGCACCACGCCGTCGCCCTGGTCGACCGCCGTGAGCGCCCGCTCGATCAGGTCGAGGCTCGTGCCCACCCCGCCGTCCTCGGTGCCGCCCGCCGCCGCCACCAGCGCGCCCGTACCGGCGATGCCGCGGACGAGCGCGGCCGCCTCCGCCGCCAGCCCGGCGCTGTGGGCCACCAGCACGATGCCCACCATCACGAGCTCACGGTGACCAGGCAGGAGACGATGAGCGCCGACGACGCCGCTCCGGGATCCTCGTGCCCGACGCTGCGCTCGCCCAGGTAACTGGCCCTGCCCTTACGGGCTTGCATCGGGATCGTGGCCCGCGCCCCCTCCTCGGCCGCGCGCGCCGCCAGCTCGAATGCCTCCCGAACCGCCACCCCATCCCGTACGGCCAGCGCCAGGGCCAGCGACGCCGGGGCCAGCGCGTCCACCATGGTCTTGTCGCCCGGAGCCGCCTTGCCCAGCCGCTCGACCGCGACCACCCCGGCCTCGAACGCCGCCGCGAACCCGGCCTGCGTCACCGGCGCCTCCATCGCCTTGCCCATGGCCCGGAACGCCGACCCGTACAGCGGCCCGGAAGCACCCCCGACACGGCGGATCAGCGTCGTGCCCGCGGACACCAGCACCTGGCCCGGCGCGGTCGGCGGGGAGTCGGCCAGCGCCTTGAGTACCTCGGTGAAGCCGCGGTCGAGGTTCGCGCCGTGGTCGGCGTCGCCGATCGCCGCGTCCAGGGCCGTCAGCCGCTCGCGATGCACCCGGACTTGCTCGGCCACCTCCTCCATCCAGGCGACGAAGAAGGCCGTGGTCAACGTGCCGGGGTCCATGAAACCGCCGCCCGTCTCGGGGTCCGTGGGGGCGCCCATCAGCGTCCCCAGCGCAGCCCCGGCGTCTCGACCGGCGCGTCCCAAAGACGCGTCAACGTGTCGTCGAGCCGGCAGATCGTCACGGAGAAGCCCTGCATGTCCAGACTCGTCACGTAGTTGCCCACCAGCGACCGCGCCACCCGCGCCCCTTTGCCGCGGATGATGGTCGCCACCTCGGCGAACGCCACGTACAGCTCCATCAGGGGTGTGCCGCCCATGCCGTTCAGCAGGACGAGCAGGTCGCCCTCCAGCGGCAGATCGCGGTGTATGGCGTCCATGGCGATCTCGGTCAGCTCGCGGGCCGAGGCCATCGGCGCCCGGATCCTGCCGGGCTCGCCGTGGATGCCGATGCCCAGCTCCACCTGCGTATCGGGCAGGTCGAACGTCGGCTTGCCCGACGCGGGCGTCGTACACGAGGTGAGCGCGATGCCGAAGGAGCGGCTGCGCGCGTTCACCTCGCCCGCCACGCTCGCCACCTGCGCCAGCGGCGCGCCCTCCTCGGCCAGCGCTCCGGCGATCTTCTCCACGAACAGCGTCGCGCCGGTGCCCCGGCGGCCCGCCGTGTAGAGGGAGTCCTGGACGGCCACGTCGTCGTCGACGAGCACGCCGGCGACCTGGACGTCCTCGCACAGCTCGGCGGCCATCTCGAAGTTGAGCACGTCGCCGGTGTAGTTCTTGACGATGTGCAGTACGCCCGCGCCGCCGTCGACGGCCGTGGTCGCCTCGACGATCTGGTCGGGCACGGGCGAGGTGAAGACCTCTCCGGGGCAGGCCGCGTCGAGCATGCCGTAGCCGACGAAGCCGGCGTGCAGCGGCTCGTGCCCCGAGCCACCGCCGGAGACCAGCCCGACCTTGCCGGTCCGAGGCCCCGACGCGCGGTAGACCACCCGGTCGCGGATCCGCAGCGACGGGTGGGCGGCCGCCATCCCGGCCAAGGCGTCGTCAACCGCGGATTCGGCCGAGTTGATGAGCTTCTTCATGATGAGAAACTTCTGCCCGTTTCCCCGGCAGGACAAGCGTCTTAGTGGAACTCGGCCACAGCTTCTACGACCCTGCCGACTACCGTCCGACCGGGGTGAATAGGCTACCTTCTGGTCATGGCTGAGATCGTGTACCCGCCGGTGATCGCCGCCGCGCGGACCCTCTTTCGCGTGCTCGACTACCGCTTCCACATGGAGGGGACTGAGCATATTCCGCGCACTGGCGGAGCGGTGCTGGTCAGCAACCACATCAGCTATCTCGACTTCATCTTCGCCGGGTTCGGGGCGGTGCCCGCCAAGCGGCTGGTGCGGTTCATGGCCAAGCAGGACGTGTTCGACCACCGCATCTCGGGGCCGCTGATGCGCGGCATGCACCACATCCCGGTCGACCGGGGCGCGGGCGCGGGATCATACGCGACGGCGCTGCGCATGCTGAAGGCGGGAGAGGTGGTCGGCGTCTTCGCCGAGGCGACGATCAGCCGGTCGTTCACGGTCAAGGAGATCAAGAACGGCGCCATCCGCATGGCTCAGGCGACCAAGGTCCCGGTCATCCCGATGGCGCTGTGGGGGAGTCAGCGGATCTGGACCAAGGGCCGGTCCAAGCAGCTCACTCTGCGGCACGTACCCATCACGATCCTGATCGGGGAGCCCATCCACCCCAAGCGCGGCGAGAACGTCGACCAGCACGTCGCCGACCTGCACGCGCGGATGTCGGAGCTGGTGGACCGGGCCCAGCGCACCTACCCGGAGATCCCGCCGGGCGTGTGGTGGCAGCCCCAGCACCTCGGCGGCACGGCTCCCACGCCGGAGGAGGCCGCCGCCATGGACGCCGCCGAGGCGGAGGCCCGCGCCAAGCGCGGCGAGGAGGAATGAACCCCCGTCAGATCGCCGCGGGGTAGCTGCTGGCGCGCATGCCGGCCAATAAGCCGGCGGTCTGCTCGGGCGTGAAGCGGCGTACCGGGTCGTGGTGGAGCAGGCCCTCGATGAGGGGCCGCATCACCCCGGCCCGGCGCGGCGGCGGGTAGCCGCCGCTCCTGGCCATGCCGAGCACCGTGGCCGCGTCCTGCCCGGGGTAGGGCGGCTGGCCCTCGATGGCGCTGTAGAGCGTGGCACCGAACGACCACATGTCGGCCTCTTTGCTGGCCGGGCCGCCGTGCAGCCGCTCGGGGGCCATGAACGCGGGCGTGCCGCGCAGCCGCCGGGACGTGGTCATCCGGATGTCGCCCTCGACCGTGGCGATGCCGAAGTCGGTCAGCACCACGCGGTCGCCGGTCAGCATCACGTTGGCCGGCTTCACGTCGCGGTGCAGCACCCCTGCCTGGTGGGCGGTACGCAGCGCGGCCAGCAGGTGCTGGCCGATCGCCGCCACCGACTGCGCGGGCAGCGTCCCCACCTGGGAGAGCAGCTGGTGCAGTGAGAGGCCGTCGAGGTACTCCATCACGATCCAGAGCTTGCCGCCCTCTTCGATGAGGTCGTGGACCGTGACGATGTTCGGGTGGGTGAGGCCAGCGGCCATCCGCGCTTCACGGAGGACCCGGCGGCGGACCATCTCGGCCTCACCGCTGAGGGTCAGCTCCTTGAGCGCCACCTCCCGGTGGAGAAGCTGGTCGAAAGCCCGCCAGACGACTCCCATACCTCCACGACCGGCCTCCTCGTTAAGGAGGTACCGTCCGCCGATCTCCCGCATGCCATCCCCTCATTGCTCGGGGTAATCATGTCATCTCGAGGTAGGCCAAAGTGTGACTAACGTGATCTGAATGTGTCGGGAACGGAAGGTGTGCTGGTCAAAGGGTGGGAAATTCGATCGTGTAAGGCGCGCCACACGAGCCCCACGCCCACCAAACAGACGCCCGTGGTGCCGAGAAGCACGGCGGTCAGCCCGGCGAGTTCGGCCACCACCCCGCCGAGGGCGGCCCCCACCGGCATCCCGCCCATGCCGATCAGCCGGTAGGCGGAGTTGACCCGGCCGAGCAGTTCGGGCGGGATCAGCCGCTGCCGTGTGGAGATGACCAGGACGTTCGCGGCGGCCCCGATGACGCCCCACACCACGGAGGTCGGATACAGCAGCCAGGCGACGGGCCACAGCACCGGCACGAGGTACAGCAGAGCGCTCACCAGCCAGGCGCCGACCAGCGTCCGGCCCTCTCCGAGCAGCCCGGAGACCCGCTCCGAGACCAGCGATCCGGCCACCGCGCCGACGGCCATCGCGGTCATCATCAGGCCGTACCCGCTGGGGGACAGCCCGATCCGCGACCCGTCGCCGACGGCCCACAGCACGAACACCCCGAAGTAGGCGGCGCTGGCGAAGTTCAGCAGGCCGGCCGAGACGGCCAGCGTCCGCAGGAACCGCTGGGACCACAGATAGCGCTGCGCCGCCACGATGTCGCGCAGCAGCGAGCGCCTGGGGCCCGCTGTGGCGGCCGTTCCGTAGGAGCCCCTCATGCCCAGCAGGAGCAGGCCCGCCGCGCCGTACAGGAGGGCTGGAGCGCCGAAGACGGCGGCGGGCAGCAGCGTGACCAGGAGGCCCGCGATCGGCGCGCCGGCGAACTCGTTGCCGATCATCTGGGCGCTCTGCACCCGTCCGTTCGCCGCCGTGATGCGCTCCGGCGGCACCGCCATCGGCAGCACCGACTGGGCCGAGGTGTCGGCGAAGACCTCGGCCACGCCCGCGATCAGTACGGCGGCCAGCATGACCCACAGGTTCACCAGCCCGAGCAGCCCGAGCGCGGCCGTCGCCGTGAGCACGGCGGAGCGGGCGAGGTTGGCCAGCACCATGATCCGCCTGCGGTCGAGCCGGTCGGCGATCGCGCCCGCGTGCAGGGCGAACAGTAACCACGGCAGCGTGGCGGCCGCTCCCGTCAGCGACACCAGCGTGGGGGAGCGGGTCAGCGACACGGCCAGGAGGGGCGCGCCCACTTTGAGCACGCCGTCGGCCAGGTTGGAGAGGGCGGTCGACGACAGGAGGAAGCCGAACGATCGGCCGAGACGTGGCATGGCCTACTCCGATAGTGTGTAAGGAAAACTATGCACAGGTTTCTTTGCAAAGATAGGTGTGCACAGGCATGGAGAGCAAGCACTATTCGGCCAGGGCGCTCGACGCGAACGCGCTGAAGTCGTTCGCGCACCCGCTGCGACTGCGCATCTACGAACTGCTCGACGAGCACGGCCCCTCGACGGCCACCCGGCTGGCCGGGCTGCTCGGCCAGAACACCGGGGCGACCAGCTACCACCTGCGTGAGCTGGCCCGGCACAGCATGATCGAGACGGTCCCCGAGCTGGGCAAGGGCAAGGAGAAGTACTGGCGGATCGTGCCGGGCGGCTTCTCCTACGGCGATCCCTCGACCGACCCGTCGGCCGACGCCGAGACGGTCGACGCGTTCGCCCGGCTGATCGACGACCTCATCCGGCAGCGCGGTGCCGAGCTGGCACGCTGGCGGGAGGAGGAGGCGACGACTCCCGAGGAGTGGGTGCGGGCGAGCGGGTTCGGCCGGCGGTCGATGCGGCTCACCGTGGCCGAGACGACGCGGATGCGTGAGGAGGTGTTCGAGGTCCTGGAGAGGTACCGGGCCGTGGCGGACCGCAGGGACCTCGAGTCCCCGGGTGCTCCGGATCCGGCGACCGGCCGCGTGGTGGTCCACTTCGACGTGCTGCCGGTGGGGGTTAAACAGGCGATCAAGGACGCCTAGGGATATCCCTAGGCCGAGCCCTGTCGCGACGCCGCCCCTCGCCGCCTAATGTCCTGCATCAAGCTTCCGTCCCCCGTCCGCATGCCGGGCGCGGCGCCGCCGACGGAGCGGGCGATGCTCGGCGGCGCCGCCGCCCTCGTCATGTCGCTGGCCTCCGAGTCCGCCGGACATAGGGCTCGGAATGGCAGGCGCCCCCGTCCCGGGCTGGAGGGACGGGGGCGTTTGCCGTGCCCGGACGGGACTGGTCGATCAGTATGAGTTAGGTTAGCCTCACCTTAAAGGATCGAGGTGGAGCTGACGATGATCGAGCCCTTTCGCATGTTCGACGTACGCGTGAACCGGTTAGCACGCCTGAGCCCGACGTTCCTGCGCGTGACGTTCGAGGGGGAGGACCTGCACCACTTCGCGGACAACGGGTTCGACCAGCGGATCAAGCTCATCCTGCCGGTCGACGGGCACAGGCTGGAGCACCTGCCCAGCGGTCCCGACTGGTTCCCGCGCTGGCGCGGCCTGCCCGACGCGCTGCGCAACCCGCTCCGTACCTACACCGCCCGCCTCGTACGCCCCGAGGCCCGCGAGGTGGACGTGGACGTGGTCATGCACGACCACGGCGACGGCCCGGTGGCCCGCTGGGCGGCCGATGTGCGGCCCGGGGCCGTCGCGGTGCTGCTCGGCCCCGACGCCCGCCACGACGGGCCGCACGGCGGCCTGGAGTTCCACCCGCCCGCCGACACCGGGGCGGTGCTGATCGCCGGCGACGAGACCGCGGTCCCCGCGATCTGCTCCATCCTCGAACGGCTACCGGCCGGCTATGAGGGCGAGGCGCTCATGGAGGTGCCCTGCGCGGACGACTTCCTGCCGGTCGAGACGGCGAGCGGCGTCAAGGTCACCTGGCTGGCCCGCGCCGACGAGGAGCGCGGCGCCCTGCTGGTGCCCGCCGTCAGGGCCGCCGCCGACCGGCTGCTCCCGCCCCTCCCCACTCCGGACTCCTTCCAGGACATCGACGTAGATGTGGAGGAGTTGTGGGAAGTGCCCGAGGAGGCGCCGTACGGCCCGCTGTACGCCTGGCTGGCCGGCGAGGCGGCGGTGATCAAGTCGCTCAGACGGCACCTGGTCGCGGAGCGCGGGATGGACAAGCGCGCCGTGGCCTTCATGGGGTACTGGCGGCTGGGCCGCGCCGAGCACAACGAGTAAGGGAGTCCCCGGTAATGACCCGCGTCCTGTACGCGCTCGCCGCCATGACCCTCGCCCTGGTCACCGGATGCGGCTCCGCCATGCCTCAGGCCCCCGTGGCGGCGGCCTCCGCCTTCTCCGCCACCCTCAATCACAAGTACGGCAGCACCACGATCACCGCCAAGCCCAAGCGGATCGTCACCGTCGGCCTCGTCGAGCAGGACGCCCTGCTGGCTCTCGGCATCGTGCCGGTCGCCACCACCGAGTGGCTCGGCGGGTATTCCGGCGCCATCGGGCCCTGGGCCAAGCCCAAGCTCGGCTCCGCCGCGGTCCCGCAGGTGCTGAAGGACACGGGCAGCGGCCCTCAGATGGAGAAGATCGCGGCCCTGCGCCCCGACCTGATCCTGGCCCTGTACTCGGGGCTGACCCAGGAGCAGTACACCACCCTGTCCAAGATCGCACCCACCGTCGCGCAGCCCAAGGAGCACATCGACTACGGGATCTCCTGGCAGGAGGTGACCAAGCAGGTCGGCGTGGCCGTGGGCGAGCCCGCCAAGGCGGACGCGCTGGTCAAGCAGGTGGAGGACCGGTTCGCCGCCGTACGGAAGGAGCATCCGGAGTTCGCCGGACAGACCGGGCTGATGGGCACGGTCTACGAGGGCTACTTCGTCTTCGGCAGCCAGGATCCGCGCTCCCGCCTGCTCACCTCGCTCGGCTTCAAGCTGCCCGCCGACCTGGACCAGGCCATCGGCGACAAGTTCGGCGCGAACATCAGCCGCGAACGCCTCGACCTGCTCGACACCGGAGCGCTCCTCTGGAGCGTGACGGACCCCGACAAGGACAAGGCCACCCTGCGCGCCGACACCGTCTACAAGGGGCTCAAGGTGGTCAAGGAGGGACGCGAGGTGTTCGTGCAGGACGGCACCGACTTCGGCAACTCGGTGTCCTTCCTGACCGTGCTGAGCCTGCCGTACGTGCTCGACACGCTGGTGCCGCGGCTCGCCGCCGCCGTCGACGGGAACCCGGCGACCGAGGTCGGGCTCACCTCGTGACCCGGCGGGCCGTCCTGGTGGTGGCGTCGGCCGGCGCCCTCGCCCTGATCTGCCTGCTGTCGCTGGCCCTGGGCGCCCGCCAGATCCCCCTGGGCGAGGTGGTCAGGGCGCTGGGCGGCCTGGGCGCGGACCAGGAGACGCGGGAGGTGATCTGGTCCGTACGCGTGCCGCGGACGCTGCTCGGCGTGCTCGCCGCGGCGGCACTCGGCCTGTCCGGCACGCTCATGCAGGCGCTCACCCGCAATCCCCTGGCGGACCCCGGGGTGCTCGGCGTCAGCGCGGGCGCGGCGTTCGGCGTGGTGATCTCCATGGGCCTGTTCGGGATCAGCGCGTTGTCCGGGTTCGTGTGGTTCGCGTTCGCGGGCGCGCTGCTGGCGAGCCTCGTCGTGTACGCGATGGCCGGCATGGGCCGTGACGGGATGGCACCGGTCAAGCTGGCCCTGGCCGGGGTGGCCGTCACGTTCCTGCTCAGCTCGGTGACCAGCGCCATCGTGCTCGTCGATCCCGAATCGCTGAACCGCTACCGCTTCTGGTCCGCCGGGTCGCTGTCCGGGCACGGCTCCGGCGTGCTGCCGCAACTGCTGCCGTTCATCGTGGCGGGGGCCGTGCTGGCGATCACCTGCGCGCCCGCGCTCAACAGCCTCGCGCTCGGCGACGACGTGGCGCGCGGGCTGGGCCGCCGGGTGGGGCTCGTGCGTCTCCAGGGCGCGGCGGCCGTGATGCTGCTCACCGGCGCGGCGGTCGCGGCCATCGGACCCGTCGTCTTCGTCGGCCTGGTCGTGCCGCATCTGGCGCGGGCCGTCGCAAGACGCGCTGGAGCCGAGACCGACCACCGGCTGCTGCTGCCCCTGTCGGCGCTGCTCGCGCCATGCCTGCTGCTGGCCGCCGACATTCTGGGCCGCCTCGTCGTGCCGCCGATCGAGGTGCAGGCCGGGCTGCTGGTCGCGTTCATCGGCGGGCCGTTCTTTATCGTGCTGGCTCGGCGCCAGCGGCTGGCGGAGCTGTGATGAGCCAGCTCACCTTCCGCCTCTCGACGCCGCCCGTGTCGGGCGTGCTGCGCCCTCGGGTGGTCGTGTTGTGCCTGGCGCTGGCCGCCGTGACGTTCCTGGCCTTCTGCCTCGGCATCGGGCTGGGCGAGTTCCCGCTCGGGCTCGGCGAGGTCGTCCAATCGCTGCTCGGCACCGGCGACCAGGGCATCTTGTTCGTCGTACGGGAGCTGCGCCTGCCCAGGGCGCTGACCGGGCTGCTCACCGGTGCCGCGTTCGGGCTGTCCGGCGCCCTGTTCCAGACCATGACCCGCAACCCGCTGGCCAGCCCCGACATGATCGGGGTCACCCAGGGGGCGGGCGTCGCCGTGGTGGCCGGGATCGTGCTCGGCATCGGATCGGGGCCCGGCGTGCAGGTGCTCGGATTCTCGGGGGCCGTGCTCGCCGCGTTGCTCACGTACCTGTTCGCGTGGCGGCGCGGCACCACCGGGTATCGGATCGCGCTGGTCGGCATCGGCCTGTCGTGGATCTTCACCAGCGCCACCGAATACCTCATGGTCACGAGCAACACCTTCCAGGCCCAGGCCGCGCTCGGCTGGCTCTTCGGCAACCTCAACGGCCGTACCTGGAGCCAGGCCGTGCCGCTGGCGCTCGCCCTGGCCGTGCTCACGCCCGTCGCGCTGCTGCTCGGCCGCTGGAGCCGGGCGCTGCAGCTCGGCGACGAGGTGGCGGTGGTGCTCGGCGCGCCGGTGCAGCGGGCGCGGCTGACGCTGCTGCTGGTGGGCGTCGCGCTGGTCGCCTTCGGCACGGCCGCCGCGGGGCCGATCGCGTTCGTCGCGCTGGCCGCGCCGCAGATCGCCCAGCGGCTGGCCCGCACCGCCTGGCCACCGCCGGTCGCCTCGGCGCTGGCCGGGGCGTTCGTGGTCCTGGCGGCCGATCTCATCGCCCGCCGCCTCATCCCGGACGTGGAGCTGCCCGTCGGCGTGGTGACCGGCGTGCTCGGGGCGCCGCTCCTGCTCTGGCTCCTCGCCCGGGGCCGCCGCGCCTAGGGTGCAGGTGCGCGTTCGACTCCGCGGACGCGGTGCGCGTCCGCTTTCGCGGACGCGCACCGGTCATGCCGTGGGGCTATCGGGCCGCGTTCAACGCGTCGACGATGCCCGAGCCGTAGAAGCCGTTACGCGACCTGCCGCCCTCGCAGGTGTGCGTGGCCGTCGTCGTCGTACCGTCCGGCAGGATCCGGGTGTAGGTGAATGCCCGCGGCTCCGGGCACGGGGTCTTGGTGGCGGTCGACTTCAGCGCCGCCTCCACCGCGTCCGGGTTCATGGTCAGGCCGCCGTGAGCGCGGTCGCGGTGGCCGAACCGGCTGACGATCAGCGCCGCCACGCCCGCGGCCCGCGGCGAGGCCATCGAGGTGCCCTGCAGGTAGGTGTAGTACCCGCAGACCGAGCCGCGGCAGTCGCGCACCACGGACGGGGTGTTCGGCGTGCCGTCGGGGTTGAGCTGCCCGTTCTCCACGGCCAGCGACTTCGGATAGGCCGCCAGCGTCGCCCTGGTCACGTCACGCGTGTTGGCCGGGTTGTCGTAGGCGTCGCCGCCGGGCGAGGCCACGTCCACGTAGCCGTTGCCGTAGTCGGAGTAGTACGCCTTGCGCTTGCTGATGCCGGTGGACGAGACCGCGATCACGTGGTTGCCCTCGCTGGGCATGGACACGCAGCTCGGCGGGATCGTCCGGTCGTACGGCGCCTCGCCGGGCACGCTGGCGAAGTCGGGGCTGGAGCCGTCGACGAGCTCCTTGGTGTAGTCGGTGCCGCCGTTGCCCGCCGCGGACACCAGCGTCACGCCCCTGTCGTGGGCGTAGTTCAGCGCCCGCTGGGTCGCCTTGATGATGGTGGCCTGCTCCACGCGGTCGGCGGGGGAGTCGGCCGGGTTGTCCACGCAGTTGAACAGCCACGGGTCGATGTAGTAGCTCATGTTGACCACGTCGATGCCGTGGTCGCCCGCGTACGTCAGCCCGTCCACACTCGGCTGCAGGAAGAAGAAGCCGGAGTCCTGGCCGACCCGGAGGTTGACGATGGACACCTTGGGCGCCACACCGGACACGCCGAGCCGGTTGATGGGCGAGGCGATGGAGGAGGCCACGTGCGTGCCGTGCTCGTTCTCGTCCACGTCCGCGGGGTCGGTGCAGGAGTGGTCCGGCTCGTCCTCGCAGGGCCCGTCGACCGGCTCGCCGTTGGCGTCGACCGGGATGTCGACCGTGAAGTTACGGCTCAGAGCCCGATTGAAATTGGGTGCTATATCCGGGTGCGAGGCGTCCACGCCAGTGTCCAGGATGCCGACCAGCACTCCCGGGTCGCCCTGCTCGTAGCGGTAGGAGCCGTCGGCGGTGGCGTGGATCTGCTTCATGTCCCACTGCAGCTCCGACAGCGGCTCGGCCGTCGGTCCCGGCTTGCCGAATGTGGTGGCGGCCGGGGCGCCGTCAGCGGCTTTCTCCACGGCGTCGCCGGCCTTGCGCGCCTTGGCGGCGGAGCGGGCGGCGGACGGGACCGTTCCGATGGAGCGGTTGTGCGCCACGCCCTCGATCGAGGCGTTCGCGGCGACGGCGCCGGCGAAGCCCGTGTCGGTGGTGGAGACGGTGGCCACGCCGACCGCGGTGTTCTCCTTGACCACCGTGCCGCCGGCCGCCTGGACGGCCTTGCGGGCGACGTCCGGCCGCACCCCTTCCTTGTATAAGACGATGTATTCGGTTGCCGAGGCGGTTGCGGTCCGGACTGCCTGGGCGGGGCTGACCATAGCGGTCGCCACGAGGGTGCAGGCAGCCAGGACGATGACACGCTTCACGCGTACCTCCGGGCGTAGTTGGATATGTCCACCAATCTGGGCATGTTTCCCGGCTACGTCCATAGGTCCCGCCTACCTCATAAGGTGTGCTCGATGAGGCATATCGCGTTCGAGCGCCTGCACAACTTCCGGGACCTGGGCGGTTACCGCACCCGCGACGGTCGTACGGTGCGCTGGAGGCGCCTGTACCGTTCCGATTCCCTGGCCAAGCTCGAGGGCGAGGACTGGCGGCGCTTTCTCGACCTGGGCGTGCGTACGGTGATCGACCTGCGCTACCCGTGGGAGATAGCCGCCAGGGGCCGCGTACCGGACAGCGACGGCCTGACCTACCACAACCTCAGCATCGAGCATCAGCCCTACGACCAGGCCGAGCTGGGCGCGGACATCGACACCGCCCGCTTCCTCGCCGACCGGTACGCCGAGGTCGCGCTGGACGGCGTCGAGGAGTTGGGGCAGGCACTGAAGGTGATCGCCGCCGAGGAGAGCGCTCCGCTCGTCATGCACTGCGCCTCGGGCAAGGACCGTACCGGGTTGCTGGCCGCGCTGGTGCTGTCCCTGCTGGGGGTGGACGAGGAGACCATCGTCGAGGACTTCGCCCTCACCGAACTGGCCACCGAACGGCTGGTCGCCGACTGGCGGGCGGCCCATCCGGACCGGACGCTGAAGTGGCCGGGCTACGGCCGCGCGCCGGGCGAGATCATGCGGCTCTGCCTGGCGGACCTGGCGGCCGGCCATGGCTCCGTACGGGACTACGCGGCCGACCGGCTCGGCGCCGACGACGAGCTGATCACGGCGTTGCGCGAGCAGTACCTGAGCCCGTGACACGCGCCGGTAGGAACGCCGGGCCCTCGGCAATCGGCTCCTCCATACCACGGTAATAGGGGCAAACTGGCTTATCCCCGGACGGCGTCGGCGCGCCTAGCGTGACAGCACCCCCACTGTCCGAGGAGACCCGATGCACAAACCCCTGCGTCTCGCGCTCTCTCTCATCCTCACCATCGCGTTCTTACTGGCCGCCTCGCCCGCGCAGGCCGCGCCCCTGCTCAGGACCCTCCGGTACGACGCCGGCCGCGCGGCCGAGTTCCGCGGCGCGGTCGACCAGGCCGCGCAGATCTGGAACTCCAGTGTCACGAACGTCCGCCTCGTCGCAGGCACCCCCGCCGACTTCGTCGTCGTCGCCGACAACGGCTGGCCCCGCACCCTGCCCACGAGCCTGGGCCGGGGCACCATCTGGATGGGCAGGGAGGCCACCTCACAGGGCTACAACCCCGTGCGCATCGCGGCTCACGAGATCGGCCACATCTTAGGCCTGCCCGACCGGCGCACCGGCCTCTGCTCCGACCTGATGTCCGGCTCCAGCGCTCCGGTGAGCTGCACGAACGCTAATCCGAGCGCGGCCGAACGGGCCCAGGTCGATCGTAACTTCGCCGGCGCTACCTCGCAGGTCGAGTTCGGCCGGGTGCTCGTGGACCGCTGAACCGGTCAATGGTCACCGACCCGACCTGACCGGGTAGAGCGACAACACCGGATCTACACGGTATCTACACGATCTGAACGGGCTTACTACCGGTCACCGCCACTCTTGATCTCGGCCGCCAGAAGAGTCTGGCGGCCGACGTCAACGGGGAGCCGGTGGGAGCGCGGTGTTGAGAACTCGTTGGGCCCTTGCGGCGGTGTCAGCGATGGCGGCCATGACCTTGTCATGCCTCGCCGTCCCGTCCTGGGGTGCGGCCCCCGGACGGGGAGCGCGGGCCGCCGGTCCTGAGCCCCAGGTGACCGAGGCCGAAGCGGCGCGGACTGCCAGGAAGTCGGGGCAGCCGGTGGAGGTCCTCGGCCTGCGCGGCGAGAGACGTGAGGTGCGGGCGCAACCACAGGGCGGGTTCGTCGCGGTCGAGCACCTGAAACCGGTCCGTACCTTGAAGGACGGCACGTGGGTCGGCATCGACACCACCCTGCGGAGGGATCCCGACGGGTCCATCCGGCCCGCGGCCACCACTGTCGATCTGCGGCTATCGGGCGGCGGCGACGCGCCCATGCTGTCGATGACCCGAGCGGGCCGCCGGATGTCGCTGTCGTGGCCCGGCCGCCTGCCCGCACCCGAACTCGACGGTGACACCGCGGTGTACCGGGGCGTGTTCGGGCCCGACGTCGACCTGCGGGTCCGGGCCACCGCGGACGGCGCGTCCCATGTGCTGGTGGTGAAGACGCCGGAAGCGGCGCGCGATCCCCGGCTGGCCAAGCTCCAGTTCGGGTTGTCGGCGCCGGACCTGCGGCTGGCGGCGGACACGCGAGGCGACCAATCGGCACTCGACCCGGTGACGGGCGCCGAGGTGTTCAGGGCGCCGCCGCCGAAGATGTGGGACTCGAGCGAGCCCGCCGGGGCATTGGCCGCCTCGGCGACGCCCGGGAACGGAGGGCTGCGCAGGCCGTCGGCGGCGGCGCCGGGGGACACCTCACGCGTCGCGGTGATGAAGACGAGCGCCGACGCCGGGCGCATGACGCTCGAGCCGGACCAGGGGCTGCTCACCTCCCCGGACGCGAAGTTCCCGATCTACATCGACCCCATGTGGTACGCGCCCGGCGAGTCCGCCAACCTGATGGTCTCCAGCGGAGGCTGGGAGGACTACACCTTCACCGAAGAGGGCATGGGGCGCTGCCCCATCAGCCTGCCCCCGGCCGGCGCCTACTGCGGCAGTTCCCATGTCAAGCGGCTGTTCTACCGGATGCCGACCAGCCGTTTCGCGGGCAAGCAGATCCTGTCGGCGGAGTTCTCGGTCAAGGAGACCTGGGCGCCGTCCTGTGACGGGCGATCGGTGCACATTTACCGGACCACCGCGTTCGGCAAGAACTCGACCTGGAATTCGACCTCCGACAACTGGGCGGACTACCTCACCTACCGGGACGTCGCCAAGGGCCATTCGAGCAGCTGCCCGGCGGGCGACGTGGTCTTCAACGTGGAGTCGGCCGTCAAGGAGGCCGCCAAGAAGGGCTGGTCGAGCACGACGTTCGGCCTGCGGGCCGGGCACGAGGACGACGAGTACGGCTGGAAGCGGTTCGACGGGGACGCGACTCTGCGCGTGTACTACAACAGCACCCCGCCGCAGCCGCAGATGAAGCAGCTGCACTCCAGCCCCGGCGGACCCTGCCCGGCCTACGGCCACACCACGCCGGTGAACCGGCTGCCGATGCTGTACGCCGACAACCTCACCGACCCCGACAACAGCGGCGCCGAGGGGGAGAAGCTCAACGCCGAGTTCCTGGTGTCGTGGAAGGACGCCGCCGGCACCGAGCACCAGTGGCGCACCACCACCCCCAAGAAGCAGTCGGCCAACGGCTCGCACCGTTCGTCGTTCTCGGCGCAGGTGCCTTCGGGCCTGATCCCGGTGAACACGGACTTCAACTACCAGGTGCGTGCCTACGACGGCGTGGCGTGGAGCCCGTGGAGCTCGGGCGGCGCCGCCACCAACTGCTACCTGCGCTACGACCCCACGGCGCCCCGCACCCCCGTGGTCGGCTCGCCCGAGTACCCGGAGCTGAACCCCGACGACCCGGACGTGAGCGCGCGCGACGGCGTCGGCCGCTACGGGTCGTTCACAATCACCTTCGACCCCGAGGTGGCCAAGTACGCCTACGCGCTCAACACCACCCCCGCCCCCGCCTCGGCGGTCAGCCGCGCCGCCAACCCGCAGACGGTCAGGGTGGTCCCGACGCATCCCGGCGTCAACACCCTGTACATCACCGTGTGGGACGCGGCGGGGAACTTCTCGGTCGGCGACTACCGGTTCTGGGTGAGCGAGGGCGCCCCGGAGAAGACACGATGGAAACTGGACGAACCCGCCGGCTCCACCACGCTCACAGGTGAGACCCCGGGGATCGCGGCCCGGTCCGGCGCCGGGGCCACCCTCGGCGCGGAGGGCAAGGCCGGCAACGGACTCAGCCTCGACGGCTACGCCGGTGGCTACGCCGCCACCGACCTCGCCGTCGCCGACACCGCGCAGAGCTTCACCGTCTCGGCATGGGTCCGGCTGCGCAAGAACGACGCCTTCTACAACGTTCTGGCGCAGGACGCTTCCGTTCAGAGCGGTTTCCAGCTCGGCGTGAATCCCGCCCCCGGTTCATGGGTGTTCAAGACCCCGGCGAACGACGTGAAGGGCGCAAGCGGTCCGTGGACGGGGGCGATCGCGCCCACGCCGCCGGAGCTGAACGTCTGGACCCACCTGACCGGCGTGTACGACGCGCCCGCCAAGATGCTCCGGCTGTACGTCAACGGCACCAAGGCGGCCGAGACCCCGGTCACCTCCGTACTCGATGCCAGGGGTGCGTTCCAGATCGGGCGCAGCCTGTACGACGGCGGGTACGCGAACAACTGGCCGGGCGACGTCGACGAGGTCGAGGTGTTCGCCGAGGCCCTGTCCGACGCCGACGCGGCGAGCCTGGCCGCCGGTTCCACACCGGAAGGCCGGAAGCTCGCGGCGCACTGGCGGCTGGAGGAGCCGGCGGGCAACGAGCGGGTCTACGGCGAGGGCGGCGGCCCCCTCTCCGCCACCGTGCGGGGCAGCGCCACTCTCGCGGTCCCCGGCCAGATCGGCACGGCCATGCAGCTCACCGGGCCCGGAGCGTACGCATCCACCGCGGGCCCGGTGCTGAACACGACCGGCAACTTCGCCATCGCGGCCTGGGTGAAGCTGCCGACCACCGCCGCCACGGACATGACGATCGTCAGCCAGGACGGCGCCAACCAGAGCGGCTTCTATCTCAAGTACCGGGCCGCCAACAAGAAGTGGGCGTTCATGCGGACGGCGGCCGACGTCACGGCTCCGACGACGCTCACCGCGTATTCGGCCGCCACGGCGGCGCTCGGCCAGTGGACTCACCTGGTCGGGGTCCAGGACGTCGTGGCCGGGAAACTCCGGATCTACGTCAACGGCGTCGAGAGCGGCTCCAACGACCTTCCACCGGTGTGGCAGGCCGGAGGCGGGCTGCAGATCGGCCGGTCCAAGTGGAACGGGGCAGCGGTCGACTACGTGACGGGCGCGATCGACGACGTGCGGGTCTACGACCGGATCGTCTCGGTCGAGGAGGCGCAGGACCTGTTCGCCGTCAAGTCCGACATCTTCGGCCGCTGGCGGCTCAACACCGCGACCGGCACCCCGGCGACCAGCCCCGACTCCGCGCCGGTGGCCGTCAAGCACCCGGTCACGCTGGCCGGCGCCGCGAAGATCACCACCGATCCCGCCCTGGCCGTCGTGACCCCGCCCGACGGCCAGGTGGCCGGAGCGCTCGACCTTCCCGGCGGCGACGGGGACTACGCCGCGGCCGACGGGGCGGTGGTGGACAGCGCCGAGAGCTTCACGGTGTCGGCGTGGGTGCAGACGGCGGGCACTCCCACCAGGTCCATGACCGTGCTCGGCCTCGCCGGCGCCACCAACAGCGCCGTGGCGGTGCGCTACGACGCGGCCAAGGGCCGCTACGTCCTGGACGTACCCAGCGTGGACGGGGCGGGCGCGACCACCGCGACGGTGGAGCACTCCAGCTTCCACCAGGGCGGCTTCGGCGACTGGGACCACCTGGCGGTCGTCTACGACGGCTTCAACAGCCGGATCACGCTGTACGTCAACGGCGTGCGGGAGGACGCCGCCGAGGCCCCGACGGTGTCGTACCGCGAGAACACCCGGGTCTTCGTCCCCATCACCTCAGTGCAACTCGGGCGGGCCAGAACCGGCGGCGCCTATCCAACGGGCCAGAACTGGCGCGGCCAGCTGGACGACGTCTGGGTGCTGCGCGGCGCGGCCACCGAGGAAGAGGTCGCCTACCTGGCCAACCCGACCGAGATCGACGAGCTCTAGCCGTGGAGGAAGTTGTGCGTAGCGGCAATGGCATGAAGCGCCGGCGGCGTTCTCCGCGCCTGGTCGCGACCGTGACGGCGCTCCTCGTTTGTGCGGGGCTGCTGGCGGCGGTGCCCGTCGAGGCTCCGCCGGTGGCGGCGGACGCCGCACGGCTGCTGCCCAAGCCGGCGGACCCCGACAAGACGGTGGCCGGGCACGAGGTGAAGGTCAAACCGCGCAAATTGGACGCGTCCGTGGCCCACCCGGCGCCCTCCGCCACCGTGACGTGGCCGAAGGCGGGGGTCGCCGAGGTCTCCCTGTCCGCCGCCGCGCCCGGCCTCCGTACGTCGGCCTCCACGGCTGCCGCGAAGGCGGGCACACTCCCGGTCTGGGTCGGTGCCGTCTCGCCCGCCGGTGCCGCCACCGCCTCGTCCGCCACCCCGGGCAAGGTGCGGGTGCGGATGCTGGACCGCGCGACAGGGCGGCGGGCCGGCGTCGACGGGGTGGTGTTCTCCGTCGAGCAGGCCGGTGCCGCGCCGATCCCCGGGAAGATGGCCGTGCGCCTGGACTACTCCGGGTTCGCCCGCGCGTACGGCGCCTCCTACGGCTCCCGCCTGCGGCTGGTACGGCTGCCCGCCTGCGCGCTCACCACCCCGGACGCCGCCGGCTGCCGTACGGCGACCCCGGTGGCCTCGGCCAACGACACCGAGCACCAGGCCGTGAGCGCGGAGGTGACGACCGCGTCGGCGGACGGCGCGGCGACGGTGCTGGCCGCCGCGGCGGCGCCCTCCAGCGGCAAGGGCGACTACAAGGCGACGTCGCTGTCGGCGTCGGCGACGTGGGGTGTCGGCCCTCAGTCCGGCGACTTCACCTGGTCGTACCCGATGCGGGTGCCGCCGGTGCCGGGCGGGCTGGCCCCGGAGGTCGGCCTGTCGTACTCCTCCTCGTCCATCGACGGCCGGACCTCCAACACCAACACCCAGCCGTCCTGGGCAGGCGACGGGTTCGACCTGTGGCCCGGTTACATCGAGCGGCGCTACAAGTCCTGCAAGGACGACGGCGTGCCGAAGAACACCACGCTCGACCTCTACCCCGGCGATCTGTGCTGGGGTTACGACAACGCCACGATGACGCTGAACGGCAAGGGCGGCGAGCTCATCCCCGCGGGCGGCGACAAGTGGCGGATGAAGAACGACGACGGCACCCGCATCGAGAAGCTGACCAGCGCCTCCCTCGACAACGGCGACAACGACGGGGAGTACTGGAAGGTCACCACCCCCGACGGCACCCAATACTTCTTCGGCCTGAACACGCTGGCCCTGGAGAACCCGCAGACCCAGTCGGCCTGGACCGTGCCGGTGTTCGGCGACGACGACGGCGAGCCGTGCCACAAGTCCGAGTTCAAGGACTCCTGGTGCCGGCAGGCGTGGCGGTGGAACCTCGACAAGGTCGTCGACCGAGACGGCAACGCCATCACCTACTTCTACAAGCAGGAGACGAACCACTACGGCCGCGACCTCAAGGCCGAGGACGAGACGTCGTACGTACGCGGCGGCTACCTCGACCACATCGACTACGGCCTGCGCTCCGACAACCTGTTCCCGGGCAAGGCTCCGGCACGGGTCAGCTTCGAGTCCTCCGAGCGGTGCCTGCGCTCCGCGGACGCCGACTGCGCGGTGGACAAGATCAAGGACCACCCGGAGTACTGGGAGGACGTGCCCTGGGACCTGCACTGCGACTCCGGACAGGAGTGCAAGGAGGACCACGGCAACCTCTCGCCCACGTTCTGGACCCGTAAACGACTGACCATGGTCAAGACCCAGGTCCTCAAGGCGGACGGCAGCGACTACCGCCCGGTGGACTACTGGGAGCTGAAGCACGCGTGGGGGATGGCCGACGTCGACCGGCAGTTGCTGCTGACGTCCATCGTCCACACCGGTCTCGCCGGACCGGACCCGGTCGAGCTGCCCCCCGTGTCGTTCGTCTACACACAGAAGCCGAACCGGGTGGACAAGCTCGGCGACGACCTCGGCCCGTTCGTGAAGGACCGGCTCGGCACGGTGTACAACGAGTTCGGCGGGGTCCTCGACATCAAGTACTCCGACGCGGACTGCACCACGAGCGACCTGCCGACCCCGCAGACCAACCGCCGTCGCTGCTTCCCCACGTACTGGACGAAGACCGACGGCGAGAGCGAGAACCCGACTCTCGACTGGTTCCACAAGTACGTGGTGACCGAGGCCGTCCAGACCGATCTGACCGGCGGGTCGCCGGACATGGTCACCAGGTACGACTACGGCGTCGGGCACCCCGCCTGGCACTTCGACGACGACGACGGCCTCACGCCCGAGAAGTACAAGACGTGGTCGCAGTGGCACGGCTACGACAAGGTACGGGTGATCAGCGCGGCCACCAGCGGCGCGCCCGGCCAGGTCGACCACTGGTACTTCCAGGGCATGGACGGCGACCGCCTGAACACCTCCGGCGGCGAGAAGGACGTCAAGGTCTCCGACGACGAGGGAGGCAGCTATCCCGACCACGAGTCCCTGCAGGGATTCGAGGTCCGCACCGTGACCTACGACAAGGCCGGCGGCAGTGTCGTGTCCAAGAGCGTCTCTTCGCCGTGGCACGCCCAGACCGCCTCCCGCACCCGCTCGTGGGGAACCGTCACCGCCAACCTGATCGGCACCAAGACCACCCGGAAGCTGACCGCGCTCGACGACGGGAGCTGGCGGGAGACCAAGGCCACCACCAACACCTTCGACACCACGACGGGCGCGCCGACGCAGGTCGACGACTTCGGCGATGTCACCACCGACGCCGACAACCGATGCACCACCACGACGCTTGCGGCGCAGAACACCACCGATTGGCTGGTCGGCTTCCCGGCGCAGGTGCGGACGGTGGCGGCGTCCTGCGGTCAGTCCGTGGACCTCAGCAAGCAGCTCATCTCCGACGGGCGCACCTACTACGACGGCGGGGCCTTCGGAGCGGCACCGACCAAGGGGCAGGTCACGGCGACCGACAAGGTCGCGGCCACCGGCACCACCAGCACCGTCGTGCGCTATGTGCCGGCCGCCAAGACCGCCTACGACGCCTACGGCAGGCCGAAGGCCGTGACAGTGGTCGACAACACCACGGCCACCCCCGTCGAGCGCACGACGACCACCGTCTACACCGAGAGCGGCGGCCTGACCACCAGGGCGACGGTCACGGGCCCGCCGGTCAAGAGCGGGGACGCCGGCTCGGCGATGACCACGATCACCGAGCTCGATCCCGCCTGGGGGAGTGCACTCAAGTCCACCGACGAGGGCGACAAGACGACGGTCTTCTCCTACGACGCCCTCGGCCGGGTGAGCAGGGTGTGGGCGCCGGGCCGCGACACCGACCAGCTCCCGAACCGGCAGTTCGGCTACCAGACGGTGGCCGGCCAGATCACCGCGATCTACACCAGGGAGCTCAACAACGACGGCGGCCAGGACACCGCGTACGAGCTGATGGACGGCTGGCTGCGGTCCCGCCAGACCCAGCAGCCCGGCCCGGACGGCGGCCGCCTGATCAGCGACACCTTCTACAACGCCCAGGGCAGCGTGGACCGGACCTACGCCACGTACTACGCCGACGACGCCCCCGGCGCGTCCCTGTTCGGCGTGGACACCCCGGGCCAGGTGGAGAGCCAGACCGCCTACACCTACGACGGGCTCGGCCGCGTCGTCGCCGAACGGCTGCTCGCGGGCAACAGCGACGCCGGGGAGAAGTGGCGCACCACCTACGCCTACGGCGGCGACTGGACGACCGTCACCCCGCCCGCCGGCGGTATCCCCACGACCACGGTGGTCGACGCCCTCGGCAGAAAGGTCGAGGTCCGCCAGCACAAGCCGGGCGGCTACGACTCGACCTCCTACAGCTACACGCCGAGGGGACAGCTGGCGTCGATCAAGGGGTACGGCGGCCACACCTGGACCTACGACTACGACCTGCGCGGTCGCCAGATCCAGGTGTCCGACCCCGACAAGGGTGTCACGAAGTACGCCTACGACGACCTCGACCAGGCCGTCCAGGCCGAGGACGCGCGCGGCAAGAAGATCGGCACCACCTACGACCCGATCGGCCGCCAGACCGCCCGCTACGACACGACGAGCGGCAGCCCCGGCACCAAGCTCGCCGAGTGGACCTACGACACGGTACGCAAGGGACAGCCGACCGCCTCCATCCGATACGAGAACGGCGCCGTCTACACCGAGGCGGTCAACTTCTACGACAACCAGAACCGGCCCACCCGCACGACCGTGACCCTGTCCGGCCTCCCCGCGGCCGAGTCAGCGCTCGCGCCGTCGGCCGGCTACCAGTTCAACACCGTCTACAACCTCGACGGCAGCGTGCAGTCGGTCAGCAGCCCGGCGGTCGGCGGGCTGCCGGCCGAGGTGGTCGCCACCACGTATGACGAGCTCAGCCGTGCGGTGAAGCTGACGAGCAACCTGGCGACGTACGTCATCGGGAGCGACTACAGCAAGACCAGCAAGCTGCTGGGCAGGCGGCTGTCCACCGGAGGCAAGCAGGTCGACCAGACCTACGGGTACGAGTTCGGCACCCAGCGGCTGAAGACCAGCACCACGGTCCACGCCGGCATGCCGGGCGTCGACCGCGACGCCACCTACGACTACGACGACGCGGGCGACATCACGCGGATCACCGACGTCTCCCGCGACGGCACCGACAACCAGTGCTTCCGCTACGACCACCTGAGGCGGCTCACCGACGCCTGGACCCAGGCGACCGACGGCTGTGTGACCGATCCCGGCTCGGCGACCCTGGGCGGCCCCGCGCCGTACCGGACCGCGTACACCTTCGACGCCTCCGGAAACCGCGCCACCGAGACGCAGTACGACACATCCAACAAGCTTGGCACCACGCGCACCTATGCCTACGCGGGTGGCACCGGCGTCGGTACCTCGTACAAGGGGCACCAACTCGCCACCGTCACCACCCAGACCGGGACAGGTGGGCGCACCGACAGCTACGCCTACGACGCCACCGGCAACACCACCAGGCGGACCACAGCCGCCGGCGACCAGACGCTCTCCTGGGACGTCGAAGGCCATCTCACCAAGGTCGCCGACGCGGGCACCGGTGAGACCAGCTTCGGCTACGACTCGGACGGCGACCGGCTGATCCGCCGCGACCCGACCGGGACCACGGTCTACCTCCCAGGGCTCGAGGTGCACCTCAACAAGGGAGCCACGACCACCCAGGCCACCCGCTACTACAGCCACGACGACGTGACCATCGCCATGCGCACCACCGCGGGGGTCACCTTCCTGTCGCCCGACCACCAGGGCACCGGGGAGGTGGCGATCGACGCGACGACCGGCGGGTTGAGCAAGCGGCGCTACACCCCGTTCGGCCAGCCACGCGGCATCGCCGCCGGCGTCTGGCCGGGGGAGAGGGGCTTCGTCGGCGGCACCGTCGACTCCAGCACATCCCTCACCCACCTCGGTGCTCGTGAGTACGACGCGGACATCGGCCGCTTCATCTCCGTCGACCCGCTGTTCAACCTCGGCTACCCGCAGAGCTGGGACGGCTACTCCTACGCGAACCAGACCCCCGTCACGCAGAGCGACCCCGACGGCCTCGACGGCCCGCTCCGCGGCAATCCGAACTGCTACTACGCCAACAAGGGATGCCCGCACTCGAACCCCGGAGGAGGCAACAACACCTCTGGCGGCAGCAGCGGTGGTGGCGGTGGTGGCCATAGCGGTGGTGGTGGTGGCGGTGGTGGCAACTGGTTCGTCAAGTACGTCCTCAAGCCGGCCTGGAACGGCTATGTAGGCGCTGAGATGTGGGGCTTGCAGAACCCTGTGATGAACCCCCTTTCCGGTCTCTTCAATCTGCCCGGAGCCGAAGACAAAATCGCGGGCTGGGTAGGAGCGGACACTCACTCCAACTGGTACAAGGCCGGCAAACTTGCGCCAGACATCGCCCTTGCCGTGATCAGCGTCGCAAGCCTGGCCAAATCCGCGATAAAGCTCGGGCTTGCCGGGCTGACCAGATACGCCGCGGCGAGGGCAGCGGGCATGGCGGGCCGCGAGATCGCCGGGGAGGTCCTCCGGAAAGGGGCGACCTCCGCCGCTCGCGGCGCGGGCAGGATCCGATCGGGCATAAAAGCCGCCGCCAGGGCGATCGGCCGAGGCTGTAAAGGCAACAGCTTCGTCCCCGGCACGAAGGTATTGATGGCGGACGGATCCGCCAAGCCGATCGAGCGTGTCGAGGTCGGCGATTGGGTCCTCGCCACTGACCCGGGCACCGGCGGTACACAAGCGAAACAGGTCACCGCTTTGATCGTCGGTGAGGGCGTCAAGCACCTCGTCAAGATCACCGTGGACATCGACGGCGACCGAGGCGATCGCACCGGTAGCGTCACCGCGACCGAAGGCCATCCGTTCTGGCTGGACGACCTGCGCGAGTGGCGTGACGCGGACCAGCTGCGGCCGGGCATGTGGCTCCGCACCAGTGCCGGCACCCACGTCCAGATCACCGCCGTCCAGAAGTGGACCGCCACCGAACGCGTTCACAACCTCACCGTCAACGACGCCCACACGTACCATGTGGTAGCTCGGAACACCCCGGTACTGGTACACAATGCGAACGGCTGGGAGGTACCAGACGATTACGTCATCGTTCGTGGCGGACAAAGCCCGATGCCAGGAACGGGAGAAGTGTTCTCAGGTTCGATGGGACAGTCGGTCGAAGAAGCAGGTGCCGGCGTTCCTCATGGAAGCCTTAGGGCAACCACCGCCGGCGACATCCGCGCCGCTGGAGGTACGGTCACCTACGCTCCCGAGCCGACCGCCAGCGGTGCGACGAACTACAATCACGTGAATGTCACGGTCGGTGAGGGAAATCCGTTCGGCGATGTGCAGCAAAATCCGGTTCCCAAGAAGGGCCGCTTGGCTCCTGAGGCCCTTGGGAAGCCTCGTTGCTGAAGGGCGCGGGTGCGATCGGCAACGGTATCCCTCATGACTGAAGGACTTTCCTGGGGGGCGGATGATCTTGTCGGCGGTCCCGTCGACAAGATTTTCGCCGCCCTCAGGAAAGCGTTCGCGGATATCGAGGTTGAGCGGATATCGAAAACCCATGCGGCCGACGACGACAACGTGTGGTTCATCAGGCGACGATCCGGGGCCATCGAACTGCAGCTCGATTCAATGCCTAATGGCGATCCCCCGTTCCTGCTGGAATCCGATTCCGGGCGAGCCGGCACGAGCAGCGTAGAAGAGGCGATCACGCTCTTGATCTCCTGGCTGTGGTAGGTGGTGCGATGAGCGCTAGCTCGAGCTTTCAAGGGCAAGATCTCGTTCGTATGAGGCAATGTGGATAAAGGCCTGTTCCTTCCCGGGGCGACGCCGGAAAATGTCCCGAGGTACGGCGAACCTTTCACCTCGATCAAGGGTCGAACATGATATGACTACCAGGAAGCAAGAAAAGAGCAGGAATCGCACACACGTCCGGCGAGTGCGACCTTCGGTGATGGGCGCCGTCGCCGCAAGAGTCGCGCTGACCGGCGTCGCCGCTATATTAGTGGCGGTCCTTACGTCGTTCTCGGCAACCGCCAGCGCGTCGTCCTCCGGAACAGCCAGTGCTTCCGGCAGCTCCATCAAAAACCGCTTCAGCGCCCTGTGCGTCGGCGTCGGCAGCAAGACCAAGAATTCAACTCCGGTGATCCAGTGGCGCTGTAACAAAGCGTCGGATGAGCTCTGGGACTGGGTATCGACCACGGATAGCCACGGACGCCGGGCGTTCTTCCTGCGGAACAACTACTCGAAGAAATGCATAGGCGTGGCGTCCAGCCTCAAAGACGGTGCCGGCGCCATCCAGTACACCTGCAACGGCGCCGTCGATGAGAAGTGGTGGTACAAAGACGGCGCCATAGTCAACGTCTACTCCGGTAAATGCCTCGGTGTGGCCTCGAGCCGCAACGCCGGCCAGCAGCTCATTCAGTGGCCCTGCTACCGAGACGCCCGCGACGAAAAATGGCGCCGTTGATGGGAAGTGGTGGTACAAAGACGGCGCCATGATCAACCTCTACTCCGGCAAACGCCTCTAGCAGCATTGCCTGCTAGCGACAGCATCCCCGCTAGCAGGCAAAAACCGGCCCTGACCAGGCTGATAGCAGGCAGATCGGAGAAGGGGCGGAAACCCGTTCAGGGGGCGGGTTCGATGCCGCCGACCGGCGGCGAACTGACCGCGCGTCGCGAGTCAGATTCCGCTCACCCGGGAGATGTGGCGGAGAGCCTGCTCCTCGGCGAACAGGCGCAGGAGATCGGGCATCTGGTAGCGACCCGGTTCGGGGGACTCCAGGAGGCGGGCGTCGAGGAGCCTGTCGAGTAGCTTCTCGGCCTGGTCGGGCGCTGTGCCCGAGATCGTGGCGGCGAGGGGGATCGTCACCTGGGGCGGACGGCAAAGGGCGAGGCGGCGGAGCAGACGGGTCAGTTCCTGCCCGCCGGGATCGCCCTCCAGGTCGCGCAGGCTGACGGCGAAGGCGGAGCGAAGGGACAGGTCGTCTATTTGCAGTTCGTCCAGGCGGTGCTGTTCGTTCTCCAGCTTGTCCGCCAGCCAGCCCAGAGGCCAGTGCGGGCGGGACGTCAGGCGGGCGGCGGCGATGCGCACGGCGAGGGGGAGGCCTTGGCAGGAGCCGACGATTCGCCGGGCCCCGTCGGTGTCGGCTCTGACGCGTTCCTCGCCCGCGAGGCTGCCGAGCATGGCCAGTGACTCCTGCTCAGACAGGGCGTTCAGGTGGTGGACGGCGCAGCCCAGGGTCGTCAGGGAGCGGCGGCCGGTCATGAGGACGCCGCAGCGCTCGCCGGGGAGCAGGGGTTCGACCTGGGCCGTGTCCACCGCGTTGTCGAGAAGCACCAGCAGGTCGCGGCCCGACGTGAGCGAACGGAACCGGGTCGCCGCCTCCGCCGGTTCCGCCGGCACATCCGCCGGCGCGACGCCGAGGGCCCGCAACATCCGGGCCAGGGCTTCGGTGGGCTGGAGGGGCGTCGCTTCTTCGCGGGATCCTTGCACGTCGACGTAGAGTTGTCCGCCGGGGAAGTGGTCGCGTAAGCGATGGGCCAGATGAATCGCCAGTGCCGACTTGCCCATGCCGCCGCCCCCGGTGATCACGACGGCACTCGACCCGCCGGGGTCGGTCATGAGTCGTTGCAAAGACGCCAGGTCCTGCTGCCGTCCGGCGAACGCCGGGACGTCCCGGGGCAGTTCCAGGGGCGGTTTCAGGGGCGGTGACGCCGAAGCTGGGCCGTCCTGGGTGGCGCTGGAAATGGCTGCGGGGCGGGCGGAGGCGCTCGCGCCGGGTAAGGATCTGCCCTCAAGGATGGCTTGGTGCAGTTCACGCAGTTCAGGGCCGGGCTCCAGGCCGAGTTCCGTCACGAGCGTCTGGCGTGCTCGGCGGTAGGAGTCCAGCGCGTCGGCGCGCCGGTCAGCCGCGTACAGAGCCCGCACGAGCTGTGCCCACAGGCCCTCCCGCAGCGGATGCTCCCTCGTCAAGCACTGGAGCTCGTGGATGAGCTCGGGCCCCCGGCCCTGCAGCAGGCCGGCCTCGATGCGGGCCTCGGCGGCGGTGAGCCGGCGTTCGCCCAGCCTGCTCACCTCGGCGGTCACCGCAGAGGTGGGCAGGGTGTCGGAGTACGGCTCGCCGCGCCACAGGGCGAGTGCCTGGGAGAGAAGCCGGTGGGCCTCCCCGGCGGCGCCCTTGACCAGCGCGGTGCGCCCCTGCGCGGTCAGGGCGTCGAAGCGGGCGACGTCGGTCTCGTCGGCGGCGCGGCGGATCTCGTAGCCGGAGGCCCGGGTGATGATCGTCTCGCCGCCGTCGTCGCCGAGTGCGCGCCGCAGTTGCAGGATGTAGCCCCGGAGCAGAGTGGCCGCCGTCGGCGGCGGCTTGGCCGGCCAGAGCTCGGCGATCATGCGTTCTGTGGTGATCGGCCGCCCCGCGCCGATCGTCAGCAGGGCCAGCAGGGTTCGGGGGCGCGGGCTGGGGATCGGCGCCCAGTCGCAACCGGTCCAGAACCGCATCGGCCCGAGCACCTGTAATCGCATATGGACCCCCGTCGCCTCCCCGATGCGGGCCCCCGCCGACACCAGGACGATCTCCACCTGCGGAGCGGAACGTGCCCCACACCGTCGTCGAGTTCGTGAAGGACGAACGCTGTCCCCGGTGCCTGGCCAGGTTGCCGCAATACGTCGGCACCATCCAGAGGTTTCCGCCTGAGTGCAAAACTCCAGCTCAAGGGGCCAAGCGACCGGACGTCCCAGGTGCGGGCGGGTGACGGGGCGGCCATAGGTGAGAGGCACCCCGAGTCCGGGGTGCCTCACCTGTTCAGCCGCTGGACCTCAGTAACCCAGCCGCTTCAGGTCGGGCTGCTCGAACGCCATCTGCGGAATGTCACCCCGGTAAGGACCCGTGATGACCGGCGGGACGAAGGTCTCCTTGATCGTACGGGCGTTCACCCAGCGGATCAGGTTGAAGATCGAGCCCGCCTTGTCGTTGGTGCCCGAGGCGCGGGCGCCGCCGAACGGCTGCTGGCCCACGACCGCGCCCGTCGGCTTGTCGTTGATGTAGAAGTTGCCCGCCGCGAAGCGCAGCCGCTCCGAGGCCGAGGCGATCGCGTAGCGGTCCTGGGCGATGATCGACCCGGTCAGCGCGTACGGCGAGACGCTCTCCATCTGGTCGAGCACCGCGTCGAAGTCGCCGTCCTCATACACGTGTACGCCCAGGATCGGCCCGAAGTACTCCTTGACGAAGATCTCGTCCGTGGGGTCGGCGCACTCGAGGATCGTCGGCTTGACGAAATAGCCGGTGGAGTCGTCGTACGAGCCGGTGAGCAGGTCGATGTTCGAGGCGCCGCGCGCTCGGTCGATGGCCGCCTTGTGCTTGGCGAAGGCCCGGTCGTCGATGACCGCGCCCATGAACGTCGACAGGTCGCCCGCCACGTCGCCCACGGTCAGCGACTCGGCCGCGGAGACGAAGTCGTCACGCATGCGCGACCAGACCGAGCGCGGCACGTACGCCCGCGACGCCGCCGAGCACTTCTGGCCCTGGTACTCGAAGGCCCCCCTGACCAGCGCGGTGGCGAGCACGGCCGGGTCGGCCGACGGGTGGGCCAGGACGAAGTCCTTGCCGCCGGTCTCGCCGACGAGACGCGGGTAGCCGCGGTAGGAGGCGATGTTCGCGCCGACGGTGCCCCACAGGTGCTGGAAGGTCGCCGTCGAGCCGGTGAAGTGGATGCCCGCCAGCTGCGGGTGCGTGAGCGCCACCTCGGAGACCGCCTGGCCGTTGCCGGTGACCATGTTGATCACGCCCGGCGGCAGGCCCGCCTCCTCCAGTAGGCGCATCGTGAAGTGCGCCGCGAACTGCTGCGTGGGCGAAGGCTTCCAGACGACGACATTTCCCATCAAAGCCGCCGACGTCGGCAAATTTCCGGCGATGGCGGTGAAGTTGAAGGGAGTGATCGCCAGCACGAAGCCCTCGAGCGCCCGGTACTCCATCCGGTTCCACACCCCGGGCGACGACGCCGGCTGGTCGGCGTACAGCTGCCGCGCGTAGGCCACGTTGAACCGGAGGAAGTCGATCAGCTCACAGGCCGAGTCGATCTCCGCCTGCTGCGCCGACTTCGACTGCCCGAGCATGGTCGCGGCGTTCAGCGTCGCCCGCCACGGCCCGGCCAGCAGGTCGGCCGCCTTGAGGAAGACCGCCGCCCGCTCGTCGAACGACAGCGCCCGCCAGGCCGGAGCCGCGCGCAGCGCGCTGTCGACGGCGTCCTGTACGTCCTGAGCCGTGGCGTCCTGAATGCGGCCGAGGACGGAGGCCTTGTTGTGCGGCTGCACCACGTCGATCGGCGCGCCGCCGCCCAGCCGCCGCTCGCCGTCGATCGTCATGGTCAGGTCGATCGAGGACCCGGACAGCTCCTTGATCCGGTTCTCCAGCGTCGTACGCTCCGGGCTGCCCGGCGCGTAGCCGTACACCCGCTCGTTGGCGGGAACGGGCACGTTGCTGATGGCGTCCATTTACTTACCCCCAAGGGCACGAAGGAAGAAGGCGATGTTGGCGGGCCGCTCGGCCAGGCGGCGCATGAAGTAGCCGTACCAGTCGTCGCCGTAGGGAACGTAGACGCGCACGGTGTGACCGGCCCCGGCGAGGTCCTCCTGCCGGTCGGTGCGGATTCCGTACAGCATCTGATACTCATAGGACCCGAGCCGGCGGCCGAAGCGGTCGGCGAGCAGCTCGGTGATCGAAATGATCCGGTCGTCGTGCGTCGCCACCATGGGGTACCCCTGCCCCGCCATGAGGGTTCGCAGGCATCGCACGTACGCCTTGTCGACCTCGCTTTTGCCCTGGTACGCGACCGAGGCGGGCTCCCGGTAGGCGCCCTTGACCAGGCGTACCCGCGAACCCTCGACCGCCAGCGCGCGGCAGTCGTCCGCGCTGCGGAACAGGTAGGCCTGGATCGCCACGCCGGTCGACGGGAAGTCCGCGCGCAGCTTGCGCAGGATCGCGAGCGTCGAGTCGACGGTCGTGTGATCCTCCATGTCGAGCGTCACGGTCGAGCCGTTGGCGTCGGCCGCGGCGCAGATCTCGCGGGCGTGCTCCAGCGCCATCGCGTCGTCGAGCCGCTGCCCGACGGCCGACAGCTTCACCGACACCTCGCCCCGGGGGCCGAGATCGAGCGGGCGCAGCGCGTCGAGCAGCGTGATGTACGCCTTCGCGGTGGCCGCCGCCGCGCTCGCGTCGCGGGTCTCCTCGCCGAGATGGTCGACGGTGACGGCGAGTTTGGCGTCGCGCAGCCGTTCGATGGCGGTCCGGGCCTCCTGAACGCTCTCACCGGCGACGAACCTGTCGACGACCTTGCGGGTGAGGGGGAAGCCGGATACCGAGCGGCGTACCAGCGCGCTCCGGGAGGTGGCGAGTAGCAGTTGACCCAGCATGTTCTCAGCCTAAAACCGCAGCTCACAACCGGGCCATCGACGCGCGTAACGCCACTTGTGGCAGGCTGTCATACAAATGCACAACTCGGCAGATCTACAGGAGACCGTCGACGAGCTCGCCCGCCTGCTGGGGGCGTCCGCGACGCTGGAGGACCGCTCGTTCCGCCTGCTGGCATATGGTGCGCAGCACGGCGACATCGACACCGTCCGCCAGGAATCGATCCTGCGCAGGCGCGCCACCGGCGAGGTCCGCGACTACTTCGAACGCTACGGCATCGCCCGCGCCCACGGCCCGGTCAGGATCCCCGCGGACGCCGACCTCAAGGTCCTGGCCAGGGTCTGCTGGCCGCTGCGCCACGGCGAGGTCACCTACGGCTACCTGTGGCTGCTCGACTCCGGCAGCCTCACCGAGGCGGCGCTGAGCCGGGCGGCCCCGCTCGTGGCCAGGGCCGCCGCCGCGCTCGCCCAGGAGGCCAGGAGCCGTCACGACCTCGGCCGCGGCCTGCGCGCGCTGCTCTCGGCCGACCCTGAGGAGCGGGCCGGCGCCTCCATCGAGGTACTCGGGCCCGTCACCGCGATCGCCGTGCGCGAGTCGGAGGAGCGTGTCGCCGCCCTCTGGACGCTGCCGCGCGGGGTGCTGGCCCGCGCCGGCTCGCCCGTCGCGCTGCTCGCCCCCGCGCACCTGGCCGCCGAGGTCGCCCAGACCCTGCAGAACGCGTACGGCACGGCGGCCGGCACCGGCGCCCCCCGGGCGGACCCGGCGGACGCCTGGCAGAGCTGGCGTGAGGCGCGGCAGGCGTTGCGCGTCGCCGAGCACTTCCCCCGCTTCGCGCCCGTCGCCCGGTGGGAGGACCTGGGCGTGCACCGGCTGCTGGCCCGGCTCGGCCAGAGCGACCTGCGCGAGCTGGCGGCCGAGACGGCGGCGCTGGACGCCGAGCTGGCGCACACCGTGGAGGTCTACCTGGACCACGGCGGCCACGCCCAGAAGACGGCCGCCGAGCTGGGCATCCACCGCCAGACGCTCTACTACCGGCTGGGCAAGGCCGAGCGGACGCTGCACCGGGACCTGTCGGAGGGAGACGACCGGCTGACCATCCACCTGGGCCTCAAGGCGGCCCGCCTCCTGGCGCCTTAGTCGGCGGGTCTTACAGGTGGCTGAGGGCGGAGGTGTCGCCGGGCCCGCCGCGTTCGGTCAGCCCCTTGGCGACCCGCTGCCGGTGAGCGTCGTCCTTGTGCCCGTCGTACTTGAACTTGCCGCGGATCTCCTCGATCGCTAGCCGGATCCCCTGGATGCCCGACAGCAGCCGCGGCATCCGGGCCGGATCGCCCTGCCCGGGTTCGAGGTCGGCGAGCTGCTCGCGCAGGATCTCCAGCTTGCCCTCGGCCTCCTTGACGATCTCGGCCCGGCAGATCAGCTGGACGGAGGAGTAGAACGTGGTCGGCACGCCCAGCTCCGGCTCGACACCGGGCTCGGCCCGCCACCGGCCCGGGATGTAGGCCCAGGGGCCCGCCACCGACATGACCACCTTGGGGTTCTCGTCGATCGCCGCCCAGATCGGATTCGGCCGGGCCAGGTGGAGGACGATCGTCCGCTCGTCCACGAGCAGGAACTGCGTCGGCACCACGACGGGCACCTCACGGCCGCGGCCCGCGGCTATCAGGTGCCCGAACTGGTTGTCCTTCACGTACGCCAGGGACTGCTCGTCGGTGCCCGCGTCCCAAGGGTGAATCAGCATAAAAGGAACTTTAAGCGCAGGCGAGTTCGTACACCCGCACCAGCTCCTGGCTGACCCGCTCCCACGAGTAACGCGAACGGGCGCGGTCGGCGCCCGCGTAGCCGAGCGCGGTGCGCAGCGTCGGGTCCGTCAGCAGCTCGCGGGCCAGGCGCGCGGTCCGCGCGGGGCGGTCCGGCGGCACCAGCAGGCCGGTGACGCCGTCGATGATCGAGTCGAGGTGCGCGCCCACGGCCGAGGCGATCACGGGTACACCGCAGGCCATGGCCTCCAGCGCGACGATCCCCGTCGTGGCCTCGCGTGGCACCGACACCACGGCGTCGGCACTGCGCATGAGCTTGGGTACCGCGGTCCGCTTGACCTGCCCGAGCAGGGTCACCCGGTCGGCCACGCCGAGCTGCTGGGCCAGGGCGCGCAGGCGGCGTACCTCCCGGTCGCCGTCGAGCAGGTCCGGCTCGGGGCCGCCCGCGAGCACCAGCTCGACGTCCTGGAGGCCCTGCAGCGCGCGGATGATCGTGGGGGCGCCGCGTTCGGGGGTGAGCGGGCCGAGGTGCAGCAGGCGCTTGCGGCTGCCGCGCGTGGCGACCGGGCCCTGGCGGTGGAAGCGCTCGGTGTCGACGCCGTACGGCACGATGGCGATGTTGTGGCGCGGCACGCCGAGCCGGATCAGCGCAGACTCCTCGTCACCGGAGCCGGCGATGACCGCTCTGGCGCTGCGGCCGAGCGCGCGCTCCAGCTTCAGGTGGGCCGCGTCGACGGTGTGGAAGGTCTGGGTGACCGGCACCCCCAGGCCGTTGGCGCCCGTGACGGCGGCGAGGCCGCCGGTCCAGGAGTGGGCGTGGATCACGTCCGGGCGTTCCTGGCTCCAGCGCCGGCTCAGATATTGGCCGACGTCCTTGAGGTACGGCATGACGTCGGCGGGGGCGAGATCGCGGGCCGGGCCCACCTCGATGTGCTCCATCATCACACCCGGGGCCACCCGCGTCCTGGCCTTGCCCTCGGCACTGTCACGACGGGAGTAGATGGTGACGTGGTGCTCGCGTCCCAGTTCACGCGCTACGGAGAGAATGTGGTGACGCTTGTTACCGGTAGCGGAAGCGACGATCGCGATATTCATGGCACACCTCAGCGTGAAAACAGCTTTCAAGGTGTGCCTGCGTCTTAGGCACGTCGTTCTTCCCCCGACCTTACCCAAAGATGGCTCAACCGCAAACCCCCGCAGAGCCGACACCACTTAGACGCCGCGCAGAGCCAGCACCACGATCTCGTCCCAAACCTGTCCGCCGGAGAACGCGTGCCGGTCCGCCTCGACCGCCTTCACGATGGTCGTAGGCGCCTGACCGGCGCATCTGCCCAGCACGTCGGCCAGCCGCTCCTCGCCGTACGGCTCGCCGACCTCGTTCCTGGAGGAGATCAGCCCCTCGGAGTAGAGCAGCAGCGTCTCACCCACCGCGACGGTCAGCTCCTCGGACTCGGTCTCGGCCTCCGGCGAGATGCCCAGCGGCACGCCGCCACCCGAGGCGAACCGGACGCTCCCGTCGGGCAGCAGCAGCGCGGCCGGATGATGCCCCGCGGACGACAGGCGGATCCTGCGGCCCCGTACGAACCCGGCCACGACCATCACGAACATGCCGGTCCCCTGCGTCACCAGGGCCTCGTTCACCTTGCGCAGCACCACGTCGGGATCGGACTCCCAGACGCTGAGCACCCGGACCCCGCCCCTGACCATCGCGCTGACCGACGCCGCCTCCTCGCCCTTGCCCGCGGCGCCGCCGAGGGCGAACGCCCAGCCGTCCGCGACGGGGAAGACGTCGTAGAACTCGGCGCCGACCGACGCGCCGGGATTGTAGATCGCGGCGGCCTCGTACCCGGGCACGTCCGGCAGGTTGCGCGGCGCGACGGTGGCCGACAGCGCGTCGGCGGCCCGCGAACGGCGCTGGAAGCTGCTCTGCGCGCGCACCGCCAGCCCGAGCTGGAGCCCGACCTCCTGCATGACCCCCAGGTCGGCCAGCGTGAACGGCGGCCGGTCGTGCGACCTGACCAGCGTGAGCACGCCGTCGCCCGGGCCGATGGGCACGCACAGCATCGAGCCGGCGCCCATCGCCGTCAGCAGCGGCCCGTCGGAGCAGAAGCCCAGCAGGGTTTCGTCGTCGACCATCTCGTGCACCACACCGGAACCGCGCTCCAGCACCTGGGTCACCACGTGGCTCGCGGCCGGCGGGGCGGACTCGATCTGGCGTACCAGGTCGCCCAGCGGGTGGTCCTTGGGCGCCACGACGGCCGCGCGGCGGGCCAGACCGTCGCGTACCACGTCCGCGATCACCCAGTCGGCCCAGCCGGCCGCCAGCAGCCGCGTCGCCCTGGGCAGCGCCACAGGCTGCCGCAGCGCCTCCTCGTCCAGCAGCAGCGTGGTCATCGTGGCCAGCAGGTCCTGGCGCTTGGCCGCCGCCAGCAGCAGCGCGCCGTCGGACTGCTCGGGCCGCCGCGCGCCCGGCTCGGGCAGCTGTACCTCGGTCGGCAGCGCCACGGCCGCCACCATCTGCTGCGGCTCGCCGGGCATCGTCAGCCTGGTCAGAGCCACCTGGACGGTATGGGTCCGGCCCTGGTGCGCCAGCCGCGACTCGAACGCGGCCGGCTGCCCGGTCTGCAGCACCGACATCAGGTGCGAACGGAACGCCGCCCGCCGCGACACGTCCACCAGCAGCGGGAACGACCGGCCGACCAGATAGCCGTCGGGGCTGCCCAGCATCCGCGAGGTCTCGGGGTTGATCCGCCGGACCACCCCGCCGCCGTCCAGCACGATCACCGGCACGGGGAAGGCCCGGTAGACCTGGCGCAGCAGCTTCAGCTCCCGCTGGCCCCCGTCCTTCTTGCCGCCCTGCCGCTTGGGCGCGTTGCGCAGCGCTTCACGCGCCTCGGCCAGCAACTCGGCGGCGGTGTCGAGCTCGGCGAGTGCCGCGTCTAGAGTCGGCGCAAGGTCGGAGGGGTAGGCCGCCCGCGCCTCGCGCAGGGAGGAAACACGTCCGGACAGAGCGTCCAGGGCGTGTTCGAGGCCGGGCATGGTCATTCTCTGACGCTACGCCACGCTGGATAATGCTAGCTATAAGGGGTAGGGCTTGCTTGCTATGAAATCAACGGCGATGATCACCCCCGGACTTGCCCGTGACCTGGCGACTCTCGGGCGGCTGGGCGAAGACAACTCAACGGAAAGTGTGCTGCGCGGTCTGACCACCGCGCTGGCCGACGGAGTCCCCGGTTGCTCGGGCGGTTCCGCCGAGCACTGGCGGGACCAGCGGGTGCTGGTGTCGGGCTCGCACAGCGAGCTCATCATGCTGGTCGAAGGCGAACGCGACATCGGCGAGGGCCCGTCGACCGACGCCAGGCTGGCCGGCGGCCGGGTGGTCGTGACGGACGTGCTCAGCGACTCGCGCTGGCCGCGCTACGCCCCGCTCGCCGCCCGCTGGGGGGTGCGCTCGGTGCTCACCGTGCCCATCCGGCTCGACCCTGTCCTGCTGGTCATCGGCCTCTATTCGGTACGGCCGGCCGCCTTCTCCCCGCAGGCCGCCCAGGCGCTGGCCGACATGCTGACCGAGCAGGTGGGCGTGGCCATGGCCAACCTGTGGGACTTCGAGGAAGCACGTACGGACGCCGCCCAGCTCCAGGAGGCCCTGGCCGGCCGCTCGGTGATCGACCAGGCCAAGGGCATCATCATGAAGACCAGCGGGTGCTCGTCCGAGGCGGCCTTCGAGGAACTGCGCCGGATCTCACAGCACCACCAGGTCAAGGTGGCGGACCTGGCCAGGCTCCTGGTCGACGAGCACCAGAAAAAGTCCCGCCGCTAGTGGCCCTAGGGGAATGTGCTCAGCCAATGGCGGCCAAGGCGTCGTCGAGCGTGTCGTACAGCGGCAGCCGCTGCGCGAGCCCGGTGATCCACATGACCTTTGACTTTGAATATTCCACGCCGACCAGGGCAAACCTGGCACCCGACGCCAAGCTGGTCTGCCAATGGTGGACGATCAGGCCGAGCGCGCGCGAGTCCATGAACGTCACTCCGGCCAGGTCCAGGATCAGCTCGGAACCCGCCAGAGAGAGGTAGTCGGCGAACTGCTCGCGCGTCGTGGCGTCGAGCACGCCATCGACCTTGATCACCGTGATCTCGTCCACGGTCGACGACGTAAGGCTCAGGGCCGTCACCGCCCCTTCGCCGTTCTCCGGCATTGTCACGGGGCAACCCTACTGTCACCGCACGAAGGAGGAATACTTCTGCGGTGAGGGGGGACACTGGATCCGAAGTCCAGCAGAGGGCTTCCGTCTCGGATGTAGAGCGAGGCATGCCTCTGCATGGGCTTTTTTCGCAGGTGGAGGCGGCCCTGCGATCCATATGAGGAGCAGCCATGGCTGTGCGGGAATTCGTCCTCGAGGAGTTGACCGCCGAAGAGTTGCTGGCCGAAATGGCCGGCGAAGCCACTACCGACAGTCACCGCGAACGCCTGAGGGAGCGCATCGTCGAGATGCACCGCTCGCTCGCCATGGAGATCGCCAGACGCTACCGCTACCGCGGCGAGCCTCTGGAGGATCTTCTGCAGGCCGCGTACGTCGGCCTCATGAAGGCCGTCAACGGCTTCGACCCCACTCTCGGCCATGCCTTCAGGGGCTACGCCGTCGTCACGATGACCGGCGAGGTCAAGCGCCACTTCCGCGACCGTACCTGGGCCATCCGGGTGCCGCGGCTCTACCAGGAACGCCGCTCCGAGCTGAACCGGCTCGTCGCCGACCTCAGCCAGGACCTGGGACGCTCCCCGACCGTGGCCGAACTGGCCGCGAAGATGAACATCAGCGAGGAGGACGTCCTGCTCACGCTCGACGCCTCGGCCGCCTACAGCACGCTGTCGCTCGACGCGCCGCTCGGAACCGAGGACGACGCCGCCTCTCTCGGCGACATCATCCCGGAGGACGACGATACGTTGGGCAAGATGGTCGACCGGCAGGCCGTCAAGCCGCTGATCGACGCACTGCCGTCGCGTGAGAAGCACATCCTGCTGCTTCGCTTCTTTGGGAACATGACTCAAGCCGAAATAGCGGCAGAGTTCGGCATCTCGCAGATGCATGTATCGCGAATCCTCCGTAAAGTGCTGGACCAGCTACGTAGTGAGCTAGTCAGCTGATTAAGGCGGTTACCGGGTGAACGAGGATGTCGATCCTCAGGCGGGCTCCATCAGCCCGCCACCGGGCGCGCCGGTGAAAAAGCTGAGCTTCCGGTTGCCGGACCTCCCGCGGGTGCGCCAGTTCGCCGCGTCCGAGGCCCGCGAGGTGGGCATGGCGGAGGAGGCGGTGGGCGATTTCGTCATCGCCGTCAACGAGGTGGCCACCAACGCCGTCACCCACGGCACGGTCGACGCCCAGCTCCGCACCTGGGTCCACGACGGCGAACTGGTGGTCGAGGTACACGACGAGGGCACCTGGAAGCCCGGCCCGATGCCCGGCTCGGTCGGCGGGATGGGTCTCTGGGTGGCCCGCCTGCTCTCCTCGGACCTGTCGCTGCGGGTGGGCGGCGAGGGCAGCACGGTCACCATGCGCTTCCCCAGCAAGACCTGATTTCACCAGACATGAATCGACATGTGCGCGCGACGCCTCGTGATCATCTCGTGATCATCGAGTGCGCCGCGCGCTGTCGTGCTGTGTCCGCTGTCGGCGTTTGTTATCGGCGGGTACGGCCTCGCCAGCCGCCGTAGCTCTTGACGCTGGCCGTGCCGATGCCCGCCTGGTGCAGCGCCAGCAGGGTGAGGCCGAGCAGCATGAACGTCGTGCCGGAGATCCCTGACCCGATGCTCACATTCAGCAGGTCGAGCAGGAAGCCCAGGCCGAAAATGATCGCCGCGACTATCGCCAGCATGTCCCGTTACCTCGTTCCGTAGGCCGTATCGGTTGCGTGGCTCGTCTCATGGCCGGTTGCGGGACCGGTCGCGTGGCCTGCTTCGTGGCCTGCTTCGTGGCCTGAAAGGGTGAGCAGCCGCTCCAGCACGACCCGGTAGTCGCGCAGGGCCAGCCGCAGCTGCTCGGTGTCGTCAGCGCCCTTCCAGCGGTCGCGCAGCTCGCCCGTACGAGCCGTAAGACCGCTGGTGATCGCCTCGACGACCTCTTCGACCAGTCCTTCGGCCCGCTGGACGGCGTCACTGGGGTCGTCCACGAACGAGGTCTGCAGCTCGCGCCAGCGACCCTGCACTTCGGCCGGGTCCTGGTCGAACAGGACGACGGACTGAGGGGCGGCGTGGGCCGGCGCGCTCTCCACCACCATGGGCTCGCCGGGCACGTCGTCGGTGTACTCGGGCTCGTCGCGCACCGGGTCCGGGCTCAGACCCGGCTCGGGCTCGGCCAGCATGTCGCCGCCCATCGGGGCGTACGGCTCGTGATGGCGAGCCCCATTCCCCTCGTCGTTCTCTTCGTTCTCTTCGTTGACGATCGCCCGCGACCGCTCGTCACGGACGCCGTCTTCCTTGCTGAGGTCGGTAGTGGGGGTGTCGTTCGCGCGGAAGTCGTCCCTGGGGGCGTCATCGTCATCGGTCTGGTCCGCCCGTTGCGACGGCACTTTCAGCTCGTCGCTCGTCATATCGGTCACCGTCCTCGCGTGGTCTCTTGTAGGAGCTCTTCGAAGAGCGCGCGGTAGTGCACCATCGCCTGACGGAGATCCTCGGTAGAGGCCTCCTTCCTGGCGGCGCGCCCGCTGATCTCGTGGGCCGCCCGGTAGTGGTCCAGGGTGGCACCGTGCCCGACGGACAGATCGGACACCCGCTGCTCGAAGTCATCCGTGGGGTAGCCTCGCTCCGCCATGACCGCCGCCACCAGCTGGTCGGCCTCGGATACCGCGAACCCGGGGGCGTCGACGAAGCGCTCCTGCACCTCGTTCCACCGGGTGGCGTAGCTGTCACGTGACTCCTCCGGCAGGGGCCGGATGTCCAGCTCGGAGTGGCGCTGCTCACGGGCGAGCAACTCCTGCTCCGCGTCGCGTCTGCTGTCGTGCTCCGCCATCAGGCGTTCGTACTCGGGGCCGAAACGTGCGCGGAGGCGGCTGCGGCGCTGCTGCTGCAACACCACGTAGCCGACTGCGGCGAGGGCCACCACCGCGACCACGACGACGACCACCCAGATCAAGGTGGACATAATGTTCGCCTCCGGTCTCTAACGTCGAGACCAGCGACTGCCCCCGTAGGAGCGCCCGAAACGCCGGTGTCAGCGGCCTTCCAGAGCTTTCCTGGCCGCTTCCAGCACTGTCGCGACGTGTGAGTCACAAGGGGCGGCGGGGACCTCCCTGAACCCGCTCACGCTGTCGTAGCCGACGTCGAGCCCGGCATCGACAAGCCGCTGCGCCCACCGCAAGGCGGTGTTCAACCGCTCGGCCGCCGGCGGCTTCCCCTGCGCGGCGGCGGACAGGTTCCGCAGGTTCGTGGCGGGCCCGGACTGCGCGTGCTTCCGCTCCAGCTTCCACGGTACGGCCCGGCTGTGATCGAGCATCGGCTTGGCCAGGCCCGCGGCCCGCTTGGCCTGCAGCACCCCGGACTCACTGACTCCGAAGTGCGCGGCCAACTCCTGCACGTTCATTCCCTCGGCGACGAGCCTGGCCAGCTCACTCCGATCGACGGTCGGCCTGCGCCCCACGAGCCCCTCCTGCTGAGTACACGTGCGGTTCTGATGTGCGCTAAGGTTATGACGTCTCGCCCCGCAGGGGGTGATCGACACAACCGGGACGTAGCGCAGCTTGGTAGCGCACTTGACTGGGGGTCAAGGGGTCGCAGGTTCAAATCCTGTCGTCCCGACCAGGTTTTCTACTGGTCGAGCAGGGTGTCACTCTTTAGGGTGGCACCCTTTCGCATTGTTGAGTGACCAACTGAGTGACCAACGGGCGAAGAGATCGTCCATCGCCGCAGCTCCTTGCAGGAGTACGGGGCGGATCTGCTTGCGGTAGACGGCTTCCGTCACAGCCGTGCCGCTGTGGCCGACCAGGCGGGCGATGTCGTCCAGGGGACACCGGAGTCGGAGAGCAGTGAGACGAGGCTGTGGCGCATCTCGCGGCGCGTCCAGTAGTACGCGGGCATCCCGGCGTCCTTGACGATCTTCCGGAACGCTCTGCGTACGTTGTGGGCGTCGAGGGATGTGCCAGCGAAGACGAGACCATGATCCTTCTACTTCTCGACTGCCTCCCTCATGTCCCTGCGCTGCTGCTCCCGGCGAGCCTTTAGCGCTTCCACGCAGTGCTTGGGCAGCGCTAGTGATCTCCGTGAGCCGCCTGGTCTTGGTGTCGCCTCCTTCGCGTACGGACCGCCACATGGCGATCCACGGGGGGTCTTCTGTGGCATCGACTGGTCCAAGGTCGCCAAGCTACGCATCGGCAACACCCCACCCCTTCGGCTTGGCCGTCACCGCGCTGCTACAGACCATCACGGCCATGACCACCGCCATCGCCGGCCTGCAAGCCGAGATGGAACAGGCTCTGGACCATCATCCCGACGCGCCCATCTACCGCAGCCAACCCGGGCTTGACACCATCCTGGCCACCCGCATCCTGGCGGAGTTCGGCGACGATCTGTCAATCCCCTCAAATTCAAATCGTGGAGACGGCCCTATGACGCCTCCACTGCCAAGCGGACACAGGCGGGGCAGGCTTGGGCTGCCCTTGGCGAGAATGGCAACGACCATCCGCAGATCGGCAGCGGATGTGCTGGCTCACCGCAGAGGCTCCTTCCGCTGTCACCTTGTACGGCAGGCTGAACGGCGCCTCGTTCAAGGCCGGATAGCCCGAGCCGGTAGCCCTCTTCGATGTTCACCGGCTCGGACCACGGTGTAAACCAGCAGGTCATCCCAGTGGATGGGCCAGCGTCGTGCTCCGCCGGGCTCGCCGTCGAGCTCCACGAGTGCCAGCGTGCCATTACGTAGGATGCCCACCACCGTGGCACGATGTCCAAGGAGCCATGATGCGAACGCTCGTGTCCTGGCTGGGCTGTGGAGCATGTCCACGATCTTGACTCGGCTGCCGATGGTGCTCCCAGCCGTCGTCATGGCGCGTTCTCTTCCAGGGTGGCGCTGGCGGCGTGTCCCAGGTCGCCGATCGCCTGGGAGAGCGGGTGGTCGGCGCGTAGATCGGCGTACCGGAAGGCGATGCGGCGGGCGGCTCGTCCAGGTTCGATGGCCGGGTGCCAGGCGTAGACGGGGCGCTTGCGTTCGGGATCCCAGCCGGTGCGCCACCAGAACCGGTGACCGTCGCACCACACCACCAGCCCCACCCAGACCGACACCAGGGCGAGGTCGTATCCCACGTGGATGTCTGCTTGTATGCCGTGCTCGGTCTGGAGGGTCTGGCGCAGGAGATCTGCGGACAGCATGGCTTGCGTTTTCTTGCCGTTCCCAGGCCCGGCGATAATCTGGTCCTGCATCGTTGACGCCCCAAGCTCTCGATGCTTTGGACCCCCGTCTGCGGGTGGTGTTGCAGCACCGTTCGTCCCGCAGGCGGGGGTCTATTCAAGGGCCCCGCTTTAGGGGGGCTAAAGTTGAGAGTAGAGCCCTGGCCATGCCCTCGCAATAGGGGGGCTAAAGTGCGCCGAATGTCGGTCGCTGAGGAGGCAACGCCCGGATGGACTTGAAGACGCTGAGAGAAGTCGCGCAGGTCAACGATCCCGTGGAACGAGCCCGCATGCTCAGCCGACTCATGACCGAGGAGCAGGGGTTGGTCACCGAGGCGGCCAAGATGCGGCGGCAGGCCATCGCGGAGGCACGGGAGTCCGGGATGAGCCTGGAGGAGATCGCCGGGCGGCTGGGGGTCTCCCCTGGACGCATCTCGCAGATGAGAAAGGGGCCGACCGCTCGTGCGCCGGAAGGCCCTGCCACGTCGGCCCCTCGGGTGCTGGTGCAGCGGGCGTTGCCGACCGAGCCCGCCGTCAGGGGGTCCAAGTCCCTGTTCCTGGCGGAAGCGGAACGGCAAGGGCTCAAAGCTGATCGCCGGATGCTCTATGTCGGGCTGGAACCCGCCAGTGATCACGTTGCGGCCTGCCTGCGTGTCGAGCCCGGTACGGACATCGTGGCCCGGCGCAAGATGATGACGGCGAACGACGTGCCGGTACGCATCGCGACGAGCTACTTCCGCGCTGACCTGTTCGGCGACACCAGGATCGCCGAGCCGGAGTTCGTCAAGCCGTCGCTTCAGTCCGCGTTGACCGCGCTCGGCTACTCGTTCGGTCACGCGGAGGAGAACCTGACCGCTCGGCCGCCGACCACCTTCGAGCGTGAGACGCTGGAACTCGAGCCCGGAGAGTGGATCGTCCAGGTGCTCCGCGCGAGCTACTCCACTGAGGACACGCCCATCCACGTCTTGGAGACGATCTGCGCCGCCAACCGGCACATCTTCTCCATCGGCCAGGTCTCCGGGTACGACGAATTCTGAGTGACAATCGCGCCGGACGACCTTGGACGCTGAAGGACCGGCAAGGACTATAACCTCAGGTGGGGGCGGGTATCGGCCGTGATCTCGCCCCCTCGTGATGTGCCTGGGGGTCAAGGGGTCGCAGGTTCAAATCCTGTCGTCCCGACCAGGCGAGGTCCTCCAAGGGGACACCGGAGTCGGTGAGCAGCGAGACGAAGCTGTGGCGCATCTCGCGGGGCGTCCAGTAGTAGGCGGGCATCCCGGCGTCCTTGACGATCTTCCGGAACGCTCGTCTGACGTTGTGGGCATCGAGCGGTGTGCCAACGAGCGAGGCGAAGACAAGCCCGTGATCCTGCGGTCTTGGTGTCGCCTCCTTCCCATGCGGAGTGCCACACGGCGATCCACGGCGGAATGTCCCGGTCCGGATCGCCGACGCGATCGACCTCCTGGCCGAGTACGAGCAGGACTGTGCAGCGTGTCCACGATCTCGGCCCGGCATGGTCCGGCGGGATTGGCCCGGCGGCAGCTTCAACGGTCTATCCGGAGTGGAGGGCCATGCGGCTGAGCATGGTCATGAGAGCTCGCGTGAGCGGATGACGTTGGCGTACCAGCGGGCGCTGTCCTTCAGCGTGCGGGCCTGGGTGTCGTAGTCCACGCGGATGATCCCGAAGCGTTTCGAGTATCCGTACGCCCACTCGAAGTTGTCCATGAGCGACCACAAGAAGTAGCCGCGCACATCGACGCCTTTCTCGATGACGTCGAATACTGCCTGAAGGTGCCGCCGGACGTAGTCGATCCGATCCTCGTCGTGAATCATCCCGTTGTCGACGGTGTCCGGGAAGGCGGCGCCGTTCTCGGTGATCATGAGGGGTTGGTTCGGATATCGCTCATGAAGGTCGGTGAGGAGGTCACGGAGGCCGTCTGGATCGATGTTCCAGCCCATCTCGGTCAGCGGACCCCGCTGGTTGAGGAACTCGACGTCTTCGGCGCCGGGCCAAGGAGAAGCGGTCGAGCGGCCATGTCCGTCAGACCGCTCCTGGTCGTCTGACCCGTCCGACATCCGCACCCGGTTGGTGTTGTAGTAGTTGACGCCCAGGACGTCGATGGGCTGGTGAATGGTTTCCAGGTCCCCATCCTGGACGAAGGACCAGTCGGTGATGCCGGCCGTCGTTTCCAGGAGACGGTCGGTGTAACGACCCTCCAGCATCGGCCCCAGGAACGCGTCGTTCGACAGCGCCTCCACTTTTGAGCGCGCGATCTCGCCACTCGGGCCGTCCGGGCGGAACACGTGCAGGTTGAGCGTGACGGAGAACTTCGCGTCGGATTTGACCTCCGAACGCATCGCCTGGATGGCCAGGCCATGCGCGCGATTGAGATGGTGCACGGCCAGCAGCGGCTCCAGCCTGCTCGTGTGTCCGGGCGCGTGCACGCCGCTGCCGTAGCCGAGGTACGCCGAGCACCAGGGTTCGTTGAGCGTGGTCCAGGTGTCGACACGGTCCCCGAGCGCGGCGCTGATGACCCGCGCATACTCGGCGAACGTGTCGGCGGTGGCTCTGCTGGTCCACCCTCCCTCATCCTCCAGGGGTTGGGGGAGGTCCCAGTGATACAACGTCGCCACCGGGCGGATGCCGCGTTCGAGAAGTCCGTCGACCAGGCGCGAATAGAAATCGACGCCCTTGTGGTTGGTCGGGCCCACGCCGGTGGGAATGACCCGCGGCCAGGCGATGGAGAACCGGTAGGCCTCGAGTCCGAGCTCGGCCATCAGGTCGAGGTCGGACTCGAGACGGTGGTAGTGATCGTCGGCGACGTCTCCGGTGTCGCCGTTGAGCGTCCGGCCGGGCGTGTGGCTGAATGTGTCCCAGATCGACGGGCCGCGCCCGTCCTCGGTGGCGGCGCCTTCGATCTGGTACGCGGCTGTCGCGGACCCGAAGACGAACTCGTGGGGAAACCTCACTGGAGCTCCTCGCGAAAGGTTTGAGTCATGGAGTCATGGCCGGGGATCGAGGTAGGCGTCATCCGCCTCGTACCGCACAGAGGCGACTTCCACCGTGCCGCTGATGGCGCGGACGCCGGCGACCCGGCCGGTGAATCCGCCGGCGACCTCGGTGGAGAGGTATCGGCCGTCGAAGCGCGCGAGCATCACGCTGTGGCCGTCACGGATCACCGACAATACGATGTCATCCGGGCCGTCGTGGGTGGCGGGCAGTGACTCGATCCGCACCGTTGGCGTCGGCCCGAGGCCGGTCGTGACCTCGCCGATGGGGGATTCGAGCGGACCGACGCGCAGGACCGCGTGCGCGGAGCCGTCGTTCACCCGCAACTCGCACCAGTGGCGGTCATCGAGTCGGAGCAGGACGCCCGCCGCGCCGTCGGCCGTCCGTAGCGCGACGTCGAAGCGCCAGCGCTCGTCGGTCACCCGGGTCATGAGGGCGCTGACGTTCCCGCTGGCGGAGGCGGCCGGGATCAACGCAATGCCGGGTTCGGCGGGTGAGACGAATTCGCCGAGAGGAGCGCCGGGGGAGACCCAGCGAGGATGGAGTGAGGGGTCGGCGAATCGATCCAGGAAGGAGCGGTCGGGGATCTCGTACACGAAGCGACCCTCGTCGAACTGCGGCCACCCGTCGATCCAGTCGATGCCGGCGAGGAATGTCTCGCGGCCGTTGACGTGGAACATCGGGGTCATCCCGCGCGGGCGGACGCCGAGATACACGGCCGCCCACCGTCCGTCGGGGGCTTCGACGAGGTCCGCGTGCCCCGTGTTCTGCACCGGATGCGTGGTGCTGCGATGCGAGAAGACGGGATTGCCGGGGGCGGGCTCAAAGGGGCCGTCGGGGTTTCGGGATCGGGCGATGGTGATGGCGTGGCCGCGTTCCGTGCCGCCTTCGGCGATCATCAGGTACCACCACCCGTCGCGGCGGTAGAGATGTGGAGCCTCGGGGAAGGCCAGTCCGGTCCCCTGCCAGACGGGCCTTGGCTCCTCCAGCGCCACCCCCTTTTCGAGATCGACTCGGGCTTGGGCGATGCCCTCCAGGCCGGGGCGTGTCGAGCAGTACGTGACGTAGCAGGTGCCATCGTCATCCCAGGCCAGGTCGGGATCGATGCCCGCCAGGCCGTCGATCACCACGGCCGGAGCCCACGGGCCGGCCGGGTCCGTCGTCGACGTCAGCAGTTGGCCGCCGCTGGTGGAGACGTTCGTCGTGATCAGCCAGAAGCGGCCCGCGTGATGGCGGAGTGTCGGAGCGTAGATTCCCTTGCTGGCGCCGGCTTCTCCCGCCTGGAACCCATCGGTGCCGGTCAGGGCGTTGCCGATCTGGGTCCAATGGGTGAGGTCGGTGCTGTGCCAGACCGGGACGCCTGGGGAGTATTCGAAGGAGGAGTTGACCAGGTAGTAGTCGGCGCCGGCGCGGCAGACGCTCGGGTCGGGGTAGAAGCCGCCGATGATGGGATGCACGCCGGCCGCCTCGCGGCGCCTGCCTTTTCGTGTTTCGAAGGTCATTTGATTCCGGTCGCCGTGATTCCTTGAATGAAGTAGCGCTGCAGGGCCACGAAGAGCAGCAGCACGGGGGTGATGACCAGCACGGAGCCGGCCAGCAGGACTCCGTAGTTGGTCGCGTTCTGCCCCACCGAGTACAGGGAGAGCGCGACGGGGAGGGTGTACATGTCCTCGGTCTGCGCGACCACGAGCGGCCACAGGAAGTTGTTCCACGATCCGAGGAAGGTGAGGATGGCGAGTGTCGCCAATGCCGGCCCGCAGAGCGGCAGGATGATGCGCGTGAAGATGCGCACCTCGCCCGCGCCGTCGATGCGGGCGGCTTCGATGAGCGCGTCGGGGATCTCACTGATGAACTGGCGCATGAGGAAGACGCCCATCGGCCCTGCGAGGAACGGAATGATCAGCGCAGGGTAGGTGCTGACCATCCCGAGTTTGCTCACCACGACGAACAGCGGGATGAACGTGACGACGCCGGGAACCATGAGCGTGACCAGCACGAGCAGGAAGAGGGCCCGCTTGCCGGCGAAGTCGAGTTTCGCGAGCGCGTAGCCGACCATGGAGCAGAACAACAGCGTTCCGAGGACCGTGAAGACGGCCACGATGACGCTGTTGAGAAAGAACGTCTGGAAATTCAGCCGGCCGAACCACGTGGCGAAGTTCTCGGACGTGAAGGTCTCGGGCCACCATGTGGGCGGCCGCCTCAGCAGTTCCGACTGGGTCTTCGCCGAACCGAGGTACATCCAGACGAACGGGATGAGCGTGGCCGCAACGGCGATGACGAGCACGATGTACACCAGGGCCCGGCCCGGGATGGTGGGCTTCCTCATGGCGCTTCCTTGGGGCGGAAGGCTCGGAACTGCACGATGCTGAGCAGCGCGATGGCGATGAAGAGCACGTAGCTCGCCGCCGACGCGGTGCCGTAGTTGCCGAAACCGAACTGGTTGTAGGTGAAATAGCTGATCGAGAGCGTGGAGTCCAGCGGGCCGCCCTTCGTCATGACGAACGGTTCCTCGAAGAACTGCAGATAGCCGACCGAGAGGAGCACGGCGCCGAGGAGCAGCGTGGGGCGGAGCATCGGAAGGGTCACCCGGACGAATCGCTGCCAGGCGGTGGCGCCGTCGACGGCGGCCGCTTCCAGCACGCTCGCGGGGATGTTCTGCAGCCCGGCAAGGAAGATGATCATGAGGGTGCCCATGTTGCGCCAGATGGCCATGAGGATCATGGCAGGCATCGACCAGAGCGGGTCATTGAGCCAGTCCGGGCCCTGGATGCCGACGGCGTCGAGCGCGGTGTTCAGCAGGCCGTCCGGTTGGAGGATGAACCGCCACACCACCGCGACCGCCACGATGCTCGTGATCACGGGGGCATAGAAACCGACGCGAAATGCCGTGCGAAATCGCGTGATCCCGTTGTTGAGCGCCACGGCGAGGGCGAGAGCCGCGACCATCGTGAGCGGGATGCCCACCGCGACGAAGTACACGGTGTTCAGCAGCGACCGCACGAACTGCTGGTTCTCGAACAGCCGGAGGTACTGGTCCAGCGCCACGAACTTGACGGCCAGCGGGCTCTCGATGTCGCTGTTCCTGAAGTCGGTGAAGGACATCAGGAACGACGAGACGAGCGGGAACACCATGAAGACGGCGAAGCTCAGGATGAACGGCAGAGCGAAGAGGTAGGCCACCACCGTCATCCGGCGACGACGCGCCCTGGTGGTGCCGTCGCCGCCGGAGCGCGACAACGCTCCGGCGCCGGCGACTCGGGTCACGGCCATGCCTATTCGCCGGTTCCCAGCGAATCGGCGGTCGACTGCAGCTGCTTGACCGCGTCCTGCGGGCTCTTGCCGCCACGGGCGATCCGCTCGATCTCCGTGTCGGCGGCCGCCGACACCTGCGTCCACGAGGTGAGGGCGGGCGCCGTCTTGACGCTCTTGAGCTGCTCACCGAACACCGACACCTTCGGGTCGCTCGTCAGCGCGGTGTCCTTCCACGCTGTCTGCCGCGAGGGAAGGTCGTTGACCGCCTTGAACCACGCGACCTGGACCTCGGGCTGCGTGAGCCACTGGATCAGCTTCCATGCCGCGTCCGGGTTCTTGGAGTTCTTGAACACGGCGAGGTTGGCGCCGGCCGCGAACGAGGTGGACGTCCCGCCCGGCGGGGCCGGGATCGGCGCCACCGCGAACTTTTCCTCGAAACCGGCGCCGCCCGCGGTCTTCAGCCCCGGGATGTCCCACGGGCCGCTGATGAACATCGGGACGGTACCGTCAACGAAGGCCGAGGCCGTGGACGCCGACTCGGAATCGGGATTCTTGTTGGCGATGCCTTCTTTGAAGAAGCTGTTGACGTATTCGAGGGACTCGACCATCTTCGGGGTGTCGAACGTCCACTTCGTCTGGTCGGAGTTCATGACGTCGGCTCCGTTCGACCAGGCGAACGGCAGACTGTTCAAGAAACCGTTCCATCCGCCGGACGGAAGCACGACGCCGTATTTCGCGCCGGCCTTGTCCTGGTACGCCGTGGCGAGCGCCTTGAATCCCGCCCAGTCTTTGGGGAAGCTGTCGAACCCCGCCTTCTTCATCAGGTCGGTACGGTAGTAGATCACTCGAGTTTCGACGTACCACGGCACACCCAGCTGCGCGCCGCCGATGTTCGTCGTCTGCCGCGAAACCGGGAAAATGTCGCTCGTGTCGATCTCGGCGGGCGTCGGACGGAGCGCCGAGGCGAATGTCGGCATCCAGTCGGTCCCCAGCATGCCGACGTCTGGAGTCGTTCCGCCGGCGATCGCCGTCTGATATTTGTTCTGCGCCGAGTCCCACGGGATCGGGGTCACCTTGACCTCGATGCCGGGGTTCTTCTCTTTGAAGGGCTTGAGGAAATCGGCGAGCGCTTCACCCTCTGTGCCCTGCGCCCAGATAGTGACGGTGCCAGTGGCCGGGCCATTCGTCAGGCGACTTGCCGGCACGTCGTTCTGTGGGCGGTCGTTCGAACGCCCACAACCGCTGAGCATGAGTGCAAGCGTCGCGGTGACGGCCGTGGCCGCCGCCATATTCCGTCGGATCATCATCGTTCCCCTTCGTGCATGGGGGGTTGCGGGGTGCGCGAACGGTGCTCCACTGCGAGCACAGGTCGTGCCGGATCGACTCCGTTCCGGCATCTAAGCGCATAACATGGGGTGGCGCAACCATGCTCACTGCTGAACTCTTCGCACGGTGATGCGCGCGCCGCACGCCCGACGCGGATCGCCGTTCTTGATCCATGCGGCGATAAGTCCTGGTAGAAGGGATGGATCTCAAGATCGACGCGGTCTGCTCGCCATCCCGGGCGCGCGGCTTCCGTACGGCGGCCGCGTTTCCCAGGGGCGGCTCTCCTCGTGCGGGACATGATCGTGATGAGCGTCCCGGCTGACCGTGTCCACCGCGCGGTCGCGTGCCAAGGCTGAGCCTTTCCGGTCACCGGGCGACAATCGAAGGGAGCGCCTTGGAGCGCCGTCGAACCGGTACTGTACGAGTGCTCTTGATGGGTTCCTGACGTGAATTGGGGCGGACGTGACGAGGCGACCGACGGTATACGATGTCGCGCAACTTGCCGGAGTGTCGATCGCAACGGTTTCCTTTGCGTTCACCAAGCCGGAGCGGGTGAAGGCGGACACTTTGCAAGCGGTTCTGCGCGCTGCCGACTCCATCGGCTATGTGCCCAGTGCGAATGCCCGTGGACTTGCCAAAGGAAAGACCGGAGCGCTGGGCCTGTATGCGTTCGACTATCTACTCGAGCCGGCCGCGGATTCCCCGGATTCCGCTCCGCTTGATTCGACTCGCGTTCCTGACGGACGGCTTTTCCCGTTGTATTCGGACGAGGTCCAGCGGGGCGTCCAGTTGGAGTGCCGGCGGCACGGTTACGCGCTGATGCTCGGTTCCGGCCATAATCCTGGACATTTGCCGAGCGTGATCGATGTCGCGGGGCGCGTGGACGGCCTCATAGCGTTCGCCGGTGCCGCATCGGGCGCTCTTTTGGAACAGATCTCAGCCCGTATACCCGTCGTCGAACTCGGCGGGGAAATCCGGCGAGAGGGGATGCACACCGTCTTCGTCGACAACCGCGCCGCCATGGCCCGTCTTACCGAGCACTTGCTGATCGATCACGGTTATCGCGACTTCGCCTACCTCGGCGAGTTGGGCACCCCGGAGTTCGTGGCGCGCTATGAGGGCTTCTCCGAAGTCCTGCGGCAGGCGCGCATCGCCCCTCCGCCCCCGGTGAGAAGCCATCCCGGCGACGATCAGTCGACGATCGACGCCGTCCGCGGCCTTCTCGATCGGCCTTCCTTTCCGCAGGCTCTCGTGTGCGCGACCGATCAGGAGGCCATCGTCGCGATCGACGCGCTTCGGGGACAGGGCATGGACGTGCCGGCCCAGGTGGCGGTGACCGGCTTCGACGGAATACTGGCGGGACGGCTGATCACCCCACACTTGACGACGGTGCGACAGCCAATGGAGGACGTCGGGCGGGTCGCGGTGCGGATCCTCCTCGAAGCCCTCGAGGGTAACGAAGACGCGAGCCGTCATGAAACTCTCGCGTGTGTGGTGTGGCGTGGCGAAACCTGCGGTTGCTCCAACGACTGACAGAAACCTGCTGCCGGCTGTTGCGAGATCGAGCGACACGACCTCGAGCCAATGGCGATTCACCCCCCGACGTAGAGACCAGTTCAAGCCGCATAAGGGTCCGGTTGTTTATGGGAATGGGATGGTCTGGAAGTCCTGTCGCGCCAGGGTTTACCGTTCGGCAAGGGATACTCGCAGCTACCCAGGGCTACGAACCCTGCATCCGACATCGCTGAGGTCAGCGTCTCGGGGTCGATGTCCGATGACACCGAGGCGAGGGCGTCGAACGACGATCAGACGAGGTGGTCCCAAATCGCGCGGTGGCGAGCGCGTCCGGTTCCTGCGCGTTGCAGCTCAAGCGGGTTCATAGGGCGGGTGCTCCTCGGTGGGCGGGGACAGCCGGGTCACGTCCTCGTCGGCGCGGGCCAGAATCTTTGGTCTTCGAGGTCCTTCAGCGCGCCGTTCGCCGCGGCGATGGTGAGCGGGGTGTCACTCGCGGCCGGGCGCAGGCCGGCGAACAGGTCGTCTTCGGGAACGGTGCCGTCGACGTGGGACCGAGCGAGGTGATAGTCCTCGACGGGCCATACCTCCCGCTCCACATCACGATCGTGGAGCATGAACCCGGTAGTGGGGTCGATCTGCGTGGCGTGGGCGAGCAATGCCCGGTCCCGGACCTCGAAGTACTCCGCGCAGGCAATGCGGGTAGTGATCTCCAGGGTGGGGGCGTCGTCCGGGAGCTCTGCCAGCACGGCCTCCATTCCCGAGTCGATCCCGCGCGCTGTCAGGGCATCGTGCATGGCTTGGAACCAGGCTCGCGACAGGGTGCCCAGATAGTAGAGCTTGAGCGGCTGCCAGTGTTCGCCGTTTCCCGGATGACGAGTGGCGTCGAAGGCCGCCACGGTCACCTGGTGCGTCTTGATGTGGTCGGGGTGTGGGTATCCGCCGGTCTCGTCGTAGGTCACGATCACGTGCGGGCGGAATTCGCGGATCAACGCCACCAGGCGCCCGGCCGCCTCTTCCAGCGGCTGGACCGCGAAGCAGTCGTCCGGCAGCGGCTCGCCGGCCGTGGGCAGGCCCGAATCGATGAAGCCCAGGAAGTGCTGCCGGACGCCCAGGATCTCCCTGGCCGCCGCCATCTCGGCCCGCCGGATCTCGGTGAGGTTCTCCCGTACGCCGGGCCGGTCCATCGCGGGGTTCAGCACGTCGCCGCGCTCCCCGCCCGTACAGGTGACCACCAGGACGTCCACCCCCTCCGCGGCGTACTTGGCGAGTGTCGCCGCGCCCTTGCTCGACTCGTCGTCAGGGTGGGCGTGCACGCTCATCAGGCGGAGGGGCTCTCCTGGGGTGATCCGCGGACTCATCGCTGCCTTTCTTCGGTCCACTCCGCCAGGCGGCGGAGGAACGTGGTCGTGGTGGGGAGGGGTACGCCCGGCAACATCGCCAGGTGGAAGACATGGGGCATGCCCTCGTAGACATCGAGGGTGACCTCCGTTCCCGCTGCCGAGGCCGCTGCCGCGAAGCGCCGGGCATCGTCGAGCAGCACCTCCGCGGAACCGGCTATCAGCAGAAGGGCCGGCAGACCACGAAGATCGCCGTACAGGGGGGACTGAGGCGCCAGATCCGGTCGCGCTCCTGCCAGGTATTGGGTGGTGACGCCCTTCAGTACCGCCCGATTGATCATGTCTCGTTCGTCGTTGATGTCCAGCGACGGGCTGGACAGGGTCAGATCGGTCAAGGGGGACACCGCGATCACCCCGGCCGGCATTGGGGCCGCGATCTCCTTGAGTGCCAGCAGCGCCGACAGGGCGAGGGTGCCACCTGCCGACTCACCGAACAGGACGATCCGGGACTCCGGTACGCCCTGATCGAGCAGCCTGCTGTAGACGGCTGTCACGTCATCGAGCGCCGCCGGGTAGGGGTGGGCAGGGGCGAGCCGGTAGTCCACCGCGAAGACCGGCCGAGCTGTCGCCTTGGACAGGTGACAGGCCATGAGTCGTTCCATCCGGGGTTCGGTGTGCGCGAAGCCGCCGCCGTGGATGTACAGCGTGATACCGGCCTCCGCCGCCGAACGCCCAGAGGTGTTGACCCACTGCCCGGCGGCCCCCTCCATGCGGGGAAGCGCCGCCGTGAAATCGGCGTCCGCGGGCGGCTCCGGCGTCCCTGCTGCCGGCGCACGCATCTGCGCCATGACCGCTGCGGTCTCGTCGGGACCGGCGGGGATGTTCAAGGGTTCTCTCCCGTATCGCTTGGGTGAGACATAAATTTAGGATGGACATAAAAATGTGTCAAGCATCGATTTATGATCGGCCTATGAGAGGATGTGGTGTCATGGCCACGGGACTTCGCGAGCTCAAGAAGCAGCAGACGAGGCAGGCGATCTCCAACGCCGCGACGAGACTGTTCATCGAGCGCGGCTTCGAGGCGGTGACCATCACCGAGATCGCGGCCGCCGCCCAGGTGGCCAAGATGACCGTCACCAACTACTTCCCCCGCAAGGAAGACCTCGCCCTCGACTATCACGAGACGTTCGCCGCCAGTCTGGCCCGCACCGTCGCCGACCGGCCGGCGGGCGAATCCGCGCTGGCCGCCCTGCGTCGCGAGTTCCTGGCCGGGGTGGAGCGGCACGACGCCGTCATCGGCTTCTCCAGTCAGGGCTTCGCCCGCATGATCAGCGACAGCCCCACCCTTACCGCCCGGCTGCGCGACCTGCACGACCAGCGCGAAGAGGCTCTCGCCCAAGTCCTTGCCACCGATACCGCGTCCGCCCCCGGCGACCTCACGGCCCGCGCGGCGGCCGCCCTGCTCGGTGCCGCCCACCGCACCCTGTTCGAGCACATCATGGATCTCACGAGACAGGGGCAGAGCAACCGCCAGATCGCCGCCACCGTGACCCGCTCGGCCCACCAGGTCTTCGGCCTGCTGGAAGTCTCCCTGGCCGACTATGCGACGCGGTGACAGCACGATCAGAGGCGATCTGTGGGAGCACCACGTCTACCTGCCGACCTTCTCGTACGGAGGTGCCGGGTCTTGTGGGAGTCGATGCCCGTGAGCTGGGCTCTGTCAGGGACGGACTGCTCCGAGCAGGCGGTTGCGCCAGTAGTCGTCGAGATCGACCACCTTGACGACGTCGCCCGTCTGAGGTGCGTGGACCATCTTCCCGTCGCCCGCGTACATGCCCATGTGCCCCAGCCCTTTGCTGAAGAGCAAGTCGCCGGGCTGCAACGCGTCGAGGGGGACGTGGCGGTTGGCGCCCCAGCTCCATTGGGTGTACGTGGTGCGCGGGATCTCGACTCCCGCGCTACGCCAGGCGGCCTGGGTGAGGCTGGAGCAGTCGTAGGAGCCCGGCCCTACCGCGCCGTACTGGTAGGGCTTGCCGATCTGGGCGAAGGCGAACTGGAGCGCCAGGCGGGCGTTGCCGGAGGCCGGTCCGGTGTACGGGATGCCTGTGCTGTTGGGGTCGCCGGTCTTGAAGGCGCCCAGTCGGCGCAGCAGCTTGGTCTGCTCCTTGACGAGCTTTTCCACCTTCTCCTTCTCGCCGCGTACCTTGTCGCGCGCCGCGTCGGCATCAGCCAGGACGCGTTTTGCCGCGGCGCGGCTGTCGCGCAGGTCCTTGGTGGTCGCCTCGAAGGCGAGGACCTTCGCGGCCCTGTCCTGCGCGATCTGGTCCAGAGAGGCCATGCTGCTCAGAGTCGTTTCCGGGCTGTTCTGGAAGGCGAATCGTTGCCAGGTCAACGGGCCGGTCTGGTAGTCGCCGACGGCCGCCGTGACGAGGTCTCTGCGCAGTGTGGCGACTCGATCATCCTTGCGGCCGATTTCGGTGTTGAGGGCGTCGTACTTCTTCTTGGCCGACTTGTACGCCTCCGTGGCCTGGTTGTGCCGCTCGACCAGGTCGTCCGCCTGCTCGTTCAGCTTCACCAGCTTGGCCCTGGCCTTGGCGGGCGACGGAGGCGTGGCGGCGGCACCGCCGGGGTTGGAGAGCAATACGGCCGAGGCCAGTGCCGCCGCCATAGCTGTCTGCCCAAGCCTTGTCGGCACGGCCACTACGATGCCTCCTCGTAAACTCCAAACCTGGGGCGCAATAGTACAGAAGGTGGAGGGCCGGTTGGCCTGTTCGCAGTGATTGCTCTCGCTGGCGGAACATACTATCTCGCCTAGCGGATGTCATCTCATAAGAGATAAGCGTGCTGTCCAGGGACAAGAAGACGCCCGGCTCCCAGAGCATGGGAGCCGGGCGCGGTGTTGGGTGTCACTCTCCTTTGTTCGCGGTAGGTCACCGGCGGGTGGTGGCGGGCTCGGCGTGTACGGACGTACGGGTGCGCAGTGTCAGTGCGGCGAGCAGGGTGCCCGCGGCGGCGATGCCGGCGGCGCCGATGAAGGCGGAGGAGAAGCCGTTGGTCAGGGCGGGCAGGTTGCCGAGTTGTCCGGCGCCGTTGGCGGCGGCGACGGCGGTCATGGCGGCCAGGCCGAGCGCGGAGCCGACCTGGTAGCTGGTGTTGACGATGCCGGAGGCGAGGCCGCCTTCCTCGGGGCGGGCGGAGGAGATGGCGGTGCCGAGTGAGGGGATGAAGGCCAGGGACATGCCGAGGGCGGCGACGAGGCTGGCGGGCAGGACGTCTCCGGCGAAGGTACCGTTCGGGCTGATCAGGGACAGCCAGCCCATGCCGGCGGTGAGCAGGGCCAGGCCGGTGATGGTCGTGGCCTTGGGGCCGAACCGGTTGATGATCCGCGGTGCGAGCACGATCATGCCGATCATGATGAGTACGGTCATCGGGAGCAGGGCGGCGCCGCTGGGGAAGGCGCTGTAGCCGAGGACCTGCTGCAGATAGAGGTTGAGGAAGAACCACATCGGGATCCACGCCCCGCCGAGCAGCAGTTGGGTGAGGTTGGCGGCGGCGAGGTTCGGGGTGCGGAAGATCGACAGCCGCATGAGCGGTTCGCGACGGCGGGCCTGGATGACGACGAACGCGGCCAGCAGAGCCACCGCACCGGCCAGCACGAGCCAGGTCTGCGCGGAACCCCAGCCGATCTCGGGCGCCCGGACGATGGCGTAGACCGCGGCGCCGAGACCGGCGGTGACAGTGAGCGCGCCGGTCACGTCGATGGAGCCGCGCTGGGCCTGGGCGGCGGGCATCAGTGGGCCGGTGGCCAGCAGTGCGACGATCGCGATGGGGATGTTGATGTAGAAGACCCAGGGCCAGCTCAGGTATTCGGTGATGAGGCCGCCGAGGAACACTCCCGCGGTGCCGCCCGCCGGGGCCGCGGCGCCGTACAGGGCCAGGGCCTTGGTGAGCTCCTTGGGGTCTCGGCCGAAGAGCATCATGAGCAGGGTGAGCGCGGAGGGGGCGATCAATGCCGCGCCGATTCCCTGGACGGCGCGGCCGGTCAGCTCGACCCACACCTCGGGGGCGATGCCGGCGACCAGGGAGCCGGCGAGCAGGATCAGCCAGCCGGCGGCGAAGAGCCGGCGGGCGCCGAACAGGTCGGACAGTCGGCCGCCGAGCAGGAGCAGCCCGCCGAAGGCGACGACGTAGGCGTTGAAGACCCAGGACAGGCTCTCCTGGGAGAAGCCGAGGCTTTCCTGGATGCGGGGAAGGGCCACGCCGATGATCGACGTGTCCATGATGACGATGAACTGGGCCATGGCGATCAGGGCCAAGGCGGTCCAGCGCCTGGGGGATGGTGCGGACATGTGCACTCTCCAGACATTCTCTACCGGGGTGGGGTATGTCGCCAGCAGATTTATACCCCCTGGGGGTATGTGTCAAGTGTGGTGCCGTAGCCGCATCGCCGTGGTGGCGGCGTGAAGAGCGGTGCGCTGTCGGCTCGAACGGGAGTACAAGGCATGGGCCTTCCGCTGTCCGGAAGCGCAGTACTATGAGTGATAGTTGCAGCGAGCCGACGCGTGAGCGCACGCTCGGGTCTCAAGTGCTGAGCAGCGTGCGGGGGAGGAGTGGCGCATGGGCGAACCGGCCCGCTGGTCGTCCCTTCCCTGCCTGCGATGGCTGTTGCCGGTGATGCTTGTACTGGGCATCTGGGGCATGCACACGCTCGGGCATCTGGCCTCGCATCACGGTGCGGCCTCCACGCCCCTCAGCTCGTACGCTCCGGCGCACATGGAGCCTTCTGAGAAGGCGATGCCGGAGGGCGGGACCGAGCTCGTCGGTATGCTCAGCGGGCCCTTGGTGGGCTCCGGGAGCTCGGTCTGGCTGGATCCGACCGATGTGTGCCTGGCCGTGCTGCCCTTGATCGCCGCGCTGCTGATCGCCGCGATCTGGGCCAGCATGCGGCCGTGGCCAGGAGCGATGGCCGCCGGGAGGCTATGGGTGGGCGGAGTGGCCAGGTCGCCGCCACGCCGCTTGGCCCCTACCCTGGCCGGGCTCTCAGTGATGCGTACATAGGCCGATCCATCTGCGGACGATCCTCAGGGTCGTCCGGGAGGTGTCAGCCATGCACGTCAATCTTCAGAGAGGCCACCATGTTCATGAATATCGGGAAATTCTCCGCCGTCGTCGCCACCTCGGGTGCCGCGCTGATCCTGCTGACCGCGTGCGGCGGTACGGACAGTGCCTCGATGGACGGGAAGGACATGTCCACCATGTCCAGCGCTCCGGCCGCCACGTCGGCGAGTGCTCAGGCGACTTCTCAGGCGGCGGCGACGTTCAACGACGCGGACGTGATGTTCGCGCAGATGATGATCCCGCACCACCAGCAGGCGGTGGAGATGGCCGAGTTGGCCGAGACGCGGGCCTCCGACAAGGAGGTCAAGGAGCTGGCGGCGAAGATCAAGGCGGCTCAGGATCCGGAGATCCAGACCATGAAGGGCTGGCTCACCGGCTGGGGCAAGCCGCTGCCGTCCGGCGGCATGGACCAGGGGATGGGGCATGACATGCCCGGGATGATGTCCGCGGCGGACATGAAGAAGCTGGAAGACGCCAAGGGGACCGCGTTCGACAAGGGGTTCGCCGAGCTGATGATCGCCCACCACAACGGCGCGATCGACATGGCACGCACCGAGCAGTCCCAGGGTTCCAACCCTGAGGCGAAGGAGCTGGCCAAGGCCATCGAGAACGCCCAGCAGACCGAAGTCGAACAGATGAAGAAGATCCTCGACCGGCTCTAGCGGCGAGTGCCGGCTGCCCGGTCGCCGGGCAGTCGGCCAGGCTTGTCGCCGGGGTGAAACGCCCTGGTGAGAGCCCTTCTGGGCAGGGTAGGAGCCCTCCTCACAGGTTGATGTCCTGCGATCGGGGGGTTCAGCAGTGATGATCACCAAACCAGCCGGCGTTTCCTTGGTGACGGGAGCGCTACTGCTCGCTGCCTGCGGCAGCATGACGGCGGGCCGGAGTGCGTCCGCCCTTCCCAACATCGTGCCGGCGGTCGCGACGCCGACGACGAGCGCACAGCCGGGAGCCGCATTCAACGACACGGACGTGATGTTCGCGCAGATGATGATCCCGCACCACCAGCAGGCGGTGGAGATGGCCGAGTTGGCCGAGACGCGGGCCTCCGACAAGGAGGTCAAGGAGCTGGCGGCGAAGATCAAGGCGGCTCAGGATCCGGAGATCCAGACCATGAAGGGCTGGCTCACCGGCTGGGGCAAGCCGCTGCCGTCCGGCGGCATGGACCAGGGGATGGGGCATGACATGCCCGGGATGATGTCCGCGGCGGACATGAAGAAGCTGGAAGACGCCAAGGGCTCGGCCTTCGACAAGGCATTCCTCCAGATGATGATCGCTCACCACAAGGGTGCGATCACCATGGCCCGCACCGAGCGGGAGCGCGGGAAGAATCAGGAGGCGAAGCAACTCGCCGACACGATCGAGACCGGGCAGCAGGCCGAAGTGGAACAGATGCAGAAGATCCTCGCTCGGCTCCAGTAGCGCGACGGGCCACTGGGTTGCAGCAGGGTGAGGAGCGTGAGACTCCGATAGTGCGACGGGGGCTTCGTCGGGGGAGGAGCGCGTCCGTCAGGCGTGGGTTTTGTCGGGGAGGGGCGCGTCCGTCACGCGTGGGCGTCAGCGGGTGAGGAGGGCGTCCGCCACGCGGCGTATGCGCTCGCGCAGGTCCGGCGCGTCCGGGCCGCGCGTCAGCAGGAGTTGATGCGCCGCCCCGACCAGGGCGAGCGCGATCGAGGCGGTGTCGGCGCCGGCGGGGATGCGGCCGAGTCGTTGCTCGGCCTCCAGGTAGTCGGCGATCACGCGCTCGTTCGCATCCAGCTCCAGCGCGCCCTCGCCGTGCGTGCCCAGCTTGCTCACTATGGACGGCCTGGCCAAGGCGAGCCCGCCCAGCGCGAGCAGGTTGCCGGCGAGCAGCGGCTCGATGGTCGCCATCACGTTGTCCACCACGGTCCCCGATCCGGCGTGGGCGGCCAGTTCTCGGAGGCGTACGTTCGCCGCCTGCGCCCGGTCGACGAAGAGCGCGGCCAGGAAGCTGTCCAGGTCGCCGAAGTGGTTGTGGAGCAGCCCGGCGGCGACCCCGGCCTCCAGGGTGATCGCCCGGCTGGTCATCCCGGAGGGTCCCTCGCGCAGCAGGACCTGCTCGGCGGCGTCGAAGAGCTGCTGCCGTACTTCGGGGATGGTGACGCCGCGCGGTGACATGGCTCCGGAGTTTACCGGCCTTGCCAGAATGAACGCTCGCTCATACTGTATGAGCGAGTGTTCATTCTGGGGAGGGATATGGAGACGCGGGAGTTCGTGTGGACGCGGGGGCATGTGGTGGCCTTGGTCGCGTTGTGCTTGGCACAAGTGCTGGACGCCGTCGACAGCACGGTGGTGAACGTGGCGTTACCCGCCATCAAGGATGAGCTGGCCTTCTCGGCGGCTGATCTGTCCTGGGTGGTGAACGCGTACATGGTGCCTTTTGGAGGTTTTCTGTTGCTCGGCGGGAGGCTGGGCGATCTGCTCGGCCACCGGCGGGTCCTGGTGGGCGGCATCACGCTGTTCACCGGGGCGTCGCTGGTGGCCGGACTGGCGCCGAGCGCCGGCGTGCTGGTCGGGGGCCGGGCCGTTCAGGGGCTGGCGGCCGCGCTGGTCGCGCCGATGACCCTGGCCATGATCACCTTGATCTTCCCCGAGGGGCGGCCGCGCAGCCGCGCCCTGGCGGTGTGGGGGACGGCCACGGCGGTGAGCAGCGCGCTGGGGCTGGTCGCGGGCGGGCTGCTCGCCGACGGGCCGGGCTGGCGGTGGATCTTCTTCATCAACGTGCCGATCGGCGTGCTGCTGGTGGTGGTGGCGGGCCGTGTTCTGCCCACGCGTCGCGAGCCGCAGCCGGGGCGGGGGTTCGATGCCGTGGGGGCGGTGACCGTCACCGTGGGGGTCGGGCTACTGATCTACGCGGTGCTGCGCGCGGAATGGGGGCTCCTGCTCGTCGGGGCGGCGCTGCTGGGCTACTTCGCCGTCCACGAGAACGCCGTCGCGCGGCGGCCGCTCGTCGATTTCGGGTTGTTCCGTATCCGCTCCGTGGCAGGGGCCAACCTGATCCAAGTGGTACGGGCCAGTGCGTTGTTCGGCCTGTTCTACCTGGCCACCTTGTTCATGCAGGAGGTGCTCGGCTTTTCGGCGCTGGTGACGGGTCTGGCGTACGTGCCGCTGACCGTCGTCATGGTCGGTGCCTCGTGGCTCGGCCCGTTGCTGGTCCGTCGCCTGGGCGCGCGGCCGGTCCTGGCGTTCGGCGCGCTGGTCGTCGCCGCTGGCCTGCTGCCGCTGGCCTGGATCTCGCCGGATGCCGGGCTGCTCGTGAGCCTGATCGTGCCCATGGTGGTCGTGGGCGCCGGACACGGGATCATGGTCGTGCCGCTCACCGATGCCGCGCTGTCCGGCGTGCCGTCGTCCGCGAGCGGTGTGGCCGCCGCGGTGCTCAACGTCAGTGCTCAGCTCGGCGGCGCGCTCGGGCTGGCGGTCCTGGCGACCGCGGCCGCCGCCCGTACCGATGATCGGCTCGAGGCGGGTACGCCGCTGAGCACGGCGCTCACCGACGGGTACGGCCTCGCCTTCGTCATGTCCGCTGTCCTGATGGCGCTGTGTGCCGCCCTCGCGATCACGTTCTTCCACGGCGGAAAGGATCCAGCGGTATGAAAGGGGCCGAGCGTTCAGTGGCCGTGGTGGTACTGGTGCATCACCGCATGGCCCTTGCCCCGGCCGATCAGCCACTTGTTCACCGGCGTCGTCAGCAGGAAGGCCACCAGCAATGATCCGGCCAGCGCCACCCAGAACAGCCAATTGGCCAGGCCCGCGTCCATGGCGCCGGGCACGATCAGCATCACCGCGTTGTCCAGGACCTCCATCACCGCGATGGAGACGGTGTCGGCGGCCAGCGCGACCTTCAGCGCCGTTCGGAAGTCGACTCCGGCACGCAGCACGCCGCGCATGGTCAGCGCGTAGCCGAACACGAACGCCAGCGCCACGGACAGCACCACTGTGGTGAGGTTGGACAGGCCGGCGGCGGTGCCGATGACCATGCCCAGCACCTCGCCGATCGCGCAGCCCGTCAGGCAGTGCAGGGTCGCCTGCGCGGCCATGCCCCAAGTGGCGGCGGGCGGGGTGGACGGCTGGTGCTCAGTGTGGGTCTGTTCGGGGCTCTCGTGGTGGTGACTGCTGTGGCTCATGATGATCCTCCGTAGTGGCAACGCGCATTCCTCGCACGGCACAGAGTCTACTAGGGGAGATCGTAGATCAAAGAATGAAGAGCGAATGGCAGTGATGGGCGAGGAAGGAGCTGACGCCGGGCACCAGTGCCACCATCGCGGGCCCGCCCAGCAGTACGGCGACCGCCGCCAGCCCGGCCAGGCGTTCTCGGCGGCGGAGCGGCGCCTCGGGGTTGAGCATGCGGCGTACCCGGGTGAGTGCCGTCTCGCCGCCCGCGCCCAGCGTGAAGGCGGGCGCTCGGCCGGTGGCCAGGCGGACCAGCGCGGCGGCGATCTGCGCGCGGGGGTGGCGGCGGGCGGCGACGTCGTCGGCCAGTAGCTCGATCAGCCGGGTGATCTCCGTCCTGGCCCGCTCGAACAGCGGGACGCCGGGAAACGCCCTGGCCAGGGCTTCGGCGGCGGCCAGCACGAGGTGATGGCGGCCGCGGAGATGCGCACGCTCGTGCTCCAGGACCGCGGTGACCTGCTCGGGCGCCAGGGTGTGCAGCGCACCCGTGGTGATGACCATCTTGGCGCGCCTGCCGGGCACGCAGTACGCCAGTCGCTCGTCGTAGTCGATCACCACCGCGCCCAGGTCATTGTCATGCCGGCCCAGGAGGTCGAGCATGGCCGCGTGCTCACGACGTTCGACATGGGCTCTGAGCAGCACCGCCGCGCCACAGTAGGCGGCCCTGGCCAGGAGCAGGGCGGCCGCCGACAGCCCCACGGCGCTCGTCCACGTCAGGCCGGAACCGTCGCTCAGCATGTCGGCGCAGATCGCGAACAGCTCCGCCAAGCCGTGCCCGACGACGTCCGCGGGCACGGCGAAGGCCAGCGCGGCCAGCACCGCCGAGGCGACCACCGACACGCCGGCCGCCTGCCACAACACGATCGCCAGCCGCGGCGCCCGCTCGGCCCAGCGCGCCGCCCGCCGCCCCAGCTCGGGCAGCCAGATGGCGGCGACGATCGTGTAGAGCACCAGGACGATGGCGGCGATCATGCCGGCCTTCCGCGGGGCGGGAACACCTGCAACGCCGCCTCCAGCGCCGCGGCCTCCTCTGGCGTGAGCTGCTCCAGGAAGTGCACGAGCGTGGCGGCCTGGTTGCCGCTGCCCGCCAGCGCGCTGCGCATCAGGCCGGCGGTATAGGCCTCCTTCGACGCCACCGTCTCGTAGACGTAGGCCCGGCCGACGGGCCGGCGCTTGAGCAGGCCCTTGGTGTGCAGGTTGTCCATCACGGTCATCACCGTGGTGTACGCGATCACCCGCTCCTGACGCAGACCCTCCAGCACGTCGCGTACGGAAGCCGGTCGGCGCCGCGCCCACAACCAATCCATGATCGTGGATTCGAGCTCACCCAGGCCTCGTATCATGCACTGATCCTACCGGCGATCGTAGTCATACCGCTCGCCGGCGCTAGCGAGTCTCGGTCGCGCCGAAGGCGAGCCACCCCAGGTCGCCGAAGCCCGCCGCCTCGGCGACCGCGGCGGAGGCGTGGTTCGCGGGATCATGCATGTAGGTGGGGACCGCGCCTTCGTCCAGCACCCGCCGGGCTGCCTGGGCGACGAGCCTGCGCGCCAGGCCACGGCCGCGTGCTTGGGGGGCGGTCACGACGGCGAGTTCGTGCCCGTGGGCGTCGTGTCGTTTGATCCCCACCCCCGCCAGGTGTTCTCCGGTTGCCGGATCGGTGGCGATCAGGACGTCCCCGCCAAAAGGCCGCAGCCAGTCGGGGGTCTCCGGGGAATCTGCGGGCACCCAGACGCCTGCGTCAGGGAAAGGCGGTGGGTGTGTGGTCCACCGATAGACGGCGGTGAACCAGCCGCGCTCGGGAAAGCCGACCAGGCCGGGGATCCGTGGTCCCAATGCGGTGAGGTCCTTGTCGTCCTTGGCGTACTGCTCGGCCACGGTCGCGGCGTGCTCGGCCGGGACCGACAACACGCCGCCCTCCGGGCTTGCGACTCCCATGACCGGGTGGATCTTGCCGTCCCATCCTGGGCTGGTGCGCTTGGGCGTGCCGATGATGTCCAGCCCGCTCGTGGCAGGCCGGCCGCCAAGCCAGCAGGACAGGTGCTCCATGAGCCGTCGTTCCATCGCCTTCCCCTTCATACATTAGGGGGGTAGGGTATCCGAGAATCTTTAGGAGGACATATGCGACGGTTGGCCCCCCTCGATCCCGCTGAGGCGCCGGAAAAATCCAGAGAGCTGCTGAACGACATCATCAGCAGGAGGGGCGGCGTGGGCGACATGGTCGCCACCATGGCCCACTCACCCGCGCTGCTGCAGGGATACCTGGACCTCTCGCGAGCCATGAAGCGCGTCAAGCTGCCGCGCGCGCTCAGCGAGAAGATCTCGCTCGCCGTACAGGAATGGATCGGCTGCGGCCACTGCCTTCAGGCGCATGCCGAGGGCGGGCGTGCGGCGGGGCTCAGCGAGAGCGACATCGCGCTGGCCCGGCAGGGCACGTCCACCGACGCCAGGGAGGCGGCGCTCATCGCCCTGGCCGTACGCGTGCTGGCCGAGCCGTCGGCCATCACGGATGAGGACGTCGCGGAGGTGCGGGCGCATGGCTGGAGCGATCGGATCGTGGCGGAGATCGTGGGCGTCGTCGCCCTCAATCTCCTGACCGGCGCTTTCAACCTCCTGGTGGGCTTGGAGCCGGCAGAAGAGACCGCGTAGCTCGCCTGACGGTGAGGCCGGGCTCGCAGCCGCTTGGCGGACCGGGGCGGCATGGCGGCCTCCTACAGTGGGTGTTTGTGCTTTATGGAAGATCTGTGGAGATCAGCGCACTCGACGAGGTGATCGCGCGGGCCCGTGATGGCGTCGGGAGTGCGGTGGTGTTGCGCGGCAAGGCGGGGGCGGGCAAGACCGCCCTGCTTGACGCGGCGGCCGCGCGCGGTGGCGGGATGCGGGTGTTGCGGACCACTGGCGTTGAGTCGGAGTCCGACCTCGCGTTCGCGGCGCTGCACCAGGTTCTGTGGCCGGTGACCGGCTCGCTGGACGCGCTGCCCGAGCCGCAGCGCGTGGCTGTGAGCGCGGCTCTGGGGCTTGCCGCGGGCAGTGTCGGCGATCGGTTCCTGGTGGGGGCCGGCGTGCTCTCGCTGCTGGCCGAGGCCGCCGAGCCGGACGGGCTGATCTGCGTGGTCGACGACTTCCAGTGGGTGGACCGGGCGTCGGCCGACGCGCTGCTGTTCGCCGCCAGGCGGTTGGGGACGGAACGGATCGCGATGTTGTTCGCCGTGCGCGGGGACGCCGCTGTCAAGGGTGTGCCGCTGACGATGGACGTGCGCGGCCTGTCCGAGTCCGCCGCGGCCGAGTTGCTGGAGTCCCGCTGTGGTGTGCTGCCCGCCCAGGTGGCACGCGAGCTTGTCACGTTGACCCGCGCGAACCCGCTCGCCCTGGGCGAGGTCGCCGCTCGCCTGACGCGCGCGCAGCTCGCCGGGCGCGAACCGCTGCCCGACCCGCTGCCCGGTGGTGCCCGCCTTTTCGGTGATCAGGTGGCCGCGCTGTCCGCCCCCGCCCGGCTGGTCGCCCTGGCCGCCGCCGTCGAGGCCGACCTCGACCTGGTCCTGCGCGCCACCGACCGGCTGTTCGCCGAGCAGGCGATACGGCCCGGTACGAGCACGCGGGTGGCGTTGGCCGAGCTGGAGGAGTCCGGACTGGCCGGGGTGTCGGGCACGAGCGTGCGTTTCCGTCATCCGCTCATCCGATCCGCCGTGTACGAGGCGGCCGCCCCCGCCGACGTCCGCCGCGTGCACGCCGTTCTCGCGGAGCTGGCCTCGGATGACCGCCGCGCCTGGCACCTGGCCGAAGCGGCCCTGGGCCAGGACGAGCAGGTCGCCGCCGCGCTGGTGGCCGCCGCGGAGCGGGCGCGTGACCGTGGCGGGTACGGCGCCGCCGCCACCGCCCTGGCCAGGGCCGCCGAGTTGACCCCCGAGCCGCGCGCCCGTGCCGTCCGCCTGAAGGACGCCGCCGTCGCGGCCTGGCTCGGCGGCCGCCCGGGACAGGCGGAGTCGCTGCTGGCCGAGGCGCGCGAACGGGCCGACGGGGACGCCATGCTCGCCATGGAGATCGCCCAGCTCCGGGGCCGGTTCGAGCTGAACTCGGGCAACGCCGCCGAAGCCGTACGGATCCTGGCGGCGGGTGAGAGCCTGGACATGCTGGCCGATGCCGTGGAGGCGGCCTCGTACGTCGGCGACACGGCGGCCATCGCCGAGCTCGGCCGGCGGGCCGCGGCGCATCCTGAGGGCTTCCTGCGGGACACGGTGGCCGGGATCGGCCTGACGCTGGACGGCGACGCCGCCGGGCCGGGCCTGCTGCGGCGGGCGCTGGCCCGGGTCGGTGAGCTGGAGGACGCGGCGGAGTACCTGTGGGCGGCGGCCGCGGCCAGCTACCTGGGCGAGGGAGACCTGGCCGCCGAGATGGCCGGTCGGGCCGGGCGGGTGGCCAGAGTGTCGGGGATGAGCGGCCAGCTGCCGGTCGTGCTGGAGTTCGTGGCGACGGCCGAGCGGATCGCGGGGCGGCTGGCGCGCAGCCAGGCCGTCTCCGAGGAGGGCCTGGAGCTGGCTCGTGAGGCCGGGTACGAGAACACGGTGGCCGCGCACCTGGCCAACCTGGCGGTGGTGGCGGCGCTGCGGGGCGAGGAGGAGCCCTGCGAGCGGCAGGCCCGCGAGGCGCTGGCCATCGCTGTTCCGCACCGGGTCGGGTTGCGCGCGGGCGTCGCGTCGTACGCGCTGGCGCTGCTCGACCTGTGCCTGGGCCGGTTCGCGGCGGCGCACGACCGGTTCGCGGCCATCACCGCGGCAGGGCCGGGCGCCGGGCATCCGACCGTGGTGTGGCGGACGGCCCCGGACCGCGTCGAGGCCGCCGTGGGCGCGGGCGACGAGGCGCGCGCCCGGGCGGTGCTGGCCGCGTACGAGCAGTGGTCGACACACGCCGCTACGGCCGAGTCGCACGCCCTGCTGGCCCGTTGCCGGGGCCTGGTCGAGTCGTCCGAGGACGCCTTCGGCGAGGCGCTGCGGCTGCACACCAACCCGTTCGAGGCGGCCAGGACTGCTCTGCTGCTGGGTGAGCGCCTGCGCCGGACGCAGCGGCCGGGCGAGGCGCGGGCGCATCTGCGGACGGCGTGGGAGACCTTCGAACGGGCGGGCGCCCGGCCGTGGGCGCGGCGCGCGCAGGAGGAGTTGCGGGCGGCGGGGGAGAGCGGGCAGGCCCCGCCCGCGGCCGTGTTCGACGCGCTGACCCCGCAGGAGCTGCGTATCGCGGGCCTGGTCGCCGATGGGTTGTCGAGCAAGCAGATCGCCGCCCAGCTCTTCCTGAGCCCGCGCACGGTCGAGTATCACCTGTACAAGATCTATCCGAAGCTGGGCATCGGCTCCCGTACGGATCTGGCGCGGCTGGTAGTTCTGCAGAAGGCGCCCGTAGGCGGCGGCATGCAGTGAGGCAGGCGGCAGTCCTGGGCCTATGCCAGCGGAATGGACCTCCCCTGATCACCGGCCTGGCGTGGGCCGAAGATGCGGCGCTCCTCGGCGGTGATCCGGAGGTCGTTGATGCTCGCCTCGCGCCGTCGCATCAGCCCATCGGCGTCGAACTCCCAGAGCTCGTTGCCATAGCTGCGCCACCATCGCCCGTCGACGTCGTGGCACTCGTACTGGAAACGGACGGCGATCCGGTCGCCGGTGAACGCCCAGAGGTCCTTGCGGAGCGCGTAGTCGAGTTCCTTGGCCCACTTGCGGGTCAGGAACGCGATGATCTCCGCTCGGCCGGTGACGAACTCGTCGCGATTGCGCCAGGTCGAGTCCGGCGTGTAGGCGAGTGCCACGCGCTCCGGATCGCGGGTGTTCCAGGCGTCCTCAGCGGCCTGCACCTTGGCGTGCGCGGTCTCGGCGGTGAAGGGCGGGAAGGGTGGACGGGTCATTTGTGCTCCTTGGTCAGCAGGTCACGGTAGGTGGGTGTTCCAGTGCCCTACCCCGATCAGCTACCCGAGTCAGTTCCCGTCCAGGTAGATCGCCTGTACGGGGCAGGCGCGGGCCGCCTCCTCGATGGCGGGCCCATGGGCGTCGGCGGGCATGGCGTCGTACACCAGCTCGTCATCGTTGCTGAGGGCGAAGACCTCCGGGGCGGCGAACACGCACTGGGCGTGGGTCTGGCACAGGGCCATGTCGACACGGACGCGCATGGGTCTCTTTCAGATGCGGGACGTTCAGGCGGGATTGAACCTGGAGTACTTGTCGAAGGACCATCGCTGGGGGAGGCCCCCGGCGATCTGGATGACTCTTTCGACGTCGAAGTCGATCAGCCGTTGCGCGCCGGGCACCGCGGCCGCCCGCTCCTGGTCCCAGTCGACGCGGGCGCGGCCGGTCAGGTGCAGGGTGTGACCGTTCTCCCAGTCCAGGAACAGCAGCCCGCAGCGCGGCTCGAGCTCAAGGTTGCCCAACGTCATGTACATCGAGTTGCCGACGTAGTCGGGCCAGGTCAGCCGGCGGCTTCCGGTCACTGCGACGAAGCCGGGGTTGCCGCCGCGGTGTGAGGCGTCGGCCCCGAGCCCCGCCGCATAAGTGCCGATGAAGAACGTGTCGGCCGCGGCGATCCACTGCTGTTGACCGGTGGTGAGCTCGCCGGTGACGAATGCTGTCCTGCGTGCGGAGGGTGAGTCGTCGATGTAGGCGCGGGTTTGAAGGTATTTCGGGCAGTTGGAGTACACCTGTTCGGTGCGTACCAGGAGCTGATCTCCGTGCCGGCGGGCGCGGCCGTTGACCCGCATCCGTCTTCGGGTGGCCGGCTCGATCATGAGCATGCCCACCGGCCGCTCGGTGTCGAAGAGGTCCGCCAGCGGATCGCCGGTGCCGGGAAGCCGGTCGGCGATGACGGTACGGTCGTCGGGGGCGGTGGCGAAGCCGGGCGGGCCGGTGAGCACGCCGGCCCAGGCCGCGCCGGTGTCGTCGGCGGCCGCGAGCACCATCAGGCGCTGCCGGCTGAGGAACTCCGCCGCCACTGACGGGATGGTCGCCCGCACGCCGGCTGATCCCAAGCCGTCGGTGCTCAGACCGGCGCGGCGCTGTACTGCGTGTTCGCCTTGGTGAAGCATGAGGGATCCCTTTCCGGCGCGGGCGCCTCTGTTAGAAGAAGCCGCAGGTCGGTGCGCCCGGCGTGGGCGCGGGCGCGGTGTCGGCGCCGCTCAGCGCATAGATCTCCAGGCGGATGCCGTCCGGGTCGGCGAAGAAGACACCTCCGGACGACGAGCCCTCGCCGTGCGGGACGATCCCGTCATAGGCCGGCTGTACGCCGAGCTCCCGCAAGGTGGCCTCGGCGCGACGAACCGCCTCGATGTCGGGCGCCTGGAACGACAGGTGGTGCAGGCCGGGCTGGTCGGTGGCGAACGTACCGCCGCTCTGCTGCCACAACGTGACCAGCAGGGTGCCGTCGCGGCCGAGGAGGGCGAATCTGCGGTCGCCGTCGGTCCGCTCGCTCATGACCTCGAAGTCGAAGACCTGGCGGTAGAAGGCGATGGAACGCGGCAAGTCGGTCACGTTCAGGCCGACGTGCCCGGTTTGCAGGGCCAGTGTGCTCATACGGGATCTCCAGTGTGAAGGTGTCGTTCTCACGGTTCACCGCTCGGCGAACCATTAGAATATGGCGCGTGGTTTGTAACGGTGTCAAGCTGGAGATAGCGTTAGAAGAGTGGAAGTGGCACACCTCGCGGATGGCGGCGCTCCGTTTCTCGGTGGACCGCCGTCCATCGAACTCGGCAACACCACGTACGCGGTGAGAGGCCGCCGCAAGGATGGCCTGCGGAGCGTCGAGCATCTGGCGGCCTGGCTGCGCGACATGCGCCCACGCCTCGCGGTCGCACTCACCGATGCCGACATTCAGGGTGTCACCGACGGTGATCTGCGCCTCGCCAGAGAGCTCCGAGACGCTGTCCGAGCCCTCGCCGCCGCGGCCGTGAACGACCGTGAACCCGAGCCGGACGTCGTCGCGACCCTCAATCGTCACGCGGGGCTGACCCCGCGCTGGCGCGAGTTGCGCACCACCCCTGAGCCGCACACGACGGTGCGCGCCGCGGGCCGTCCCGTAGCGGCTGCCCTCGCCGCACTGGCCGAAGACGCCATCGACCTGTTCGCCGGGCCACTGCGTGAGCAGTTGTCCGCCTGTCATGGTCCGGGCTGCGTGCTGTACTTCGTCCGCGACACCGCACGGCGTGAGTGGTGCTCACCCGGTTGTGGCAACCGGGCGCGAGCCGCCCGTCACTACGCCAAGGTGCGGCAGGGGGCCGAGGGCTGAGGGCTGAGGGTCATGACCCTGGGCGCATAGTCGGCCTGGCGTCGATCGAGAAGCCCAACCCGCCACCTGCCTCGACGTCCCGCCCGTTCTGCGATTAACTTGAACACCGATGTTCGAGTTAGTGGTTTACTGGAGGGGCCGTGTCCGTTGCCGAAAGCAGTGGTCGATCCATGCCGGACGGTGCGGCCGGAGTGGTCGTGGAGACGGCCTTGGCCCGCTTTCACTACGCGCGAGCCGGAAACGGTCCGCCTGTCCTCCTGCTGCCGGGAGCCGGCGGCTGGCGGTTCACCTTCCAGGACCTGATCCCGGTCCTCTCCCAGCGCCACACCGTCTATGCCCTGGACCCGCCCGGGCAGGGCGCCACAGAGATCCTCGACCGCGGTCTCTCCCTGGGGGTGGATGGAGTGGTGCGCCTCATCGGGGACTTTCTCGATGCGGTCGGCCTCGGGCGTACGGCGATCGTCGGTCATTCCTGGGGCGGCGGCTTCGCCCTGCGCTTCGCCGAACTCCACCCGGACACCGTGACCCGCCTGGCCCTGATCGCTCCCGGCGGCCTGGACGTCAAGGACGCGTGGGAATTCCGCCTCGCCCGGCTCCCGGTCGTCGGCGAACTGGTCCTTCGCCGGTTGCTGCGGCCCTCGATCCGGCACATGCTGATCAAATCCTTCGCCCATCGAGACCGTGTTCCCGAAGACCGGATCGACGACCTCGTACGCACGATGCGATCGTCCCGGCTCGACGACGTCCTGCGGGTGGAACGCTCGGTGAGCTGGGCGGCCACCGAAAGGGACCTCCACCTGGTACGAGCTCCCGTCCTGCTGCTGTGGGGCGACCGGGACCGCTACTTCCCGGCGAGCCTTGCCAGGCGGTTCGTCACACGCCTGCCCCAGGCCGAAGTCCGCACCGTGCCGGGCGGCGGACACTCACTCCACGACGACTGCCCCGAGGAGACCCGCGGACTGCTCGTCCGATTCCTGGCGGGTACGACCGCAGACGCCGCTGGGCCGGGCCGTTGAGGTGCTCGTGACGTAGGGAGTGTTCGACGTAGAGAGTGCTCACAGTGCTTGTTCTACGGCGTCCTGCCCCCTCAACTGCTCGGCGAGTTGGGCGATGTCGTCGGCATCGACCGTCTGGTAGAGGCCGTGATCCACCTCGTACGGCGATAGGTGTCGGCCGTTTCGAGTTGCCCAGAGGCGTCCTGCGGAACTGCGCCAAATGCGCCAACCAGGAAAAGTCTCCTGGAGGTCTTCGAGAATTACCGGCGTGAACATGTGGTCAGCGTGCTTACTGAAGAGCGACGAACCAACCGCGTTATTTAGACGTCCAGGACGTTATGGCGTTACGCTCAAAACGTCCCTGGCGTCCTCCACCCCAAGGTGTCCCGTGGCTAACGTCGCCCTACACAGCGCCATGCTGAACGCCCAGGTCACGAACCAGAATTTGGCCGACCGGTGTGGCGTGGACGTCAAGACGGTGGAACGCTGGCTGCAGGACGAGACTCGTGTCCCGCACCTGCGGCACCAGTGGGCCGCCGCAGAGGCACTAGGAGTTGAGACAGCCGTGCTATGGCCAGACGCAATTCGCAATGCGGTTAAAATGGGGCCGGACAAGGAAGTCTTGACCACTTATCCGTATCGTTCGGCATGCCCGACATCAATTTGGCGCGACCTCATCAACTCTGCGCGAAATGAGATCGTGTTCGCCGGTTACACGAACTACTTCCTCTGGCTGGAACACCCGAACCTGGCAAAGGTCCTCAAACGGAAGGCTCAGCAGGGCTGCAAGATCCGGTTTCTCGTCGGCGACCCGGAGAGCGACGTCACGCGCAGCCGTGAGGAAGTGGAGAACGTCCCGTTGACCGTCTCCACGCGTATCCGGATCACGCTGTCGGAGATCAAGCAGCTGCGCGACGTTCCCGGGATCGAGGCGCGGTACGGGGACGCGCACATCGCCATGAGCGTGTTCCGGTTCGACTCGGACATGCTCGTCACGCCTCATCTGGCCAAGCTGGTCGGGCATGACTCGCCCATGCTGCACCTGAGGCGGTGCCAGGACGACGGCCTGTTCGACCGGTTCGCCTACCATGCCGCCGAGCTGTGGAGCAACGGCCGTGACATGTGGCAGCAGCCCCAGCCCACGGCCCAGATTCTGGGCGACTGACGGAGTGACGATCGGCCCGGACGGTGCCTCGCCGCTCCCGTACGGGGCCGCAGGTCGTCGGCGTGCGGTCAGTGGGTGTCGAGCCAGCCGAGCCGGGCCGCTCGGACGCCTGCTTGGAAGCGGCTGCCCGCGCCCAGCAGCACCGTCAGCTCGCCCACCACGCGGGTGACGGTACGGGTGGAGACGCCCATGCTGCGGGCGATGGCGGAGTCCTTCACGCCGGCGGCCAGCATGCGCAGCACCGCCTGCTGCTGTTCGGTGAGTGAGGAGCCGTCGGCGGAGCGGGGCACGTCCTCGGGCTCGGAGGCGGTCGTCCAGCAGTAGTCGTAGATCGCCGCGAGGGATTTCACCACGCCGGCGCCTCGGATCAGGACAGTGCCGGCGTTCAGGTCTGCAGGGTCGGTCTGGACGACGGCGGTCGTACGGTCGTAGATGACCATGCGTGTGGGGATCACCGGGGTGACCCGTATCTCAATGCCCAGCTCCCGCCACCGCACCGTGTACTCGCGGATCAGCGGGTTCGACATGGCGATCTGGGCGTGCAGACTCCGCACCCGTACGCCGTTGCGGATGTTCGCCTCGCTGCGCGCCAGGCCCGCGTCGAGAGATTCACGCGTCCAGACAGCGATCGGGTGCATGCCGAGCACCTCGTGTTCGGCCAGTTCGGACAGCTCGCTGAGCCGGTCGTGGAGTTGCCGGCGGTGGTCGGGCCATGGGAAATACTCAATGTTGGCGTGGTTGTCCGTCCGCTCGGGCAGGCCGAGGTAGTGCTTGGCCAGTTTGGCGATCTTGACGTGCTGCTCGACGAGGTCGTCGAGCATGCGATGGCTGCCTTGCAGGCTGCGATTGAGCGCGGCGGTCAGGTCGGCGGCGGCCTGTGTCTCCGGGTTCAGCAGGTGGAGCCGGGTGAGCTCGTCGCGGGCCCGGTCGATGTCCGCCGCTGTCAGGCTCAGCTTCGCCGCGGCCTCGGAAAGCGACTCGCCTCCCTGGCGCATGCGGGCGTACAGAGAGCGCGCAACGTCGTCGTCCCCGGAAAATGCCCCGCTGCCCACCCGGCTCCCTCCGTGTTGGATCAATCCTGCACATTGGCATATCAGCCCCTTTGTCGGCAAAGAGTTTCTTATTTCCGCCATGTCCTACTTCGGAATCTCTCGCACCCTCCACAAGCACCCTGGTCTGCAGCACGATCGGGGAGTGAGGCGAAACATCATCGCCGCGAACGAGGAGGAATCCCATTGATCACCGTTGCGTACAGCCTTGTCGCCTATCGTGTCGCCGGCCTGACGCCGGAGACGTGCGCGCACTGCCTTGGCGCCGTCAAGGCGGAGCTCATCCAGGTGCCGGGAGTTGTGGGGGTGGACGTCGATCCGGCGCAATCTCGGGTGAGCATCCTGACCGACGGTCCCGTGAACGAGCTGGAGGTGCGGGCCGCCATGGAAGCGGCCGGTTGCGACGTCGTGGCAACGTGATGTGCTGCGTGGATTGTCACCACGCAGACGTGTGGCGGCTCGAGGCCATGCTGCGCGACGCGCTCGCCGCCGCCGGCCGGGCCGGTCAGGTTCGCGACGACGTGCCGACGGACGAGCTGGTCATGTTCTGCCTGTATGCGCTGGAGGCGGCGACCGAACTGCCCTCGGAGGTTGCCGCCCAGCGGCCTTTCGAGATCGGATCCTGGTGAGCGACCGCTCTGTCGCTCCAAGTGGACAAGGTGAATCTGGTATATGCACTATGTATCGCAAAACGCGCAGAGCTGATGAGGAGTCCACAGCGCATGAGCACTCTCGAAGTCCCAGGGGGCCGCCTCTACTACGAGACCCATGGCAGCGGCCCCGTGATGGTCCTGATCACGGGAGCGCCCGGAGTGGCCGACGTCTACCGGGCGTGCAGGAGGACCTTGATGGCGCGGCGTTCGTCCATGGCCTGGTAAGCCTCGGCGGCCTGTTCGAGCGGTAGTTCGAGGTCGAAGACCTTGCCGGGGTCGATCTGGCGGTCCAAGATCAGGTCGACGAACTCGGGCAGATACTGACGGACCGGGGCCGGCCCGCCGTGCAGGTGCACATGGGAGAAGAACAGCTCCTCTCCGGGCAGCGCGACGTCGTGGGCGACGCCCACGTAGCCGACGTGGCCGCCGGGGCGGGTGGAGCGGATGGCCTGCATCATCGACTCCTGGGTGCCGACGGCCTCGATGACCGAGTGGGCGCCGAGGCCGCCGGTGAGTTCCTTGATCATCGCTACGCCCTCGTCGCCGTGTTCGGTGACGATGTCCGTCGCGCCGAAGTCGCGGGCGAGCCGCTGGCGGGACTCGTGGCGGCTCATCGCGATGATCCGCTCCGCGCCGAGCTGCTTGGCGGCCAGCACCGCGAGCAGTCCGACCGCGCCGTCGCCGACGACCACGACCGTCTTGCCAGGGGCGGCCTGCGCGGCGATCGCGCCGAACCAGCCGGTGCCCAGCACATCGGACGCGGCCAGGAGGCTGGCGCTGCGCCTGCTCGCGTCCTGGGCGGCCGCGCAGGAGACGGATTCCCGCCCACGAGCTCTCTCGACCGATTGAACCGGTCGAGCCGATGCCCTCTCGCGGGGGACGGCGGCGAAGTCACGGCAGCGCCGGGATGGTGCGGTCGGTGATGAGGTCGCGGTACCAGTGCGCGCTGTCCTTCGGGGTACGCCGGAGCGTGTCGTAGTCGACGTGCACGATGCCGAACCGCTTGGAGTAGCCGTACCCCCACTCGAAGTTGTCCATGAGGGACCACACGAAATACCCGCGCAGATCGACGCCGCCCTGGAGGGCGCGGTGGGCGGCCACGAAGTGGCGCCGGAGATAATCGGTGCGCAGAGCGTCGTGCACGGCCCGCGTCCCGTCGGCCTCGACGGTGAGCTCGTCCGGGAAGGCCGCGCCGTTCTCGGTGATGATGAGGGCCTGGCCGGGGAATTCGGCGTGCAGGTGGAGAAGGAGCTCCTCCAGGCCGCCCGGATCGATGTTCCAGCCCATGTCGGTGTACGGTCCGGCCTGCGCGACGAACTCCACCTGGTCGGCCCCCGGCCAGGGCGAGCCGCCCATGTCCTTGTGGCCGTCGTTGCTCTGCCGCGGGCTGACGCCGTCCCAGAGACGTACGGTCGTGGTCGAGTAGTAGTTGACGCCGAGCAGGTCGAGCGGCTGGTGGATGACCGCGAGGTCACCCTCGTGGACGAACGACCAGTCGGTGACGCCGGCGGTGTCCTTGAGCAGGTCGGCCGGGTATTCACCGCGTAGCAGCGGCCCGGTGAAGGCGCGGTTGGCCAGGGCGTCGATGCGGCGCACGGCCTCCTCGCCGTCGTCACCCTCGCCCCGCAGGACGTGGAAATTGAGGGTGATCGCGTATTGGGGCGCGTTGGTGACCACCTGCCGCAGCTCCTGGACGGCCAGGCCGTGCGCCAGGTTGAGGTGGTGCACCGCCGCGAGGGCCGCGGCGCCGTCGGTACGGCCAGGGGCGTGCGCGCCCGAGCCGTAGCCGAGGTAGGCCGAGCACCAGGGCTCGTTGAGGGTCGTCCACACGGCGACGCGGTCGCCCAGGGCCTCGCCGACGATACGGGCGTAGTCGGCGAAGGCGTACGCAGTCCGGCGGTCGGTCCAGCCGCCCTCGTCCTCGAGCGCCTGGGGCAGGTCCCAGTGGTAGAGGGTGGCGACGGGGGTGATCCCGCGGGCGAGGAGGCCGTCGACGAGGCGGCTGTAGAAGTCCAGCCCCTTCGGGTTGGCCGGGCCGCGGCCGGTGGGCTGGATGCGCGGCCAGGCGATCGAGAAGCGGTAGGCCTCCAGCCCGAGCTCGCTCATGAGGTCGAGATCCTCTTCGAGGCGGTGGTAGTGGTCGTCGGCCACGTCTCCCGTGTCGCCGTTCCACACCTTGCCGGGCGTGCGGGAGAAGGTGTCCCAGATGGACGGCCCGCGCCCGTCCTCGTCGGCCGCGCCTTCGATCTGGTACGCGGCGGTGGCGGAGCCGAAGAGGAAGCCGGCGGGGAAGGTCAGGCCGGATTCGCGGTAGTCGTCGCGGTTGGGCGTCATGAAGAATCCTCGTTTCGTGGCGCCGTCAGGCGAGTTCGTAGGTCCAGCCGGAGGCGAGGGAAGAAGAGATGGAAACCTGGCCACCGGAGCGGGTGATGGTGAACACCTGGTCGGTGACCGTGAGGGTGGTCTCGCCGTCCGGTCCCGGGTACACGCGGAGGGTCAGGCCGTCGAGGTAGTCGTAGTCCGGCCGGTCGTCCCTGGCCCCGATGGGCAGGACGGCGCCTTCGCGTACGTAGATCGGCATCGAGGTGAAGCCGTGCGTCTCGGTGCGCCAGCGTCCGCCCTCGACGCGCTCGCCCGTCAGATGGTTCGTCCACGTGCCGTCCGGTAGGTAGACCTCGACCGTACCGTCTGGGCTGAAGACCGGCGCGATGAGCAGGTCGGGGCCCAGCATGTACTGGGTGTCGAGGTGGGTGACGTTGCGGTCCTCGGGGAACTCCATCGCCATCGGCCGCATGACGGGCGTCCCGCTCTCGTGGGCCTGGAGGCCCACCTGGAACAGGTACGGCATCAGGCGGAGCTTGAGTTTCGTGAACAGCCGGGTCACCTCGACCGCCTCCTCGTCGAAGGCCCAGGGCACGCGGTAGGAGGAGGAGCCGTGGAGCCGCGAGTGGGAGGACATCAGCCCGAAGGCTACCCAGCGCTTGAAGACGCCGGGATCCGGGGTGCCCTCGAAGCCGCCGATGTCGTGGCTCCAGAAGGAGAAGCCGGAGAAGGCGAGCGACAGGCCGCCGCGCAGGGTCTCCGCCATGGACTCATAGCTCGACCCCGTGTCGCCGCCCCAGTGGACCGGCAGCCGCTGGCCGCCGGCGGTCGCCGATCGCGCGAACAGCACCGCCTCGCCCCGGCCGCGCTGTTCCTCCAGCACCTCGAACACGGCCGTGTTGTAGAGGTGGGTGTAGAGGTTGTGCATCCGTTCGGGCGTGGACCCGTCGAAATAGGCGACGTCGAGCGGGATGCGCTCTCCGAAGTCGGTTTTGAAAGCGTCGACTCCCTGCTTTTGAAGTGCGCGCAGCTTGGACTGGAACCACCGGGTCGCGTCGGGATTGGTGAAGTCGACCAGCCCCATGCCGGGCTGCCACAGGTCCCACTGCCAGACCGACCCGTCGGGACGCTTCAGCAGGAAGCCCCGCTCGGCGGCCTCGGCGAACAGCGGCGAGCGCTGGGCGATGTAGGGGTTGATCCACACGCAGACGCGCAGGTCCTTCGCGCGCAGGCGGGCGAGCATGCCCTCGGGGTCGGGGAAGACGCGCGGATCCCACGCGAAGTCGCACCAGTTGAACTCGCGCATCCAGAAGCAGTCGAAGTGGAAGACCGACAGCGGCAGGTCGCGCTCGGCCATGCCGTCGATGAAGGACGTCACCGTCCGCTCGTCATAGTCGGTGGTGAACGAGGTCGACAGCCACAGGCCGTAGGACCACGCGGGCAGGTGGGCCGGACGGCCGGTGAGCGCGGTGTAGCGTTCGAGGATCCGCTTGGGCGTCGGCCCGTAGATCACGAAATACTCGAGGCTCTCTCCCGCGACCGAGAACTGCGCGCGCTGCACCGCCTCCGACCCGATCTCGTACGAGACATGCCCGGGATGGTTGACGAAGACGCCGTATCCGCGGTTGGTCAGGTAGAACGGCACGTTCTTGTACGCCTGCTCGGAGGAGGTCCCGCCGTCGGCGTTCCAGATCTCCACGGTCTGGCCGTTCTTGACCAGCGGCCCGAAGCGTTCGCCCAGCCCGTACACCACCTCGCCCACGCCGAGCGAGAGCTGCTGGGCGAGGTGGACGGAGGAGCGGGCGGCGCCGACCGGCGCCGAATCGACGTGCGCGTCCTCGGTGAGCCGGAAGTAGCCGATGGACTTGTGGCCGCTGGCGGTCAGCGGGCGGCCGTCACCGTGGAAGGACAGGTTCCACGGGGCTCCGGGCGCGATGGTCGCGCTCAGTGCCCCACTGGTGAGCGTCGCCCCGTTCGTGTCGTCCGCTTTGACGACGCCGTGGCCGTCCTCGGCGCCGGGCAGCTCGAAGCCGCGTTCCTCGCCGCCTCCCACGTGGTGGTCGACGCGTACGCGGATCACGTCCGGCAGCGGTGACGACAGGGTCAGCGAGAGCACCGGCCGGTTGAGCGTGTCGCCCCTGCGGTGGATGACGGTGGTGGGCGCGGTCACCGTGACCGTCCCGTCCTCCGCCCAGATGTCGTGAGCCTCGGCGGCGTACAGCGCGGTGACGCCGGGACGCAACTGCCAGAGACCGTCGGTGAACTTCATTAGTGGATCATCCCTTCAATCCGCCGGCCAGCAGGTCGGCGCGCCAGAAGCGCTGCAGGACCAGGACCAGAACGATCAGCGGGATGACGGACACGGCCGAGCCCATGATGACCAGCGAGTACAGGTCGCCGTCGCCCGCGCCCTTGCCCATGAACGTGTACAGGCCGAGGGTGATGGGGTATTTGTCCTGGTCGGAGAGCATGATGAAGGGCAGCAGGAAGTTGTTCCAGATGCCGACGAACTGCAGCAGGAACACCGTCACCAGCCCCTGCGTCATCATGGGCAGCACGATGCCGCCGAAGATACGGAACTCGCCGGCGCCGTCCAGACGGGCCGCTTCCAGCGTGCTCTGGGGGACCGCCGCGTTGGCGAAGACCCGGCACAGGAAGATGCCGAACGGGTTGATGATCACCGGCAGGAGTACGGACCAGTAGGTCCCGGCCAGGCCGACGGCCGCCATGAGCAGATACTGCGGAACGGCCAGCACGATGCCGGGCACCAGCACACCGGCGAGGATCACCGAGAACAGGACCTGGCTGCCCCGGAAGCGGAACTTGGCCAGGGCATAACCGGCCATGGCCGACACCAGCGTGGACAGGACCGCGCCGAGCCCGGCGTACAGCAGGGAGTTGAGCCCCCACTGCCAGAACTGGCCGCCCCCGTAGGCGCTCAGGTTGGCGAGGTTGTCGAAGAACCCGCTGCCGGGGGCGAAGGAGAAGGTGGTGAACAACTCGCGCGAGGTCTTCGAGGCGGCGGCGACCACCCAGACCACGGGGGCCAGACAGTAGAGCGCGCCGAGCAGCAGCACGATCAGCGCCAGCCGTGGCCGCCGCGCCGCACCCGCGCGGCGCCTGCGGAACTGGCGATCACCGGTGCGGCTCTGGAGGGCGGCGCTCATGCGTTGTCCCCGAAGGTACGGCGCTGGAAGAAGCGCAGCAGCAACATGGACAGGACCAGGATGCCCACGGCCAGGACGACGGAGGCGGCGGCGGCCCCGCCGAGATTGTCGTTCATGAACGCCTCTTGATAGATCTTCATCAGCGGCACCCAGGTGGAGCTGATGGTGGTCGACATCGGCCGCAGCGTGGCCGGCTCGCTGTACAACTGCAGGGTGCCGATCACGGAGAACAGGCCGGTGAGCACGAGCGCGGGCGCCACCAGGGGGATCTTGATGCGCCAGGCGATCTGCAGCTCGCCGGCCCCGTCGATGCGGGCCGCCTCGTAGATGGAGGTGGGGATGGCGCGCAGCGACGTGAAGATGATGATCATGTTGAAGCCGACGCCGGACCACAGCGCGATGTTGGCCAGGGAGAAGTACAAGGTGGGAAAGCTGAAGAAGTCCAGCGGCCCGGCGTGCAGCTGCTTGGCGAGGTAGTTGAGCGGGCTGGTGCTGGGCAGGTAGAGGAAGCCCCACAGGAGGCTGGCGATGACGCCGGGCACCGCGTACGGAAGGAAGATCGCGGTACGCGTGAAGCCGCGCGCCCGCACCCTGGGGGTGTCCAGCAGCAGCGCGAACAGCAGCGCCAGGCCCAGCACGCTGGGAATGGAGATGAGGCCGTAGAGCAGCACCCGGCCGAGCCCGGCGACGTATTCGGGATCGGTGAGCGCGGCGAGATAGTTGTCGAAGCCGACGAAAGTCTGCACCCGCCGCCCGAACGCGCCGCCGCCGTCGATGCGGAAGCCGCGGAAGCTCAGGTAGATCGCGTAACCGATCGGGATGATCAGAAACAGGGTGAACAACACGATCGCGGGCGTGGCGAACAGCCACGGGGTGGCGGCGCCGCGGAAGCGGAGGCGCGAGCGCCGGCCAGCGGGGTTGGCGGGCATGAGACATCCAGGATGGGGTCGGACCGAGGGCCCCGACGGGCCCTCGGCGTCTTACTTGGTGACGGTGTAGCCGGACTTCTCCAGGTCGGCGACGACTGCCTGCTGCGTGGCCTTGTATACCTCGCGGAAGGAGCTCTTGTTGAGCGCGGCCTTGTTGAGCGCGTCTCCGAACGCGGTCTGCGACACGTTCACGTTGGGTCCCCAGGTCACCGGGATGGTGGTGTTCTTGATCACCTGGTCGGCGACCTGGTAGAAGTCCTTCTGCTGCGGCATCAGCTTGGGCGGCTCGTGGCTCAGGGTCGCCTGGCGGCCGGCGTTGCCGCCGGGGTAGATGTCGAGGGAGAGCTGCAGCTTGGAGCCCTCGTCGGAGGCGCCGAGCCAGGCGGCGAAGGCCGCGGCCTCCTTGGCGTGCTTGGACTTCGCCGGCACCAGGAAGGCGGAGCCGCCCAGGAACGGGACGGCGGGGTCGCCGGCCGTCCACTGCGGCAGCGGCGCGGACTCCCACTTGCCGGCGGTGTCGGGCGCCACCGAGTGGATCACGTTGGGGGCCCAGGCGGCGGCGGCCCAGCTCAGCAGCTTGCCGTCGTTGACCTGAGCGTTCCATTCCGGCGTGAGCAGCGGCTCGACCTTGACCAGGTCCCGCTTCACGAGGTCCTCCCAGAAGTCGGCGGTCTTCAGCGACGGCTCGCTGTCGATGCCGACCTTCCACGCCTTGCCGTCGTTGCTCCACCATTGGGCGCCGGCCTGGGCGGCCTGCGCGGCGAAGAACTCCAGCTGGGCGGCGGAGAAGCTGGCGATGTAGGCCTCGGGGTTCTTCTTGTGGATCTGCTCGGCCGCCTTGGCGTACTCGGCCCAGGTGGTGGGGACCTTGGCGCCGTACTTGTCGAACAGGTCCTTGCGGTAGGTGAACATCATCGGCCCGATGTCCTGGGGCACGCCGTAGACCTGGTTGTTGAAGGTGGTCAGGGCCCAGATGTTGGGCTCGATGCCGGACTTGACGCCGGCCACGTCGGCGGTGACGTCCTTGACGGCCCCGGCCACCACCAGGGCGGGCAGGCCGCGGTACTCCACCTGCACCACGTCGGGGGTGTCGCCGGCCTGGTCGGCGGCCAGCAGCTTGGAGGCGGTGTCGGCGGTTCCGCCTACCTCTGACAGCTTGACGGTGACGTTCGGGTTCTCCTGGTGGTACTTGTCGATGATCGCCTTGGCCCGCGGATCGTTGCCCTTGAGGTTCCAGGTCCAGACCTGGAGCGTGACCGGGCCCTTGGCGGCCTCGGTGCCCGAGGTGCCCGAGGAGGGCGTGTCGCCGGACGAGCAGGCGGCCACGGTCGCCGTCAGGGCGACCGCGAGCGCGGCGGCCATCGTCCAGCGACGGCGCGGTCGGGGGGTCGGTGGGGTCATCACGGTCTCCTCGGACGGGTGGTGCACCACGGCGGAATGCCGGGTCGTGCGTTGGGAACTAACCTGATGTTAACGTTGTCATCCTGTCAAGCCCCCTGCTCGTAACAGAGCCGACACAGCTTCGGAGTCCACCCCCGTGCCCACCTTCCGCAACCCGGTTCTGCCCGGCTGCTATCCGGACCCGTCGATCTGCCGGGCCGGTGAGGACTTCTACCTGGTCACCTCATCATTCGCCTACTTCCCGGGCATTCCCCTGTTCCACAGCCGGGACCTGGTGAGCTGGCGGCAGCTCACGCACGTGCTCGACCGGCCGAGCCCGCTGTCGCTGGAGGGCCTGGACGTCTCCGACGGGATCTGGGCGCCGACCATCCGCCACCACGACGGCACCTTCTACGTGGTCTCCACCCTGGCCAGAAACCGGCAGGGCAGCGTCACCTTCGTCGTCACCGCCGACGACCCGGCCGGGCCGTGGTCGGACCCGGTGCCGCTGGAGGCCGAGGGCATCGATCCGTCGCTGTTCTTCGACGACGACGGCCGGTGCTGGTTCACCGCCTGCCGGGACGCCCGCCAGCCGACCGGCGGCGGCCCCGGCGAGCTGTGGATGCGCGAGCTCGACCTCGACCGGCTCAAGCTCGTCGGCCCGACCCACGTGCTGTGGCACGGCGCGGTACGCGGGGCGTGGGTGGAGGCACCCCACCTGTACAAGCGTGACGGCGTGTACTACCTGATCGCCGCCGAAGGCGGGACCGAGAGCAACCACAGCGTCACCGCGGCCCGCTCGAGTGCCATCACCGGCCCGTACGTCACCGATCCGCGCAGCCCGTTGCTGACCCACCGGCACCGCGGCTCGGCCGAGCCCGTCCAGAACGTCGGCCACGTCGACCTGGTGGACACCCCCGACGGCGAGACCTGGGCCGTGGCGCTCGGGGTCCGGCCGATCGAGGGGACGCACACGCTGGGCCGCGAGGTGTTCCTGGTGCCCGTCGCCTGGGGTGCTCATGGGCCGGTCTTCGCGCCGGAGGCGGGGGGCGTGCGGCTGTCGGAACGGCTGCCGTCGATCGCCACCGCAGGGCTGGGCGATGGTGCCTCTGCGGGATCGGGCGATGGCGCTTCTGCCGGGCTGGGCGATTGTGCCGCTGTGGTGGCGGGCCGGGTGCGTTTCGACGCGCCGGTGCTGGGCTTGGAGTGGAACAGCCTCCGGGGACCCGTCGACGACCGCGTCAGACCCTCGGCCGACGGGGGCGGTCTCGGCCTCGTCCTCGCCGCCGAGTCGCTCGCCTCCACCGGCGTGCCCACCTTCCTGGGGCGGCGCCAGCAGCATGTCCGCTTCGACGCGCGGACACACATCAGCTTCTCCGCGGCGCATCCGGCGGAAGAGGCCGGACTCGCCGTCTTCCAGAACCAGGACCACCACGCCACACTCGCCCTCACCGTGGACGATGGCGGGCGGTCTCAGGTGGTGCTGACCGTACGCCAGGCCGGTACGAGCACCCGCCTGGCGTCCCTACCGTTGGCGACGGGCGACGTGGTGCTGGCGGTCGAGGGAGACGAGGCCCGCTACGCCTTTCGCCTCAGGGAACCTGACACCGGGCAGTGGATCAGCCTGGGCGACGTCGAGCGATCCTGCTTGAGCACCGAGCGGGCGGGCGGGTTCGTCGGGGTGTACCTCGGCCTGTACGCGACCAGCAACGGCCGCTCCGCCAGCGGACGGGCGTACGCCCACTGGTTCGACTACCAGCCCCACGCCGAGCAGACCAGCGTGCCCCGGACGACGGGTTAGTCAGCGCGGCGGCCGGGGCGGCGCTGTGCTGCGCCGGACCACCAGCTCGGGGGCGATCCGCTCGGAGGAGGCCGGCTCGCCCTTCATCATGCGCAGCACCTGCTGGATGGACCGCTCGCCGAGACCGACGAAATCCTGGCGGACCGTGGTGAGCGCGGGCACCAGGTACGCCGCGCCGGCGATGTCGTCGAATCCGACGAGCGAGATGTCGTCGGGCACCTTGACGCCGAGTTCGGCGAAGGCGGCCAGCACCCCCATGGCCACCTGGTCGTTGCCGGCGAAGATCGCCGTCGGTAGCTCGCCCGTACTGCGGGTGACGAGGTAGTGGGCCAGCCGGTAGCCGCTGTTGCCGGTGAAGTCGCCCTCGAGCAGCTCGCCGTGCGCGTCCGGCGTCTCGGCCAGCGCGGCCCGCCAGCCCTCGACGCGTTCGCGGGCGTCGAAGGTGCGCAGCGCGCCGGTCAGATGAACGATGCGGCGATGCCCGAGCTCCAGCAGGTGGCGTACGGCGAGCCGCGCGCCGAGCTCCTGGTCGAGCTCGACGAAGCCGACATCCGGGTTGGGCACGTTGCCGGACATGATCACCGACATGGGCACGCCGGTGACGATGTCGGCCAGGGCGTCCATCACCATGGGCCGGTCGGCGATGACCGCGATGGCCTCCACCGCCTGGTCGGTGAGCCGCTGCAGCGTCTCGGTCAGGTCCTTGGTGGTGCCGCCCTGCCAGGCGGCCAGGTTGAGCCAGTATCCGGCCCGCTGCGCCGCGGCCTGTACGCCACGCAGGACGCGGGGCAGCTCGTACAGCTCGGCCCCGGCGAGGACCACGCCGATCGTCGAGGACCGGCGGCTCTTGAGCGCGCGGGCCACACTGTTACGGCGATAGCCGAGCTTCTCGATGGCGGCCTCGACCCGGGCCCGGGTCTCCGGCCGGACCGACGGGTGATCGTTCAGGACACGGGACACGGTGACGTGCGACACGCCGGCTTCGCGTGCCACATCCACCATGCCTGGTGCCCGGTTCATGTCCCTCACTCAGCTTCCACCACGACGCCCTGGCCTGCCCGGTGTCAGGTCGATCGTGTCACACCCGCCGCGCACTCCGGCCGGGCGAACGCGCACGCGAAGGTCGATGGTGTCACACCCGCCCCGTACTCCGGCCGGAGAAGGAATGGCGACCACGCGAAGCCGGGCTTGACGCTGCGTCCCCGGCCCGCCGTATCAAGGCGCGTAGACCGCGTCAGCCCTGACCGCCGCGCGCGGTTACGGCGCCGACCACAGCGTGCTGAGGCTCTCCGGGGGCTACGACGCCGACCACAGTGTGCCGATGATCTGCTGGAGGATCTCCGGGGTCGCTCCGGCCGGCTGCGCGTAGACGCTCAGCTGGTTCAGCAGATGGCGGTACGGCCGGACGTCGGCGTCCCTGGTGAGGTACTGGGTGTCGGCGGTCTGTTCCAGATGGACCACGTCAGGCAGGTCCGCCTCGGCGAAGCGCAGGACGGTGAAGGGTTCCACCCCCTTGCCGTGCACGAAGGGCAGCACCTGGAGGGTGACGTGCGGCAGCTTGACCATCTCGTGGAGATGCTCCATCTGGGCGCGCATCGTCACGCTGTCGCCGACCTGACGGCGCAGCACCGACTCATCCATGACGACCCATAACGTACGGGGCGTGGGTGGCAGCAGAAGTCGCTGGCGGTGCATCCGCAGGGCGACCCGGCGCTCGATCAGCTCGGCGTCGCCGCCTTCGTGGCTCTGCGCGATGACGGCTCGGGCATAGTCCTTGGTCTGGAGCAGGGCCGGGACGTGCTGGTCCTCGTAGGTGCGGATGATCGTGGCGTCCTGCTCCAGCCCGAGAAACGCCTCGAACTCGTCGGGAATCACGTCTCGGTAGTCCTGCCACCGGCCAGGAGCATTGGCCTGTACGGCCAGCGCCAGCACGATCTGGCGTTCGTCCTCGTCGACGCCGTAGAGGCTGAGCAGGTCGGCCACATCGCCGAGCGGGAGACCGATCCGTCCGCCTTCCAAGTTGGTGATCTTGGACGCTGGGCAGCCGATGGCGGACCCCGCCTCACTGCGGGTGATTCCGCGGGACTCGCGCAGCCGCCGCAGACGTACGCCGACCAGCATCCGCAAGGCCGTCGGCCCGGAACGCTGCCCTGCGTCGCCTGAGATTTCCGTCGAGTCGCCACTGCCCCGAGGAGTCGGCATTTATGCTCCCAATTCGGCAAATCGCCACGCCGCGATCGTCATCATCTTGTCACATGAGACAGCTGAGACACCATATTTCCTGTCGGTCCCATCCGGCTGCTCCTTCTTCACCGTGCACTTGTTCGGTTCCATCATCGCTGAGGGTGGCCGACCTCGCCCGGACTTGGGGAACTGCCCCGCCACTTCATGCGGAAATATCCAACTTTATCGTCCTTCGCGGTATAGCGCGGGTAAAGCGCGGCCACTAGGTTTCAGTAACCACGGAGGCGACATTAGAGGAGGGTTTCGTGACGGACGAATCGCCTGTAGGGGGCTCGCCGATTCACCGGCATATCGACACATCTGTCCCGCACGCTGCGCGGATGTGGAACTATTGGCTCGGCGGCAAGGACCACTATCCGGTCGACCGCCAGGCCGGTGATGCGTTCAGCAAAGAGTTCCCGGAAATCGTGAGGATCGCTCAACTGTCTCGGCATCTGCTGGCCCGCATCGTCCGCTATCTGGTCCAGGAGCAGGGGATACGTCAGTTTCTCGATATCGGCACCGGGCTGCCCACCGTGGATAACACCCACGAACTCGCCCAGCAGGCCGACCCGACCAGCCGCGTGGTTTATGTGGACAACGATCCGCTCGTGCTGGTGCACGCCCAGGCCCTGCTCGTGGGCACTCGCGAAGGCGCCACCGACTACATCGAAGCGGACTTACGCGACCCGGACGCGATCTTGGCTGGTGCCTCCAGGACCCTGGACTTCAGCCGGCCGGTCGCGCTCATGCTGATGGGCATCATGGGCTATGTACGTGACGACGAGGGACCGACGGAGATCGTGACGAGGCTGATGGAGCGCCTGGCCCCCGGCAGCTACCTGGCGTTGTGGGACGGCGTCAACCTCGTCACCGGCCAGGCGTTGGACCAGGCCCAGGAGAACTACAACGAGGGCGGCGGCGTGCCCTACAACCTGCGCGACGAAGGGCAGATCACCGCCTTCTTCGACGGCATGGACCTCGTGGCGCCCGGCGTGGTGTCGTTGCCGCAGTGGCGTCCCGACCCCGACCCGTTCCAGGACTCCACGGAGCGGGTGGACGCGTTGTGCGGGGTGGCGCGCAAGCGATAAGCCCGCCGATGACGCCCGCACGAGACCCTCGCCTGAGCCCGCCTATGACGCGCGCACGAGACCCTCGCCTGATCCCGCCGATGACGCGCGCACGAGACCCTCGTCAAGCCCGCCTATGACACCCGCGCAAGCCCCTCGTCGGCCGAACATCAACCTCGCGGTCCTGCGGAATCCCGCCTTCCGGCTGCTCGCCTCGGCGCAGCTCGGCTTCGTGCTGGGCGAGCAGGTTCTGGCGATCGCCGTCACCGTCTCCGTGCTCAATGCCGGGGGTGACGCGTCCGCGGTCGGCTCCGTGCTCGCCGCCAAGGGCATCGCGTCATTGTGCCTGCTCCTGGTGGGCGGCGTCTGGTCCGATCGCCTCCCCCGGCGGCGGATTCTGATGATCATGCTCGCCGTGGACGCCGTCGCGGCGCTCGTCCCGGTCTTCGTCCTCGGCCAGCGTCTGTCCGCCTGGTTACTGGCCGCCGTTCTCTTCGCCGTCGGCGCGGCGGAGTCGTTCATCCGGCCCGCCTTCAACGCGATGCTGGCGGGCACGCTGACGGAAGACCAGCGCGTGTCCGGCCGCGCCCTCGTCAACATCTGTACGCGCCTGGGCGTCATCGCCGGGCCCGTGGTCGGCACCCAACTGGCGAGCGGTGGCGAGGCGCTCCCGTTCGTGCTGGCCGGGGTCGTCTTCGCGGGCGGGGCGGCCGTGTTCCGCCGGGTGCCGGAACCACCGTGGACGCCGGTGCCACGCCGCTCGCTGCTGGGTGAGGCGCTGCTGGGGTTCGCCGAGGCGGGGCGCCGGCCGTGGTTGTCGGCCCTGCTCCTGTTCTCGCCCGTCAGCCTGATGTTCGTGATCGCCCCGAGCCAGGTGCTCCTGCCGCTGATGAGCCGGGAGACCTTCGGGTCGTACGCGGCGTACGGCACGGCGCTCGCCTTCTACGGTGCCGGCGGTCTGATCAGCAGCGTCACGATGATGGCCTGGGAACCGCGGCGGCCGGGCGTCGTGGCCATGTGGTCGATGTCCCTGTACGCGCTGGTCCCGCTGGCGCTCCTCTTCGCCCCCTCCGCCTGGGTGCTCTTCTTCTGCTACCTCGTGGCCGGCTTCGGTGTCGAGACGTACGCCCTCACCTGGGACGTCGCGATGTACCGGGAGGTGCCCGACCAGCTGATCGGGCGGATCACCTCGCTGGCGTGGCTCAGCACGTTCGGCCTCATGCCCTTCGGCCAGGCGCTGACCGGGCCGCTGACGAACCTCATGGGCGACCACGCCGTCCTCTTGGGCGCTGCTGGGTTGGTGCTGGTGATACCGCCATGCCTGCTCCTCGTCCGGGGGATGGCCGAGATGGGCGGCACCCGTACGCCGACGAAGGACGGATGAGCGCTCAGAGGGCCTCCGCCGCGGGATCGGTCCGGTACGCGCACCAAAGCGTGATGTCATAGCCGATGCCCAGCACGGCGCCGACGATGAGGGGCGCGCCCAGCGCCACCAGGGTGCCCGTGAGCAGGGCCGTGGCGGCGAGCGGGCTGACGGACACGGCGATGCTCCGCGCCAGGCTGGTCATGCTGGCCGCGGTCGTCCGATAGGCAGGGGGTACGACGGCGGCGGTGAAGGCCTGCCTGGCCGGTACGTCGATCTTGGAGACCGTCTGGCGGAGCAGCAGCAGCGCGACCGCGCCACCCAGGGTCGGGGCGAACGGGATGCCGGCCAGCAGCAGGTTGGCGGCCAGGTGGGGGAGCAGCATGGCGGTCAGCAGCCCGCGCCGGGCGGCCAGCAGGGGCGCGGTGAGCTGGGCGAGGGCCGGGAGCAGGTTGGCGGCGAAGCACACCAGGCCGAGCTGCGCGGTGGTGGCCCCGTAGCGGTGGGCGAACCACCAGGCCAGGACGGCCTGGACGGCCATCCCGCCGGAGAAGGCGTCGAGGGCGAACAGCGCGGCCAGGCGGCGGACCGGTCCGGGCACTCGTAGCCGGGGCCCGGTCTGGCACTTCTCAATAGACGCGGCCTCGGCGTCCGGTGTGAGGTGCCAGAACAGCAGTACGGTGCCGCCCGCGAGCAGCGCGTACACCGCGAAGGCGGCGTCGGCGGCCGACACCCACGGCTGGAACGACAGCGCGGCGGCGGCCAGCCCGCCCAGGGCGCCGGCCGCCATGGCGGTGACGTTGTAGCAGGTGAAGACGAGGGTGTGCCGGACCGGGGCGCAGGTCTGGGCGAGGATGGACTGCTCCACCCCGGAGAACGGGGTGTTGTCGTTGGTGGACGGCGAGATCGTGCCGATGAAGGCGGCGGCGAGCAGGACGGGATAGGACTCACTGACCGCGAACGCCAGACCGGCGACGGCCATCAGGCAGCCGCAGGCGATCAGCGTGCGCCGGCGTCCCCAGCGGTCGGCGAACAGGCCGAGCACCAGGCTGGCCAGCACCGAGCCGGCGGCGGCCACGGTCAGGAGCAGGCCGGTCTGCCAGGGTTCGGCGCCGTCCTGGGCGAGCAGTTCGGCCAGGAGCACGCTGGTACATCCGTAGCCGAACGTTCGCAGCGCTCGGGCGGCCATGACGAGCCGCCCGTTGCGCCCTACTTCGACCAGAAAAGGGGTCCTGACCTGCTTGTTCGTCATGCGGCATCATCGCGCGGGCGGCCGTGCGGACGCGCGGCAACGCCTATAGATCTTCCTGCGCCGGGGCCGATCATCGGAACACGCCGGTGTGGCCGAGGGAGTGGCGTCCGGGCTGGGGGTAGATGCACAGCCCGTGCGGGCCCCGGCCGACCTTGATCTTGTGGAGCAGCTTTCCGGTCCTGGTGGACAGGACGTAGACGACGCCGTCGTACCTTCCGGACAGCCAGAGCTGCTTGCCGTCCGCCGACACCCCGCCCATGTCGGGCGAGCCGCCGCCTGGGATCCGCCACCGTTCGACCACCTCACGGGTGGCGAACGAGACGACGGAGACCGTCCCCTCGCCCCTGTTGGAGACGTAGAGCCGCCGCGAGTCCCTGCTGACGTACAGGCCGTGCGCCCCCGCGCCGGTGCGCAGGAAGCCCACCCGCCGGAACGTGGTGGCGTTGATGATCCACACACCGCCCGCCATCATGTCGGCGACGTAGAAGAGCCGGCCGTCGGAGGACAGCTTGACGTCCTGCGGCATGTTCGCCGACCCCACACCGATCACCTTCTTCACACGGGGGCGCTCCCAGTCGATGGCGACGATCTGGCCGGAGAACTCGCAGCTGGCCAGGAAGGCCGATCCGTCGGCGGTGAAGTCGCCGTGGTTGATGCCCCTGCAGGGCATGTCGAGGGAACGGATCAGGCGCATCGTGTGCGGGTCGCGGAAGTCGAGGCGGTTGTTGCGTTCGGCCATGACCAGCGCGTACGAGCCGTCGGGGGTGAAGTACAGGTTGTACGGATCGTCCACGGGCACCGGCTTGCCGGGGCGGCCCGTGACCGGGTTGATGGGGACGAGCCGGTTGCCCTGATTCTCGTTGATCCACAGCGTCTTCAGGTCCCAGGAGGGCACGACGTGCTGCGGCAGGGCGCCGACCCGGAAGCGGCGCACGACCCGGTAGGTCCGCGGATCGATGACGTCCACCGTGTCCGACTCGCTGTTGGGGACGTACACGCGAGGGGTCATCTTCTCCACCCGCGGGCTCAGCATCCCCGGCCGGTCGTGGGCGTAGACGTCGGTCACGCGTGCGGCTACCGGCGCGTGCCGGTGCGGTCGCGGCTTCAGCGGCTTCAGCTGCTTCGGTAGTGGCGCGGCGGCGTGGTCCGCAACCATGGGAGCGGGGGGCGAACCGCAGGAAGCGGCGGCGACGGCGACCGCTCCCAGCATGATCGTCATCCTCGGCAGTCGCATGCGCCACAGCCTAGGAAGGCGTTCGGCAGCGCCTGTCGACGTCCGGGTCAGGGTTGCGTCAGGAAATCACGGTGGCCATTACCCGCCTGTGGGGATAGGCAGAACATGCTGGAAGTAGCGCTCGAAGAGGCAAGGAAGGGATTCGCCGAGGGCGGCGTACCGGTGGGGGCGGCGCTGTTCGCGGCGGACGGCACGCTGCTCGGCCGGGGCCGCAACCGCAGGGTCCAGGACGGCGACCCGTCGGTGCACGGCGAGACCGCCGCGTTCCGCGACGCCGGGCGGCAGCCCACCTACCGGGGCACGACCATGGTGACCACGCTGTCGCCCTGCTGGTACTGCAGTGGCCTGATCCGCCAGTTCGGCATCCCGCGGCTCGTCGTGGGGGAGTGCCGGACCTTCATGGGCCAGCACGAATGGCTCGCCCGGCACGGCGTGGAGGTGGTGGTGCTCGACTCCCAGGAATGCGTCGACCTCATGACCGCCTTCATCGCCGCCAACCCCGAGCTGTGGAATGAGGACATCGGGAAATGAGCCCCGCCCTCGGCCGTCGAGCCTGGCAGGCTGGCGGCCATGGGATTCGGGGTTCGTCAGTTCGAGCTGACCTTGATGCATCGGATGCGTGATCTCAACGCCGAACGGGTGGAGGACGCGCTCATGGACATGGGCGCGTCCCGGGCCGAGCTTCGCGCCGCGCACACGCAATGGACGAGGATGGCCCACTCCGTCCGTAGCAGGAAGGGCCTGGGCGCGTTGCGGACGATGCTCGGTCCGCCGTCGTACGAGGGCACGACCCCGGTCGGGAGCCTGACCTGCCGGGTGGCTCGGTGGGCGCTGCCGTCCTGGCCGGACCTGGAGTTCGAGGCGCTGATCGGGCCTGACGGCGCGATATGGAACCAGTGGTTCGTCCGTCCCCACGGCGACAAGGCGCTGGCCTTCGTGGACCTGGTCCCGTGGGGGTGCGTCGTCGGCGACGTCGTGACGAGTTTTCCGGGGGCCGCCCAGGGCGAGGGCTCGGCGCCGCAGCATTGGGTGGTCGACTTCGCCCATGAGGGCACGGACTACCGGGCCCGGTTCGTGTACGGCCTGTTCCAGCGGCTCGACCGGGCCTGACCGGGGCGCGGCGGCCGAGGCATCAGGGAGGCTTACGTCGGCGGCCATCTGACCAGGGGCCACGTGTCTCAACCGGGGAGCGTCTCGCCGCCGATCGGGGCCAGGATCTCGCCGGTGTAGTACGACGACAGCCGTTCGGCCGCGAAGAAGACGTACGAGGGCGCGATCTCGTCCGGATCGGCGGCCCGCTTCATCGGTACCTGCTTGCCGAACTGCTCGACCTTCTCCTTCGGCATCGTCGCGGGGATCAGCGGGGTCCAGACGGGGCCCGGCGCCACGGCATTGATCCGGATGCCCCGATCGACGAGGCTCTGCGCCATCGAGTAGGTGAAGGCGTTGATCGCGCCCTTGGTCGTGGCGTAGTCGATGAGCGACTTGTTGCCGCGCAGACCGTTGATCGACGAGGTGTTGATGATCGCGGAGCCGCTGCGGAGGTGGGGTAGCGCCGCCTTGGTGACGTGGTAGTAGCTGTGGATGTTGACCGCGAAGGTGTGCTCCCACTGCTCCTCGGTGAGCTCCTCCAGCGAGTCGACCGGCGCCTGGTAGGCCACGTTGTTGACCACGATGTCCAGCCCGCCCAGCTCGGTCACCGTCTGCGCGACGACGGACGCGCAGTGTTCGCGCTCGGCCAGATTGCCGGGGAGCAGCACGCAGCGCTGCCCCGTCTCCTCCACCAGCTTCCTGGTGTGGGCGGCGTCCTCGTGCTCACTCAGGTAGGCGATGGCGACGTCGGCCCCCTCCTTCGCGAAGGCGACGGCCACCGCGCGGCCGATGCCCGAGTCGCCACCGGTGATCAGCGCGCGCTTGCCTTTCAGCAGCTCAGTGCCGGTGTAGTCGCGCATCTCATCGCGCGGCTCGGGGGCCATCTCCCCGGTATGTCCGGGATAGGGCTGGTTCTGGGCAGGTGGCGTGCTGTCTGGTTGCTCGGGCATGGCCCCCGAATGCCCCCGCTCGGGTACGGATAACGTCTGCCGGTCGTATATTTCCGCCCTCGCGGGTCTGTGGTGTCCCGCGCGGGCCAGATTGGCGCACATGGGCAGACCCATCCGGCCCACGCCAATGAATCCGATCTTCGGCAGTCGCGAATCGAGCATGCGGACTTCCTGTCCGCCTCGCTCACGAATCAACATGCGTAAGAACCTCTTCGGCTACGCCCACAGATGGCCGTGCTCGACCGCTTCCTCCGGATCCGGACATTCGGCGATCCTGGACCCGTGTGGACAGCGACCGCCGAGAGGCGTGAGCGATGATGTCTGCGCAAACATGAGTGAGTGGGGAAGGAGGTGGCCGTGAGCGAAACCGGACGCCGGCTGCCCGCGCGGGCCTCAGCGGTCGTCATCGGGGGTGGCGCCATGGGCGTCAGCTCGGCCTACGCGCTGGCCGCGGCCGGGGTCAGCGACGTGGTCCTCATCGACAAGGGGCCGCTGGGCTCGGGTTCGACCTCGAAGGCCGCCGGGGGAGTGCGGGCGCAGTTCTCCGACCGGGTCAACGTCCAGCTCGCCGTACGCAGCCTGGAGACCTTCGACACCTTCGCCGCCCGCTTCGGGCAGGAGATCGACCTGCACAAGGTGGGCTACCTGTTCCTGCTCGACTCGCCCGAGTCCGTGGCGGAGTTCGAGAAGAACGTCGCGATCCAGAACGACCTCGGCGTGCCCAGCAGGATGATCTCGGTGCGCGAGGCCGCGGAGCTGTCGCCGCTGATCGACACCGACGGCCTGCTCGCCGCCGCCTACTCGCCCACCGACGGCCACTGCACGCCCGAGTCCGTGGTGCTCGGCTACGCGGGCGCGGCCCGCCGGCTCGGCGCGCGGCTGCTGCCCAACTGCGCCGCGACCGGCATCGAGACGGTGGACGGCCGCATCGTCGCCGTCCAGACCGAGGGCGGCCGCATCGAGACCGACACCGTGATCTGCGCGGCCGGCGCCTGGTCACGTCCCATAGGCGACTGGGTGGGCGTCGACCTGCCGGTGAGCCCGCTGCGCAGGCAGATCCTGATCACCGAGCCGATCCCCGCTCTGCCGCCCACGACGTTCACCATCGACTTCGGCACCACGTTCTACTTCCACCGCGAAGGTCCCGGCCTGCTGCTGGGCATGTCCGATCCCGACGAGACGCCGGGGTTCAAGTTCGACCGGTCCGACGCCTGGCTGCCGAGGCTGGGCGAGGCCATGGCCCGCCGTGCCCCGGCCCTGCTGGAGACCGGCATCGCCACCGGATGGGCCGGCCTGTACGAGGTGACGCCGGACCACAACGCGCTCATCGGGACCGCCCCGGACGTCGACAGGTTCATCTACGCCACCGGTTTCTCCGGCCACGGCTTCCTGATGAGCCCGGCCGTCGGCGAGGTGGTCCGCGACCTCTACCTGGACCGGACGCCGTTCGTGGACGTCAGCGGCTTCGACGCGAGTCGCTTCGCCCTGGCCGGGGCCAGACCGGAGCTCAACATCGTCTGAACGGCGGCACACCGGACGGGCGGGCGGCGGACGTCGGGCCCTGTGACCGGGCCCCTAAGCTGGCCACATGGGTATGGTCGGGACGGTCGGGCTGGTCTTGCATCCACGGCGCGACTCCAAAGAGGCGATCGACACCATTTTGAGCTGGGCCGCCGCCAGGGGTGTCACCGTCATGGGGCTCCCGGAGGAGGTCGGCCGCATCGACTGCAGCGCCGTGCCGGTCGACGTCGACCTGCTGACCGAGCGGGCCGACCTGCTGGTGAGCCTCGGCGGTGACGGGACGATGCTGCGCACCATGCGGCTCATCGCCGGGCGGAAGACGCCGGTGCTGGGGGTGAACCTGGGACGGCTGGGGTTCCTGGCCGAGATCGACATCGCGGAGTTGCCCGCCACGCTGTCCGCCATCGACGGGCACCGCTACACGATCGAGCCGCGCATGGCCGTGCGGACCAAGCTCGACGGGGCCGAGGAGCTGATCGCGTTCAACGACATCGCTCTGGTGCGCATCCCGGGCGACGGCATGGCCGCCGTCTCCGTCATGCCGGGTGACGATCCGTTCGTGCGCTACGCGGCCGACGCCGTGATCGTGGCCACGACCACCGGGTCCACCGCCTACAGCTTCGCCGCGGGCGGCCCGATCGTGTCGCCGCGGGTGGCGGCGCTGCTGGTCGTGCCCGCCGCCGCCCACTCATCGTTCAACCGGGCGCTGGTCCTGCCCGCCGACGAGGAGGTGACGCTGGAGCTGCTGCCCACGAGCGGGCGGCTGGCGGTGGAGGTGGACGGGGCGGTGCTGGGGCATCTGTGCCCCGGTGACCGTGTCACGGTGGCCGCCATGCCGGCCGCGGCCAACGTGGTGCGCATGGGGACCACGTTCTACGAGCGGGCCCGGCGCAAGCTGCGGGTGGACGGCAGCGCCGAGGTCGACTGAGCATGGATTCGGTGCGCATTCCGCTGGCCGGCGCCGAAGTCGATCGACCGTGGATAGGGTGCCTTCCGCCGGGTAGGCGCCGGGGTATGGCGACGCTGGTGGGCACGTCCGGGTGGCAGTACAAAGACTGGCGCGGCATCCTCTATCCGCAGGAGGTCCCGCAGCGCCTCTGGCTGGAGACGTACGGCGAGACGTTCCCCACCGTCGAGAGCAACAACGCCTTCTACCGCCTGCCCTCACCCGAGTCCTTCGCCGGCTGGCGGGACCGCACACCCGACGGGTTCGTGATGGCCGTCAAGGCCAGCAGGTTCCTCACCCACATCAAGCGGCTGGCCGATCCGGAGGAGCCGGTGGAGCGGCTGATGAACGCCGCCTCGGCGCTCAAGGACAAGCTCGGCCCGATCCTCCTGCAGCTCCCGCCGACCCTGAAGGCCGATCCGGACCGGCTCGCCCGCTGCCTGGACTGCTTCCCGAAGCACGTGCGCGTCGCGGTCGAGCCCAGGCACCCGTCGTGGTGGACGGACGAGGTCCGCGAGATCCTGGCGGCCCGTGACGCCGCCCTGTGCTGGGCCGACCGGCTCGGCAGGCCGGTGAGCCCGTTGTGGCGCACCGCCGGCTGGGGATACGTGCGGCTGCACGAAGGGCGGGCCACCCCTTGGCCGTCGTACGGGGACACGGCGCTGAAGACCTGGGCCGGGCGGGTCAAGGAAGCCGGTTGGCCCGACGTCTACGTCTACTTCAACAACGATCCGGGGGGAGCGGCCGTGCGGAACGCGATTCGCTTTGCCAAACTCGTCTAGTGCATACCCGCCTTTATCGAAACGGTGTCCTGGAGAAAGAGGGCTTCCCGGTCGAGGAAGTCTCGGACTATGTGGGCGACGAGGCCAACACCGTCTGGTTCGACCTGTGCGCGCCGACGCCGGAGGACCTCGCCGTGGTCGGCGAGGAGCTCGGCCTGCACGAGCTCGCCGTCGAGGACGTGCTGTCCGACCACCAACGCCCCAAGGTGGACATCTACCAGAACCACCTGTTCATCACCGTCTACGGGGTGCACTTCGACGACGGGCGGCTCGATCCGGTCGAGGTCAACGCCTTCGTGACGAAGAACGCGCTGGTCACCGTCCGCGAGAGCGACCACTTCGACATCGGCGAGGTGGTCAAGCGCTGGGACGCCGACAAGCGGCTGGCCGGCCACGGGGTGGCGTTCCTGCTGCACGGCCTGCTGGACTACGTGGTCGACGGGCAGTTCGACCTCGTCCAGGAATTCGACTCCAGAGTGGAGAACCTGGAGGAGCTGCTGTTCGAGGAGGCGCCGATCGACGGCAGGCAGCTGCAGCGGACCATGTACGACCTGCGCAAGAACATGGCCGGCTTCCGCAAGATCACCATGCCGATGCGCGAGGTCATCGGCACCCTGCTCCGCCGCGACCAGGAGCTGGTCGCCGACCCGGTCATGGCCCCCTACTACGAGGACGTCTACGACCACGTGGTACGTGTCACGGAGTGGACCGAGTCGCTGCGCGATCTGCTGGCCAACATGCGGGAGACCCGCCTGGCCCAGCAGGGTTTCCGGCTGAACGAGATCATGAAGCGGGTCACCAGCTGGGCGGCGATCATCGCGGTGCCGACCGCGATCACCGGCTTCTACGGCATGAACGTGCCCTACCCGGGTTCGGGTCAGCCCTGGGGCGTCTGGGTGGCGTCGGCGCTGGTGGTCGTGGCCTCGGTGGCGCTGTACGCGATCTTCAAGAAGAAGGACTGGCTGTAGGCGCGGGGGCAGGGGCCGCCCCGGCCGTCGAGCGCGAGCCGCACCGTCAGCCGTACCTGCGCGGCTCCCGAGGCGGGGTAGAGGGGCAGGCAGCGGCCGCCCGCGATCAGCGTCCTGCGTCCGATCGGGGTGGCGATCAGCGGCAGCTCGTCGTAGGTCGCGGGGACGGCCAGGCGGAGCGTCCAGAGGCCCGCCGCGTGGCCGCGTTCGCCCTCCAGCGCGTAGTAGTCGAGCACGCCGCCGCTGGTCGAGACCACGGCCCGCATGGTGAAACGGCGCCCTTGGACGGTGAACACCTCCGCCGACGGGGCGTGGTAGATCGAATGGATGTAGCCGATCGCGAACACGCCGGACGGCGGCAGGAGCAGCCCGTCCACGGCCGGGCGTCCCGCGCCGGAGGCACCGGCCGTCAGCAAAATCACCAGCGCGAGGGCGAGGCGGATCAGCCCTTCTCCTTGTAGTAGCGGGCCGCGCCCGGGTGCAGCGCGACCGGCTCCACCTGCTGGCCGATCTTGACATCGAGCTTGGCCGCCTCGGGGTGAACGGCCGCGAGCTGGGCCTTCTTCTCGAACAGCGTCTTGGTGATGTCGTACGCGAGCTGTTCGTCCATCTTGTCGGGCACGAGCAGGACATTGGCCACCCCGACCGTCTTGACGGTGCCCGGCAGCTTGTAGAGGGACATGTCGATGTCGAGCCCGATGTACTCCTTGCCGTACTTGGCCTGCATCGGCGCGAGCAGGTCGGCGGTGTCGAGCAGCTTCATGTCCGGCTTGCTGGTGGCCAGGTCCACGATGCCGCCCGTGGGCAGCCCGCCGACCCAGACGAACGCGTCGATCGTGCCGTCCTTGACGGCCTGGACCGACTCGTTGATGGACAGTTGCTGCTTGGAGATGTCGGAGTCGGGGTTCAGGCCGGCCGCCTCCAGCAGGCGCCTGGCCAGGACCTGGGTGCCGGAGTTGGGCGGGCCGATCGAGACCCGCTTGCCCTTCAGGTCGGCGACCTTGCTCGCGGCGAGGCCGGGGGCGACGACGACGTGGGCGTAGTTGTCGTAGATGCGGGCGATGGCCTTGATCGGCTGCTTGGCGGTGAAGGACCCGGTCCCGTTGACGGCGTCGGCGGCCGTGTCGCTCTGCGAGAAGGCGATGTCGGCCTTGCCGGTGGCCAGCAGCTTGATGTTCTCGACGGAGGCGGAGGTGACGGACGCGGTGGCCTGGGTGTTGGCGATGTTGTCGGTCAGCTGCTTGGCCAGGCCCCCGCCGTACACGTAGTAGACGCCGGTCGTGCCGCCCGTCGCGATCGACAACCGGTGGCCCGAGCCGCTCACGTCGCCGCAGGCCGCCGCCCCGGCGGCCAGTGCCGTGGCGGCGAGTACCGCAAGGATCCGCTTCACGCTGGGACTCTCCTTCTCCTGATGAGGTGCACGGCCGCCGCGACGGCCAGGACGGCCAGGCCCGCGACGATGGGGACGGGTTCGAGGAACAGCAGCAACACGGCCGCCACGGTGGCCAGCAGCCGCTCGGGCCACCCGGTCACCCCGCCGGTCGCCATGGCCAGGGCCGCCACAGCGACGGCCGAGACGGCGGTCATCAGCAGCACCGTGCCGATCGGTCCCTGCCCGAGCAGCGCCTGGCCGTTCGGCGTGAGCACGAACGCGAACGGCACCAGGAACGCGGGCAGCGTGTAGCGCCAGGTCATCATCATCGTCTTGTAGGTGTTGCCGCCGGTGATCGCCGCCGCCGCGACGGCCGACAGCGCGGTCGGCGGGCTCACCTCGGACAACACCGCGTAGTAAAAAACAAACATGTACGCCTCGGCGGACGTGACGCCGAGCGTGGTGAGCGCCGGCGCGATGATCACCGCCGCGATGATGAAGCTCGCGGTCACCGGTACGGCCAGGCCCAGCAGCATGACCGCGACCCCGGACATGAACGTCGTCAGGATGAGGTTGCCCGCGGCGACGTCCACGATGATCGCGCTGAGGTTGAGCCCGAGCCCGGTCTGGGTGATGACGCCGACGATGATGCCCGCCGCCGCGCACACCGCCGTCACGGGCAGCACCTCCAGCGTGCCCTTGGCCAGCGCCTGCGCGGTCCGCTTCGGGCCCATCCGGTGCTCAGGATCGAGGAAGGACAGCGCGAACGCGATGGCGGTGGCGATCACGACCGACTGGAACGCCGACCGGTCCAGCGCCATCAGCACGATGATGAGGATCAGCGAGCTGAAGTGGTAGCCGAAGCGCAGCAGCAGCCGGCCCGCCTTCGGCGCGTCCACCGGGACGGCGTGGGTGCCGAAGCGGCGCGAGTCGATCTCGATGGCCAGGAAGATGCCCAGGTAGTACAGGATCGTGGGGATCGTCGCGTAGACGAGCACCTCGAGGTAGCTGACCTTGAGATACTCGGCGATGATGAACGCCGCCGCGCCAAGCGTGGGCGGGGAGAGGATCGCCCCGATGCCGCCCGAGGCGAGGATGCCGCCCGCCGCCTCCTTGGGGTAGCCGGCCCGCCGGAGCACCGGCCAGGCCACGCTGCCGAGGCTGACCGTGGTGGCCACGCCGGAGCCGGAGACGGTGCCGAGCAGGAAGCCGGCGGTGGTGACCGTACGGCCGGGGGCGGCGCGGGATTTGCGGAAGGCGGCGAAGCTCAGGTCGATGAAGAACTTGCTCGCGCCCGAATAATCCAGCACGGCGCCATAAATTGTGAAAAGGATGATGTAGCTGGCCGCGACCTGCATGGGGACGCCGAAGAAGCCCTCGGTGCCCGTGTAGAGCTGCGACACGATCTGCGCGAGGTCGAAGCCGCGATGGCCTATCGTCCACCCAATCGGCAAATATGCTCCGAAATAGGCATAAGCCAGGAAAATTAGGCAGATGATGGTGAGTGACCAGCCAACCGTGCGGCGGACCGCTTCCAGCAGCAGCACGGTCAGCACCAGGCCGGCCGCGATGTCGAGCCCGGTCAGCGCCGCGCCCGAGCCCCGGTCACGGAACGCGTCGATGTCGAGCAGCGGGTAGACGAGCACCGCGAGCGCGGCCGCCGCCAGCAGCCAGTCACCCACCCCGGGCCGATCGACCACGTCACGGCGCGCCTCCTCGGACGGCTGCGCGGGCGGTGCCGCGCCGCGTACCCGCCGGAGCGCCGACGAGATCCCCGAGCGATAGCAGAGGAACACCAGCGGCAGCGCCACCGCCAGGAACGTCAGCCGATGCTCCAGCGCCTCGACCGGCCTGAACACCACCACCAGTGAGTACGCGGACAGCAGCCCGCCGACGATCCATACGCCGAGCCGCAGCGTCCCGGTCAACCGCCGGGCCGGACGCTCCTGCTCGTGGGCCGACACCAGCTCCGCGTCGCGGTCGCTCAGCTCGGTCAAGTGTCCTCCCTGACAGGGCGTTTGAAGGGACTTTACGAGTCCTTTACGCAATGAGGAAGGCCCAGTTCGGTACAGGAATCTGGACGGCGGCGATCGGCGGGCAATTCGGCCGCGACGCTTGGCCGGTGTTCCGGAATGGCAGGCCGCAGCCGGAAACCGCAGTGTGTGCGTGCACACACTGCGGCCGGAGACCTCGGTGCGTGCACGCACGCACTGATATAAAGAACCGTGGCCGAGATCACCCTGAACGTCCGCCAGCTGCAGGCGTTCGCCGAAATCGGCTACCAGGCGGCGGGCGGCGGGGGTGGTGGCGCGCGCGGTGCGATGGCCGCGCTGCGCCGGGTGGTCCCGGTCGACGCCTACGAGTTCGTCGCGTTCGACCCGGCCAGCGGGCGGCATCACAGCGTCGTCTCCGACGGCCACCGGCGCATCGACGGCGACGCCGCAGAGGAATACATCGGGCTGGAGGCCTACCGCACGGCGATGGCCACGCGGGCGCCGGTGCCGATGCCCGAGCCGGGCACCGAGCGCTATTTCCGCCGCCATCTCGCCCCTTACGGGTGGCGCGCCGGGCTGACCGCGCCGCTGTTCCTGGCCGAGGGCCGCTACACGGGCCTGCTGCACCTGGCGGCCAGAGAGGCCTTCCCCGAGCTCACCGGCTCGCTGGTCGCGGCCGTGGCGCCCATGCTGGCGCATGTCACGGACCTGACCCGATGCGTGATCGACCCTGTGGGCTTACCGGCCGGGTTTCTCGCGGCCGCCTTCGACCGGCTGGGCGTCCGCCGTGAGGTCCCCGGCGTCGCCAGATCCGCGGCCTTGTGGGACGAACCGGCCATCGCGGGGCTCGCCCGCGCCTTCATCGACTCGCGCGAGCTGAGCCGCCGCGGTCTGTGGCTCGACCGCGACGGCCGCTGGCACGAGGTGCGGGTGCTGCGGGCCGGCGTCGGGTTCCAGGGCTCGCTCCAGGGCGCGGTGGTGGCCGAACGCCCGTGCTCCCTGCCGTACGAGCTGACCGGCAGGGAGGTGGACGTGCTCACCCGGGTGGCCGCCGGCGACTCCAACCCGCAGATCGCCGCCGCCCTGGTGCTCAGCGTCCGCACCGTGACGACCCACCTTGAGCACATCTTCGCCAAGCTGGGCTGCGACAGCCGCACCCGCCTCACCACCAAGGCGCTCGCCGAGGGGCTATGCCGCCTCGACGTCTAGCCTGCTAGGAGATCTTGCCCAAACCGCGGGCGAGGACGGTGGCGGTGTCGGCGATGACCTTCTCGTCGTTGGCGGCATCGGCGGCCGGGCGGTTGGTGTAGATCGCCAGGATGATGGGGGCGGCACCCTTCTTGGGCCAGGCGATGGCGATGTCATTGGCCGTTCCGTACGACGGGCCGGTGCCGGTCTTGTCACCGACCGTCCAGGTCTTGGGCAGGCCGGCGCGGATGCGGGCGTCGCCGGTCGTGTTGGCGATCAGCCAGCCGTTGAGCGTCTCCCGGTCCTTGGCGGTGAGCGCGTCGCCGGTCGTGACCTTCCCGAGGTCGCGGGCCACTGAGGCGGGCGTGGTGGTGTCCCGCTTGTCCTTGGGAGTCCAGTCGTTGAGCTCGGTCTCCCAGCGGTCCAGGCGGGAGATCGGGTCCTTCAGCGTACGGAAGTAGCGGGTCAGGCCCGCCGGTCCGCCGATCTGCTTCAGCACCATGTTGCCGGCGGTGTTGTCGCTGTAGGTGATCGCCGCCTTGCACAGCTCGGCGACGGTCAGCCCGTCCTTGACATGCTTCTCGGTGACCGGCGAGTTCGGCTTCAGGTCGTCGGCCGTCCAGTGGACGACCCGCTCCATCAGTCCCGGGTCGGAGGTGCGGGCCTTGTGCAGCGCGGCGGCGGAGACCATCGCCTTGAAGGTGGACAGCAGCGGGAAACGCTCGCCCGCCCGGTAGGCGATCGTCTTCCCCGTGGCCGTGTCCAGGGCGTACGCGCCGATGCGGCCCTTGTAGGACGCCTCCAGCGCGCGCAACTCCTTCTTCGCGGCTGCCTGACCGTCGCTCACCACCTGAGACGGTGCGGTCGCGGCCGAGGCGGTGCCCGCTCCGTAGGCGCCGCCCGCCAGGAGGGAGACCGTCAGCGCGGTCGCTTGCAGTGCGGCCGTGAGGCGGCGAGGGTGTCGCATGCCATGTCCTTGCTCTCGTCCGTCAGAGGAGAGGAGCACAGCAGATCGGATCAGATGGTGTCCAATATCGATATGGAGAAGGGATCTATATCGGCTGACAAATGATCGCAGGTCAGACGGCCTCCGCCGACCGCTGCGCGGGGATCATCACCTGCCGCAACTCGAACCACACCGACGTCGCGCCGTTCTCGCGGACGAACCCCCACCGGTGGCTGAGCGTCTCGATCAACGGCAGGCCGCGTCCGCTGGTCGCCTGCGTCTCGGTACGGCACGCGCACGGCGGCCCGCTCGAACCCCCGTCCCTGACGAGCACCCGCACCAGGGACCCCGCGGCGAGCACCGACACCGTGAACGACCCGCCCTCACCCGAGCGGGAGTGCAGGATCGCGTTCGTGGCCAGCTCGCTGGTGAGCAGCACGCAGTCGTCGTACAGCGGATGATCACGCCCGAGCGCCGCCGTCACCAGCCCCCTGGCCCTGGCCACCTGGGACGGAGTCCCCGGGAACCGTACGACGAGAGCATCGTTGCCGGGCTCCTCGCCCCCTTGCTCCAACTGGTGAAAGTCCGGCGGTGCCACGGCGACCTCCCCGATTACGGCGACGTCATGAGACGCGTCAGAGGGGTGCGGGAGATTATCGCTAAAAGGTAGGAATGCCCTTTCCCATGGCCGCCCGCGCGATCGTCCGGGCGGACCGAGTACGCTGCGATCGACGAGTCGACTAGGAGGGGTGCCTGCGTGAGCAGCCTGGAGGCCGTCTGGGTGCAGCCGTACGATCACCCGGGGGCAGTGTTCGTGACCGGAGTCTTCGACATCCTGCACGTCGGACACGTGCGTTACCTGGGTGCCGTCGCCGGGCGCGGGCTGCCGCTGGTCGTCGGTGTGGAGGACGACCCGCGCGTGCGCGCGTGGAAGGGGCCGACGCGCCCGTTCAACCCGGCGGCGGAGCGCGCCGAGGTGCTGGCCGCGCTCCGCTTCGTGAGTGGGGTGTTCATCGTGACCGGGCCCTCGGCGGCGCACGGCCCGGAGGACTACATCGATCTGCTCGCCCCCATGCGGCCCGGCGCGCTGGCGCACACCGCGGGCGACCCGCACGCGGGCGGCCGATGCGCCGCGGCCGCGCTGCTGGGCGCCGAATGCTGGGAGCTGGAGGCCATCCCCAACCGCTCGACCACCAGGATCGTCAACGCGGCGGGCAAGGGCTGACCCCTTTGGCGGGCCGGTCTTTTCAAGATCGGGTAGTCATGGATGGCCGCCCTTTCAAGATCGCGTAGGCTTTGCTGGCATGACGGTCGATCTGGTAGCCAAGCGGGTGACGGACCTGCTGGCCCCGCAGGTGCTGGTGATCACCATGCCACCGGCCGTGGGGCTGATCGCCCACGGCTGGAGCGGCGCCGCGTGGGGCCTGGCGGCCTCGGCGCTGTGCGGCGGTGTGCCCGCCGGGGTGATCGCGCTGGGCGTCCGCTCGGGGCGGCTGGACTCCCACCACATCGTCGACCGGACCCGCCGCACCGGGCCCCTGCTGGCCGCCGTCGCCGCCGTACTGGTCGCCCTGGTGCTCCTCGTCGCGCTGGGCGCGCCGACGCTGCTGGTGGCCACGGTGACCGCGATGCTCGTCGCGCTGGCCGTCACCGTGCCGGTCACGATGCGCTGGAAGATCTCCTTCCACGCCGCCGTCTGCGCGGGCACCGTGGTGGTGCTCGCCCACGTCCTGCCCGCCGTGCCGACCGGCCTGGTGGGGGCGGCCGTGGTGGCGCTGGTGTGCTGGGCCCGGGTACGGCTGGCGCACCACACGTGGGCGCAGGTGGTGGCCGGTGCGCTGGTGGGCGTGGCGGCGACGTGGACGACCCTGGCGGCCTTCGGCATCCGGTAGAGCCGGATTTGTGGGGAATAGTGGTGACTCCACGGGGGTTGCCGCGAGCATGGAAGCCACGAACCGCGGCCGGGTGCGTGTCGAGCACTCCGCCAAGCGCGTCAGGACCTACCTCGGCGGCCGGGCGGTGGCCGACACCAGCCACGCCCTCCTGGTGTGGGAAGCGCCCTACTACCCGACGTACTACTTCCCGCTCGCGGACGTCGACGAGTCGGCGCTCAAGCAGACGGGCGCGACGAAGCACTCGCCCAGCAGGGGAGAGGGCGTCGTCTACACCGTCACCTCGGGAAGCGCGGAGGCCCCGGAGGCGGGGCTGGCCTACCCGGAGTCTCCGCTGGCCGACATCCGCGGGCACATCCGCTTCGAGTGGGACGCCATGGACGCCTGGTTCGAGGAGGACGAGGAGGTCTTCTTCCACCCGCGCGACCCGTACACCAGGGTCGACATCCTGCCGAGCTCGCGGCACGTACGCGTCGAGGTCGACGGTGTGACGGTGGCCGACTCGCACAGCCCCCGCATCCTGTTCGAGACGGGGCTGCCCGCCCGCTACTACCTGCCCAAGACGGATGTACGGCTCGACCTGCTCGAACACACCGACACCGCTACCAACTGCCCGTACAAGGGGACGGCGGAGTACTGGACGGTCAACGGCGTCAAGGACCTCGCCTGGTCGTACCGGACGCCGCTGCCGGAGAGCCAGCGGGTCGCGGGGCTGATCGCGTTCTACAACGAGAAGCTCGACATCTATCTCGACGGCGAGCTCCAGGAGCGGCCGAAGAGCAAGTTCGCCTGACGCGCCGGGGATCGGCATTTGTCACCAAGCCTGCCAGGAGGGCTGTCTGAGCGACTACACGTGCGTGTAGTAGGCTTTCTCATCGCGTAGTCATATATACGCGCGGATAGGCGTCGGAGCTCGGTCTTCTTGATCGGGCCGCAGACGCTCGGATCCGGGACGCGGCGCCGCGAACAAAGGGTCGGCGCCCACGAGAAAGGCTCATGATGACTGCCCCCATCTCAGTGAGCGGTCTGGTCAAGACGTTCGGCCGCACCAGGGCGCTGGACGGGCTCGACCTGACCGTGAACACCGGCGAGGTGCACGGTTTTCTCGGACCGAACGGTGCCGGCAAGAGCACCACGATCCGGATCCTGCTCGGCTTACTGCGCGCCGACGCGGGCACCGCCCGGCTGCTCGGCGGTGACCCGTGGGACGACGCGACCGGACTGCATTCCCGGCTGGCCTACGTGCCCGGAGACGTCACGCTCTGGCCTGGCCTGTCCGGCGGCGAGGTCATCGACCTGCTCATGCAGTCGCGTGGCGGCGCCGACCGTGCCCGGCGCCAAGAGCTGATCGAACGCTTCGACCTGGACCCCGGGGTGAAGGCCCGCGCCTACTCCAAGGGCAACCGGCAGAAGGTGGCGCTGATCGCCGCGCTCGCCTCCGACGTCGAGCTGCTGATCCTCGATGAGCCCACCGCGGGCCTGGACCCGTTGATGGAGGAGGTGTTCCGCGACGTCATTCGCGAGACGCGGCAGCGCGGCGACCGTACCGTACTGCTGTCCAGCCACATCCTCACCGAGGTCGAGGAGCTGTGTGACCGGGTCACCATCATCCGCGACGGCCGGACGATCGACACCGGCAGCCTGCCCGACCTGCGGCACCTGACCCGCACCTCCATCCAGGCCGAGCTCTCCGCCTCTCCCGGTGAGCTCGCCGAGCTGCCCGGAGTGCACGACCTGCGGACGGAGAACGGTCTGGTGCGCTTCGACGTCGAAGCCGACGCGCTCGGCCCGGTGCTGCGGTGCCTCGCCTCGCTCGGCGTCCGTGGTCTCGTCAGCCAACCGCCCACGCTCGAGCAGATGTTCCTGCGGTACTACGACAGGACGCGCGCGGAGGCGGGCCGATGAACGCGCTCACCGGGACGGCTCGGTCGGCACGGCTGGCGCTGCGCCGCGAAAGACGCATCGCGCCGTGGTGGATCATTCTGCTCGTCGCCTTGGCCCTGGCACTGGTCTCCTACATCAACCGGAACATGCCCACCCCCGAGGTGATGGCGACCTACACCACGATGATCAACCGCAACAGCTTCTTCCGGGCGCTCGGCGGCGGCTTCGTCGTGCCTGACCTGGGCTATATGCAGGCCTGGCGCAGCGGCGGGTTCCTCTACGTGCTGAACGGGCTGGCCGCCCTGATGGCCGTCGTCCGCTACACCCGCGCCGACGAGGAGGCCGGCCGGATCGAGCTGCTGCGCGCGGGTGTGCTCGGCCGCAAGGCTCCCCTGACCGGGGCCCTGCTGGTGGCGGGCGGGGTCAGCTTCGCCGGTGGCGCGGTGACCACGATCGCGCTGATCGGGATCGGGCTGGATCCGGCCGGGTCGATCGACTACGGCGCGGCCATCACCATGGCCGGGTGGGTGTTCGGCGCCATCGCCGCCGTGGCCGCCCAGCTCGCGCAGACCGCCCGTATGGCCAGAGCCATCGCCCTGTCGGTGCTCGGCATCGCCTACATCCTGCGCTACGCCGGCGACGCCTCCGGGCAGTACTGGATGAAGTACATCTCCCCGATCGGCTGGAGCCATCTGGTCGAGCCGTACTGGAGTAATCGGTGGTGGCTGCTGGCGATTCCGGCGGCGGTGACCGCGGCCCTGACGGCCATCGCCTACCGTCTGGCCGGCCGTCGTGACCTCGGCGCCGGAGTGATCCAGGAGCGTCGCGGGCCCGTGACCGCCCCCGGCCTGCGTGGCCCGATCAGCCTGTCCTGGCGGCTCCACCGCGGTCTGCTGATCAGCTGGGCCGCCGGAATCGCGTCCTTCGCGGCGGCGGCCGGGGGCGTCAGCACCCTGGCGTACCAGTTCACCGAGGCGCCCGGCGTCACCGTCGACAACCTGCTGAAGGCTTTCGGCGGCAGTTCGGGGGGCGGGGCGGTCGACTTCGCGCTGTGGGCCATCATCCTGATCTTCGCCCACGTCATCGCGCTCTACCCGGTCCTCATGGTCCAGCGGCTGCGCGCCGACGAGACCACCGGGCGCGCGGAAGCCGTACAGGCCACCCCGATGACCCGGCTGCGCTGGGCCGCCGGGCAACTGGTGGTGGCCGGTCTTGGCACGGCGGCCCTGCTCGCCGTCGCCGGAGTCGTCTTCGGTACGTTCTACGCCTTCCTTGTCGGCGATCCCGCCTCGGACATCGTCCGCATCCTCACCGGCACCCTGGGCACCATTCCCGGCGCCTGGCTGGTCGGGGCGGTCTGCATGCTCGCCTACGGCCTGGTCCCGAGAGCCTCCGTGACGATCGGCTGGATCACCTGGGTCGCGGTGGCGGTCATGGGACGGGCCGCCGGCCCACTGTACGGACTCTGGGGCGGGACCCCCTTCGAGCCGTTCCACTACATCCCCAACACCGTCGCCGGAGCCCCCTTCGACCCGGTGCCCGCCCTCACCATGGTCGCGCTGTCGGCGCTGCTGCTCGGTGGCGGCCTATTCGCCCTCCGCCACCGCGACTTCGGCTGAGCCCGCTCCGGACTTCGGGCCGGTCGCTCAGGCGGTCCAGGCCGGGTTGCGGCCCAGGTAGCGGAGGAGATCCGCGACCTGGTCGTCGCCCGGCTCGGCGGGCACCACCGCGGCGTAGGCGCCCCACTGGCGCAGCGGCTCGACGATGGCCTTCGCCACCGGCAGCAGCTCCCCGGCCAGCTCCGGGGTCAGCGGCGAGGACTGTCCGGTGGCCACGGCGATGTCCCAGGCGTGCACCGCCGCGTCGAGCGCGCAGGCGCCCGCGCCGAGCGCCGGTGCCATCGTGTTCGGCGGCACCGGGACGGGCACCTGCTCGGCGTTCTTGTCGACACCGGCCCAGGCCCTGGCCGAGCGCTCCATCGCGGCCTCCGCGTACGTCCGGGGGTCCTCGGCCAGCTCGCCCGTCGGCTCGAACGGGTTCTCGGCGGGACCCGGCTCGCCGGTCAGGAAGGCGGCGAAGCCCACCTGGTCGCCCGCGGCGTGCTGGAGCACCTGAGTGACGTTCCACTTCGCGCAGGGGGTGGGGAGTTTCCAGCCGTCGGCGGGGACGCCGGCCACGGCCTGGCGGAGCGCCTGGTGCGCGTCGTCGAGTACGTCCCAGCCGGTCGGCATGTTGTCGCTCATGGGGGGTTCCTTCCGTTCGTTCCGCTGTGTCTCCACACTATCAGAACGGAATGCTTTGTTCCAGTCCGAGGATGAGCATATCCAGCGCGCGCTCGAAGTCGGTGGCGGGGTCGGTCGGCGGGATGTTCCGTAGCAGCCTGCTGAAATGCGGGAGCTGGGCCGGGTCCATCTCCTGGATGTAGACGCCGACCTGCTTTCGTCCCGCGTGCTCGCCGGTGTCGACGTTGAACCCTCCGGTGGACAGCAGCAGTGACCCGAAGATCAGGCTGTTCACCGCGCCGAGCGCGCGCCACACGGCCGCGTCGTCGAAGCCGGCCTCGTACAGGGCGCCGACCACGCTGTCGATCGGAGCCAGCGCCCGCACGGAGGTCGGGTTGGACTGGTCGGTCAGCAATGCCATCGGCACCACCGGAGAGCGGGCGAACACCTCGTACATGCTCAGCGCCACCGCCCGGAGCCGTTGCGGCCAGGGCAGCGCCGGGTCGGGTAGCTCGACCTGGTCGAAGGCCCGCTCCGCCAGGCCGTCCAGGATGTCGGCCTTGTTGGAGACATGGTTGTAGAGCGACATCGCCTCGACGCCGAGCGACTTCGCCAGCCGCCGCATGGACAGCCCTTCGAGGCCCTCTTCCATGGCCAATTCCAGGGCCGCGTCCAGAACCTTCTCCCTGTTCAGCGGCTCGCGCCGGGCCATTCGCCACTCCTCCTGCCGTAGAACTCCGGTTGACAGAGCTTACGGTGTATGTATGTACTTACGGCGTAAGCATACACCGTAAGTAGGGAGATTCCGTGAACGCGGACGTACTGATCGTCGGTGGCGGGCCGGTCGGCCTGCTGCTGGCCTGCGAGCTGAAGCTGGCGGGGGTGGACCCGCTGGTGCTGGAGGCGGCCACCGGCCAGGAACGGATCACGCGCAGCCTCGGGATGCGCTCGCTCAACGCGCGCACCCTCCACACGCTGGGCCTGCGCGGGCTGGTGGAGCCGCTGGCCGAGGCGCAGTGGGCGCTGTTCGACGAACTGAGAGCCGGTCGCGAGCCCGCCGAGGGGGACATCGTCGACGGGCTGGTGTACATGCTCAGGGAGGGCATGAGCGGCGGCCACTTCAGCGGCCTGCCGCTGATCGGCGAGGCCGGTAACCGGGTTCCCGAGATGCTCATGCTCAAGCAGCACCAGTTGGAGCGGGTTCTGGCCGAGCACGCGGCCGGGCTCGGCGTCGAGGTCCGGTCCGGGTGCCGGGTCACCGAGATCGCCGACGAGGGCGACGGCGTGGTCGCCACACTCGCGGACGGCCGGGTCGTACGGGCCGGGTACCTGGTGGGGTGTGACGGCGGCCGGAGCCTCGTGCGCAAGCAGTCCGGCATCCCGTTCACCGGCACGTCCGCGACCATGACGGGGCGCACCGCCGTGGCCGAGCTGGCCGACCCCGGCGCGCTCACCTCGTCCCTGCGCGCCCCCGGCGGCCTGGTGAACCTGTCGCTGGTGCCGGGGGAGGTCGCCACCATCGAGTTCGACGGCGGTCCCACCGAGCGGGACGCGCCGGTCACCGCCGAGGAGATGCAGGCGAGCATCCGGCGGGCGAGCGGCACCGACGCGGTCGTCCTCAGCCTGGAGGCCGGCATCCGCTACAGCGACAACACCCGCCACGCCGCGACATACCGCCAGGGGCGCATCCTGCTCGCCGGGGACGCGGCGCACGTCCACTCGCCGATCGGCGGCCAGGGGCTCAACCTCGGCCTCCAGGACGCGGCCAACCTGGGCTGGAAGCTCGCCCTGGTGGTCCGCGGACAGGCGCCCGAACGGCTCCTGGACACCTACACCGCCGAGCGGCACCCGGTGGCGGCCCGCGTCCTGCGCAACACCAGGGCCCAGGTCGCGCTGATGCGTCCGGGACCGCAGGTCGACGCGCTGCGCGAGGTGATCTCCGAGGCGCTGGAGCTCCCCGAGACCAGGGGGCACTTCATCGCCATGGCCAACGGTACGGACATCGACTACGCGCCGGACGCGTCGCGGTCGCTGGTCGGGCGGTTCGTACCGGATTGGGAGATCGAGGGCGTGGGGTGGGTCAGGGAGTCGCTGGGGGACGGCCGCGGCCTGCTGCTGGACCTGGCGGGCGCACCGGAGACCCGCGCGGCCGCGAAAGGCCGCGACGACCGCGTCCGCGTGGTGGGCGGAACCGTGGATCAAGCCGACGCGGCCGCCGTGCTGGTACGCCCTGACGGTTATGTCGCCTGGGCCGGTTCCGGCGAAGCCGGTCTCGCCGAGGCCCTCGACGCCTGGTTCGGGGTCGGTTAGGTCAGCAGCCGGGTCAGCACACGGGTGCCGAACTCCAGCCCCTCCACCGGCACCCGCTCGTCCTTCCCGTGGAACATCCCGAAGTAGTCCAGATCGGGCCGCAGCATGAGCGGCGCGAAACCGTACCCCTTGATGCCGATCGTGGCGAACGACTTGGCGTCGGTGCCGCCGCTCATCACGTACGGCACCGGCCGGGCGAGCGGGTCCTCGGCCACGAGCGAGCCCGCGAGCGAGTCGAAGAACGACGAGGGGTACGGCGCGTCCGGCGCGTCCTCCAGATTGACGAACTCCCTGGTGATCTTCGGCCCGAGCAGGTCGTCCATGGTCGCCAGGAACTCCTCCTGGAGGCCGGGCAGGTAGCGGCCGTCCACGTGCGCGTGGGCCGTGGACGGCACGACGTTCACCTTGTAGCCCGCGTCGAGCATCGTCGGGTTGGCCGAGTTGCGGATCTGTGCCCTGAACAGGTGGCCGAGCGCGCCCAGCCGGGTCGCCTCCTCGTCGAGGCGGTCGAGGTCGATCGGCTGGCCGGTGATCTCCGACAGGCTCTGGAGCAGCGCCGAGACCGACGGCGTCAGGCGTACCGGCCACTGGTGGGCGGCCACCCGCGACAGGGCGTGCACCAGCGTCGCGACCGGGTTGTCCACCGCGGGCCGGGAGCCGTGGCCGGCCACGCCGTGGGCGGTGAGCTTCATCCAGGCGGTGCCGCGCTCGCCTACGGCGATCGGGTAGACGCGGTGGTCGCCGGCGGCGACGCTGAAGCCGCCGGACTCGCTGATCGCCTCCGTCACGCCGTCGAACAGCTCCCGGTGCTCGGTGAAGGCGTGCCGCGAGCCGTAGTCGCCCGTCGCCTCCTCGTCGGCCAGGAACGCCAGCACCAGGTCGCGCTTGGGACGCAGGCCGCGCGCCGCCATACCGAGCACGGCCGAGAGCGTCATCGCGCATGACCCCTTCATGTCGACCGCGCCCCTGCCGTAGACGCAGCCGTCGACGATCTCGCCCGAGAACGGGTGCATCCGCCACTCGGCCGGGTCGGCGGGCACCACGTCGAGGTGGCCGTGGACGAGCAGCGCGTCGCGAGAGTCGCCGTCGATCCTGGCGACCACGGTCGTCCGCTTCGGCGCCGACTCGAACACCACCGGCTCCAGCCCGGCGTCGGCCAGCAGCGTGGCCACGTACTCGGCCGCCGGGCGTTCGCCCGACCCCGGGTTGGAGGTGTCGAACCTGATCAGGTCCGAGCAGATCTCGCCGACGCTCTTCACGACCGTCCCTTCAGCTTGAGCGGTGCCACCTCGGGCGTCTCGAACCCGAAGATCAGTCCATAGAAGGCCAGTTCGGCCTCCAGCACCGCGACGATGGTCTCCTCCCGGCGCCAGCCGTGCTGCTCGCCGGCGAAGGTGAGCAGGGCCCACTGTTTGCCATGCCGGTCCAGCTCGGCGACGAACCGCTCGGCCTGGCCCACGTCCACGATCGCGTCCTCCAGGCCGTGCAGCATCAGGCACGGTCCGGACGCCCGCGCGGCATGCAGCAGCGGCGAGCGGTCGGTGTAGCGCTGGCGGGTCTCGGGCAGCGGCCCGATCAGGCCGTCGAGGTAGCGCGACTCGAAGTCGTGTGTCTCGGCCGCCCAGCTCTCCGGGTCGGTGATCGCGTAGTGCGCGACGCCGCCCGCGAACACGTCACTGTGCACCAGTGCAGCGACCGTGGTCCAGCCACCGGCGCTGCCGCCGCGAATCGCGATCTTGGCGGCGTCGGCCCGGCCCAGCTCGACCAGCCCGCGCGCCACCTTCGCGCAGTCGGCCACGTCGACCACGCCCCACTGGTGCCGCAGCCGCTCGCGGTAGGCCCGGCCGTAGCCGGTGGAGCCGCCGTAGTTCACCTCGGCGACGCCGAGGCCCCGGCTGGTGAAGTAGGAGACCTCCAGGTCGAGGGTCATCGTGAAGTTGCCGGTGGGCCCGCCGTGCGCGAAGACGACGTACGGCGCGGGACCCTGAACCCCGGTCGGGTGGTACAGGTGCGCGTGCACGCCCTCGATCGTCACCGTCTCGGGCGTCGGCAGCAGCGCCCGGTCGGGCAGCGGCTTCGGCGCCGACACCGCCTCGTGCGCGCCGCCGTCGAGGTCGACCACGGTCACGCGGGTGGGCGTGTACGGAGTGGCGGACACCGCCACCGCCTTGCCCTCTGCCGCCGAGATCGTCGGCGCCCAGTACGTCGCCGCGCCGCCGATCTCGCGCAGGTCGCCGCTCTCCAGATCCAGGACGCTCAGCAGGCGGCGGTCGGGGGTGCCGTGCACGAGCACCAGGCAGTTGCCGGCGATCGCGAAGTAGGTGCTGCCCGGCTTCCAGGGCGCGATGCCGACCTCGGAGGCCATCGGGGTGAGGTTGCGGGCGCCGGAGCCGTCGCGGGCGACGAGGTGGATGTTCCACCAGCCGGTCGGGTCGGCGACCGCGTACAGGGTGCGCTCGTCGCGCCACTCCGCCTGGATCACGGACTCCGCCGGGCCGCCCGCGATCACCTGGTACGGCCCGGCGGTTCCGTCCTCGTCGAGGGGGGCTACGCAGAGCTCGGTGCCGTCCCAGGGCATGTTCGGGTGGTCCCAGCCGATCCAGGTGACATATCCGCCGCCGGGGGAAATACGGGGGTTCATCAGGAAATGTTGTGCTTTAGTGATCACTCTGAGCGGGCCGCCGCCGAGTGGCACCGCGACCAGGTCGCGCACATTGTCCTGCTCGCGTACGGCCCACACCTCGTCCCGGCCGGGCGGCAGGTAGAGGTCGGCGTAGCGCGCCGTCCCCTCAGGCGTGAGCGCCACGGGCTCCCCGACTACGGGCTCCCCGGCCGCGGGTTCGCCGGTCGTTGGTGGGCCGTCCAGGCGGTAGACGCACTGGTCGGACCAGTTGGTGAAGACCAGGCCGCCGCCGGGCAGCGGGCGCCAGGATCGCCCGCCGTACTCGACCACGCGGTTGCGCGCGTTCCACCCCTCGGGCAGAGCGTCGACCAGGGAGCCGTCCGGCAGGCGGCGCACCACGCAGCGCCGGCCGCCCTCGTGCGGGCGTGGCTCGTCCCACCAGACCTCCAGTCCGGCGGGCGTGGCGACGGCCTCCACCCACTGGGGGCCGCCGTCGGTACGGGCCACGTCGATCGGTCGAATGCTGCTCATATCTCACCAATTGCCATCGGAAGGGGGCAAGGAACGCTCGGGCGGGTGGAGGACGTACACGATGCCGCCGCTACCCGAGCTCCGGAGCCAGACGTTCTCGAACGCGGCCCGCGGATAGACCCGGCGCACGTCGGCGTCGCTCGGCGCGGCCGGGTCGTTGACGACGACGTCGCCCTCGGCGGTGAAACCGGTGACGACCATGATGTGCCCGCCCGAGGAGTAGCCGGACCCCGGCAGCTCGTGCGCCTTGAACGACAGCGACACGATCACCGGGATCCCCGCCCGCACGAACAGGTCCAGCTCGGCGGCCGACCGCAGACGGGTCACGAACCCGGCCAGCCCGAAGCGGCCCGCGTAGGCCACGTTGAACGGCCAGTTGCCGGTCCCCTGGTAACTGTGGTCGAACGTGCCGCGCGCCGCGTGATCGACCACGGGACTCGGGTCGCCGGCCACCACCCAGGCCAGCTCCTCGGGACCGGGACCGCGACCCCAGAACCCGAGGACCATCGCCACCGAGGCGGGGCTGCACCAGTTGGCGCCGCCGCCGTCCAGCTCCGGATGGTGACCGGTGTGCGTGTACTGAGAGTGCCGGGGCACCACCAGCTCGACGGCTCCGGCCGTACCCGGAAGGCTCGGGACAGGGGGACCCTGGGGGAGCGCGGAGGCCATCACGCCCAGGCAGTCCACACGCGCGCCCGCGCCGTGCGGCGTGACCCGCACCCGGTAGGCCGTGACCGGCCGGCGCGCCACGAACGTGTCGACGGCCACGTCGCCGTCCTCGTCACCCTGACCGGGAAAGGAGGTGCGGATCTCGTCGTGCTCGGCCCAGTGGCCCATGACGTACCACTTCGACTGCTCGCCCGTCGCGAGCCTGACCTGCAGCTCCACCTCGATCCACGTGCCCGGCGGGGTCCGCGCGGTCCACGAGGGGACGAGCTGGGTCGCGATGAAGCCGATCGGGTGTTCCGGGCTGGTCCACGAGGTCAACGGGGTGGCGGGCACGGCGAAGCGGGCGAAGGCGACGCGGGCCGGGTCCACGGTGAGCACCGGACCCATTGTGGTTTCGCACCGGTTGTCGCGCATCGGAAGGTTTACGTACTGCGGTGATCTTGTCGGTGGTGATCTCTAATGTTCCGGCCATGACTCAAGCAGTGCAGGCGTATTCCTACGCCGGACCCTCCCTGCTCACCGATGGCAGACCCGCTCTCTCGACCTCCGGTGGGACGGCGTTATCCGGCTCCCGGACCGATCCCGGAATCTTCAGCGGCCGGCTCAGGTTCGAGGACAGGGCGTGAGCGGTTGGGAGGTCGTCGAGGAGGCCATCGCCACCCGTGACGCGGTCAAGATCGCGGAGATCGCGGAGACCGTGCGCGCGGGCGTGATCGACCGGGAGCTGCTGCTCGACGGCTGCGTCCGCCGCTTCCTGCGTGGCGGCCAGGCCGCTGACCTGCGCTTCTTCGCCCGGCTGCACGAGCTCGTCGAGCCCGCCCCCGCCGAGGTCGCGGCGCGGGCACACGACTACCTGCGGTTGCTGCCCGCCGCGCCACCTGTGGTCGCGGAGCTGGCGCTGCGGCACCTGCGCCGCCTCGACACGCTCGACCCCGCCGACGTGGCCGAGGCCCTGCAGGCGCTGCTGTTCAGGCCCGAGCGCAAGCTGGTGTCGATCGGGCTGAGCTGGCTCGACCAGGCCGCCCGCGACGCCGCTGACGATGCCGACGACTACGCGCCGGCCCTGGCGTACGCCTTCGCGTGCGACGCCCCCGACCTCCAGGAGCGGGCCGTACGGCTGGCGCTCAAGCACGCCGCCCGCTTCACCTCCGCGGGCGCCGAGGTGATCCGTGACGCGCTCGGGCTGCTGCCGCCGGACCTCGGCGAACAACTCGTGACGGTGTTCGGCGGTGAGGTGGCGGCCGACGAGGACGACGCCTGCTTCATGCCCGTACCGCTGCCCGCGTCTCCCCAGGAGGACGCCCGTTTCCCGCTGATCGGTGACATCCGGGAACTGGGCGCCTTCCCCGAGCGCGAGGACTGGCAGGGCGCCGAGCGGTGGCTGGAGGGGTTCGTCCGGTTCTGCACTGACGACCGTGACCTGCTCCGCTCGGTCCTGGCCCGCTGGACGAGCTGGCCGACGCGCCTGGACGTGCAGCCGGAGTGGCGCTACCTGGACCAGTGGTCCGAGGCGATGGCCAGGCAGATCGTCACGCCCGAGACCTGGCTCGGCCGGTCGTCGTCGCTGCTGCCGTCGCCCGTACGGGTGTCGCCGCCGCACCTGTTCCTGCTGCGGCGCTGGGCCGAGGTCCACGCGGCGCTGCGGGCGGGTGCGCTGCCGCCGTACCTGCTGGCGACCCCCACGAGCGGCACCGGGCACCTGGATCCCGGCGTGCTGGTCGACCGGCTGGAAGGCTACGAACGTACTGGTGCCAAGGTCATGGACGCCGACCTGTGGCAGGCGCTCCTGCGGCTGCCCCGCTCGGTCGCGCCCGAGGTGGCGGCGCGGGCGGGCGGGCTGACGTCCGCGGTGGGCGTCACGGCCGCACGCTGGATGAGCGGCGGCCGGCCCGTGCCGGTGACCGCCGTCGAGTGGACCCGCGGCTCCACCACCTACACGGGCGACCACGAGCCCGCCGGCGGGAAGCATCCCGACCTCGTGCCCAGGATCGCCCTCCCGTGCGGCGAGTCGGGGCCGCTTGGTCTCTCACGTGGTGAGTCGGGTCTGCCCGGTCTCGCGCACGGCGAGTCCGGTCCGCTCCCTTCCTCGTACGGCGGGTTCGGGCCGCTCCGTGATCTGTTCGACGATCCGGACGCGTCGCGCCGGGACGGTCACGGCGTCTACCTGTCGTGGTGGCCCGCCGTTCTGCCGTCGGACCGGGAGGCGGTGGCGGTGCACTGCCTGCCGTTCCTGCTCTACCACTGGAACGCGCCCGGGGTGGAGCCCGACATGCTGTGGGCGCTGGCCCGAGCTGGTGGGCCGGCGGGTGAGGGGGTCGCGCTGCTCCTGGCGTACTTCCTGGTCGAACGGGACTCCTGGGCGGGCGGGAAGCAGCCCAATGAGGGGGTCCGGGTGCTGGTCGAGATGGCCGGACGAGGGGATCTTCCCGCCGCCGAGGTGGGGCGGCAGCTCGCGCTGCTGTTGCGCAGGGCCTGGTACAAGCTGAGCGCGGTGGTCGAGTCGCTGGAGAGCGCGGCTCGGTATGGGGCGCATCGGGAGGTCTGGGAGGTGGTGGCCGCGTTTCTGACGGTCTATCTGCCCGGGCCCGGGGAGCGGGCGCGCACCGCCCACACGCAGGCGCTCGGCTTCGCCGTACGGGCCGCGTCGTGGGCGGGGGCGCGGGGTGAGCTGCCGTGTGTCGCGGATATCGCCCGACGCAAGGGGAGCAGCGGCTTCGTCCGCGAAGCACGCCGCCTCCACGCCCGGCTCACCTGAACCGGCTCACCTGAACCGGCTCGCCAGAATCGGCTCGACGTCGGGCTCGCCTGATCCGGCCGCCCGCCTGACCGGCCGGGGCATGTCGCCTCGGCCGGTGGCGCGGGTGGGTGGTCAGAGGTACAGACCGGTGGATTCGCCCTCGGTGGGTGGGGAGATCGCGCGGCCCGAGCGGAGCGCGTACAGCTCCGCCAGCGTCGCGCCCGACGGGCCGACGCCCTCGGACGAGCCGAGCCAGCCGACCGCCTCGTTCCTGGTCAGCGGGCCGATCTCGATCTGGGCCAGGCACCGGCCCGGACGTACGACGGCGGGGTGCAGCCGGGTCAGGTCCTCGTTCGTGGTGATCGCCACCAGCACGTCACGGCCCTGTCCCAGCAGGCCGTCGGTGAGGTTCAGCAGCCGCGACAGCCCCTGGCCCGTCTGGGCCTTGGCGGAGGAGCTGATCAGCTCGTCGCAGTCCTCCAGCACGAGCAGCCGCCACCGCTGCGCCTCCTCGTCGGTGTCGTAGCCGACCGCCACCTCCATCAGGTAGCCCGGCTCGTTGAACAGGCGCTCCGGATCGAGTACGCAGTCCACCTGGCACCAGTCCTGCCACTGCTTGGCCAGCGAGCGCAGCAGCGTGGTCTTGCCCGTGCCCGGCGGCCCGTGCAGCAGGACGAGGCGGCCGCCGATGTCGGCCGGGGTGACCGCCATCAGGCCGTCGAGCGAGCCGCGTACGCGGGCGGAGTAGTTGCCGCTGATCTCGTCCCAGGGCGAAGCGGTGATCGGCTTCTCGGAGCGGGTGCCGCCGTGCGCGCCACGCCACCAGAAGCCCATCTCGACGTGGTCGGTGTCGGGCTCCGGCTCCTCGGCGCCCTCGGTGCACTCCTTCAGCACGGAGCGGGCCAGCTCATCGCTGACCGCCGTGACGCTGACGGTCGCGGTGCGGTTGCGGTGCCGGATGACCCGTAGGGTCCAGCCGTCGCCGCAGATCAGGCTCGACACGGAGCCGTCCTGTACCTGCGCGGTGCGTACGGTCCTGCCCTGCTCGGGGCGGAGCGCGGCGTCGGGGCGTACGCGCTCCAGGTTGGCCAGGCGGGACCAGGGCTGGACGCCGGTCGCGAACGGCGACAGGGCCAGAGCGTCGATGACGTCGATGGCGGAGTCGGCGTCGTCGATCCAGATGTTCATCGGGAGCTCAGGGGAGTCCGGGCTGGGGAACGGCACCTCCTTAATCACAGACATAACAGTAATGATCCAGGTTCGCGGCCCGGTCTGTCGACGGCATTTGCGCAATTCCAGAGGTATTGCTGGCGTTCCGGGTGTCAGCCCTTGCTCAGGTCCCCGGTCTCCTCGACGATGCCGGGCCCCGGTACGTCGCGCCACATGTAGGTGAGCTTGCCGCCGTCGAGCGTGAGCCAGACCGTGCCGGCGATGCAGTCGATGGTGTCGGGCTGGAGGGAGAAGGTGAGCTTCGTCCCGGCTGTCTGCGTCAGGGTGATCTTGCCGGTGCAGCTGGTGGCGCTGTCCTTCTCGGCCCACCCGGCGGTGGACTGCCCGGTCTTCAGGTCGATCGTGACGGTGGCGCCGTCGGAGTCGATCGGGTTCGTGGAGGTGGTGCGGCCGGACCACTTGCCGGCGAATGCGGCGGGGATCTTCGGCGAGCCGCTTTGAGGTTTCGTTTCGGTGGTGGTCTTCTCGGTAGCGGTGCTCGTGGGTTCCTGGGTGGTGCTGCTCTGGCTTGGTGCGGGGGTCGAGGACGTCCGGGCCGTGGTGCCGGTCGGGGCGCGGTTGATCCACAGGAGGGTGCCGCCCGCCGCTCCCAGGGCGAGCACGGCCGCCACCGCGCCGATCAGCAGGCCACGCGAACGGTTCCGCTTGGAGACGTCTGTGGTGAGCGCCGCGGCTTCCGGTCCTGTACGTTCCCCAGCGCCGGTATCGGGAGGTCCGGCGGGGATGCCCGGTCTCCCGGCGACCTGACCCTGAAATCCCGTGGCGGCGACACCCGACCTATCGGGGACGCCCGGCGCGGGGGCGAGTGGGGTCGATGCGGGGCTGACCAGAGAGACCATCAGGTCGCGGGCCGTGGGCCGGTGCGCAGGGTCCTTCGCCAGGCACGACGCCATCAGCCCGCGCAGCCGGGGCGGCAACTCCGACAGGTCCGGGTCGGCGTGCAGGACCCGGTGCAGCACCGCGGGCACCGTGTCCGCGCCGAACGGGCTGCGACCGGTCGCCGCGAACACCATCGTCGCCGCCCACGCGAACACGTCCGACGCCGGGGAGGCGGGCGAGCCGGCGATCTGCTCGGGCGACAGGTAGGCGGGCGTCCCGATCAGTCCCGAGGTCAGCGTCGCCGCGCCCTCCGCCCTGGCGATGCCGAAGTCCACCACGCGGGGCCCGTCCGGGCCGAGCAGGACGTTGGCCGGCTTGAAGTCGCGGTGCACGATGCCCGCCGCGTGGATGGCGGCCAGGGCCGTGGCCGTGCCGACCACCAGGCGTTCCAGCTCGCCGCCGCGCAGCGGGCCGCGTTCGCGGGCGCGCTCGGCCAGCGACAACCCCTCCACGAATTCGCTCACGACGTAGGGCCGCGGCCCGTCGATCGAGGCGTCCAGCACGCGCGCCGTGCAGAAGGAGGCGATGCTCTCCAGCGCGTCGAGTTCCCGCGCCAGCCGCGCGCGGGTCTCCTCGTCGCCGGTGCTGAGCAGCTTGATCGCGACCGCCTCGCCGTCGCGGGAGTGCGCCAGGTAGACGACGCCCTGCCCGCCCTTGCCGAGCCGCCCGGCCAGCCGGTACGCGCCCAGCGACGCCGGGTCGTCCGGGGTCAGGGGGGTCGCCATGGCGGATACGTTACCGCTCGCCATGCATCCGTAGAGATAGCCCGGTACCTTGTGTCCTCGATCGAAAGTGTCCTTGATCGAATCACTGCGTACGTGGGGGTTTCTGGGGTGGCGAGGGTGACGTTCCGCGAGCGGGCGCGGTACTGGTTCGACAACACCATGTCGAAGGGCACGGCCTCACTGATCGGCTGGCTGGCCGTGGTGTCGGTCGGGCTCATCGTGGTGGTCGCCGGGCTCACTCTCTGGCTGGCTCCAGAGGAGCCCGAGGGCGTCGGCGGCGCCGGCCACGTGATGTGGATCGCGCTCATGCACGCGCTCACCCCGAGCAAGGTCGCCAGCGACAAGGGGTCGGTCGCCTATATGGCGGTGATGTTCGCCGGGTCGCTCGGCGGCATCTTCGTCGTCAGCATGCTCGTCGGCCTGCTGTCCAACGGCCTCAAGCAGAAGGTCGACCGGCTGCGCAGGGGCCGCTCCCGCATCGTCGAGTCCGGGCACACGGTGGTGCTCGGCTGGTCGGACCAGGTGTTCACGATCGTCGCCGAGCTGGCCAAGGCGCATGCCAGCCAGCCGGGCTCGGTCATCGCCGTACTGGCCGAACGCGACAAGCTGGCCATGGAGGAGGACATCCGCGAGAACATCGGCGACCTGGGCAGGACCCGCCTGGTCTGCCGTACGGGACGGCCCACCGAGTCGCGTGACCTCAACCTGATGAACCTGGCCGCCGCCCGGTCCGTCGTCGTGCTCTCACCCGACGGCGAGGACCCCGACGCGCATGTCATCAAGATCCTGCTCGCCCTGGCCAAGCGCCAGGGCACCCGCCCGCCGGTGGTCGCCGCCATCGCCGCCAGCCGCAACATCGCCGCGGCCCGCCTGGCCGGCGGCAAGGACGTGCACCTGGTCGACTCCGACGACACCGCCGCCCGGCTCATCGTCCAGTCCTCGCGGCAGTCGGGCATGTCCGTCGTCTGCATGGACCTGCTGAACTTCGACGGCGGCGAGATCTACCTGCGCGCCGGGACGGAGCTGGCGGGCAGCACGTACGGCGACGCGCTGCACGCCTACGAGACGGCCACGGTCATCGGCCTGCGCCGACCTGCCGGAGTCATCCTGAACCCGCCCATGGACACCGTCATCGAGGCCGCCGACCAGATCATCGTCATCGCCCACGACGACTCCGCCATCCGGCTCGCCACCGGTGAGCCCACCCTCGACGAGAGCGCGATCGCCGTCGCCGGCGGCTCCCCGCTCGAACCCGAACGCACGCTCCTGCTCAACTGGAACGGCCGGGCCGACCAGATCGTCCACTACCTCGACGCCTACGTCGCCCCCGGCTCCGTCCTGGAGATCGCCGCCGACCACCCCAAGGCCGGGACCGGCCTGGCGGACCTGGTCAACCTCACCGTGAACGTCAAGGAATGCGACACCACGGACCGGTACGCGCTCGAATCCCTCGGCGTCGGCCTCTTCCAGCACGTCATCGTCCTGTCGGACGACCGCTTCAAGCCGCACCACGCCGACACCCGCACGCTCATGACGCTGCTGCAGCTGCGCGACATGCAGAGCGCGATGGGCGAGCACTACTCGATCGTCAGCGAGATGCACGACGAGAACAACCGCGCGCTCGCGGAGGTGACCGAGGCCGACGACATCGTGATCAGCGACACGGTGATCGGCCTCCTGCTGGCCCAGCTGGCGGAGAACCGCCACCTGGCGGACGTGTTCGGCTACCTGTTCGACTCGCGCGGTTCGGAGATCTACCCGCGCCCCGCCGGCTCGTACGTGGCCTCAGGTACGCAGTTCACCTTCTCGACGGTCATAGAGGCGGCGCGCCGCAGAGGCGAGACGGCCATCGGCTACCGCGACAGCTCGGCGCTCAACGTCCCGCCGCACTACGGCATCGTCCTCAACCCACCGAAGTCCCAGCCCATCGTGCTGAACCGGCAGGACGCGGTGATCGTCCTGGCCGAGCGCTGAACCCGGGTGACGGCGCGGACTTGCCCGGAAGGCTACGGTTTGGGCGTGAGGACGATTGACTGGGTAGACGGCGCGGTCGAGCTGGTGGATCAGACGCGCCTGCCGGACGAGTGCGTCATGGTGCGGATCGAGACCGTCGCGGACCTGATCGACGCCATCCGGCGGCTGGCCGTACGCGGGGCGCCCGCGCTCGGCGTGGCCGGGGCGCTCGGCGTCGTGCTGGCGGCCGGCGACCAGGACGCCATAGCCAGGCTGCGCGCGGCCCGGCCCACCGCCGTGAACCTCGCCTGGGGCGTCGACCAGGCCGCCACGCACCTGCCCAAGGGGCCGCAGGCCGTGCTCAAGGCCGCGCTGCGGATCCGCGACGACGACATCGCCGCGTGCGAGGCGATGGGCCGGCGCGGTGCCGACCTGCTCGAAGGCGACCGGCTGCGCATCATGACCGTGTGCAACACCGGCGGTCTGGCGGCCGTCGAACGGGGCACCGCGCTCGGCGTCGTCCAGACGCTGCACGAGCGCGGCCGGCTGGCCGAAGTGCTCGCCCTGGAGACCCGTCCGCTGCTGCAGGGGGCCCGGCTCACCACGTGGGAGCTCGGCAGGATGGGCGCGCCGCACCGGCTCGTCGCCGACTCCGCCGGGCCGTACCTGCTGGCCAAGGGGGACATCGACGCGGTGCTCATCGGCGCCGACCGCATCGCCGCCAACGGCGACACCGCCAACAAGATCGGCTCGTACGCGCTGGCGCTCGGCGCGGAACGGGCCGGGGTGCCGTTCATCGTCGTCGCGCCCGAGACCACCATCGACCAGGCCACCCCCTCGGGCCGGCAGATCGAGATCGAGGACAGAGGCGCCGACGAGATCGTCTCCATCAGGGGCATGCGGGTGGCGCCCGAGGGCACGCGGGCGCTGAACCCGGCGTTCGACGTGACCCCGCACGACCTCATCACCGCGATCGTCACCGACAAAAGGGTGATCAGACCGTAAGAACCATAAAAAATCCAGATCTACCGACCTTTCCGCGCACTCCGGGCTACGCTCAGTGGTCACATTCCCCTACCCCCGGAGACACAAGGTGGCCATCGACCTCGTGTTACGGCGTGACTGGCACGCCCGTGCCCCGCACGGTGACTACACACAGCTCGACTCCACCAAAGGAGTAAAGGTCCACTACACGGGCGGCCGGGTCGAACCGGGCATCCTCGCCGACCACGCGGGCTGTGTGTCGCTGGTGCAGTCCGTTCAGGGCTACCACATGGACGGCAACGGCTGGATCGACATCGGTTATTCGTTCGTCGCCTGTCCGCATCGGAAGGTGTTCGAGGGGCGAGGGCTGCACCACTTACCGGCGGCCAACGGGGCCGGGCTCAACTCGGGCCATTACGCCATACTCGGCCTGGTCGGCAACGCCGGGCTGGTGGAGCCGCCCGACGGACTGCTCAACGGCATCCTGGACGCGGTCGAGTACGTCCGGGAACGCGGCAAGGCGGGCAAGGAGATCAAGGGGCACCGGGACGGCTACTCGACCGACTGCCCGGGCGAGCCCCTCTACGCGTGGGTCAAGCGCGGCGCGCCCCGGCCGGGTGGCGGCGGCGGTGGGCCCGAGGTGCCGACGGCGCCGCCGTTCCCCGGGCGGCTGCTCAAGTACCCGCCCGTGATGCAGGGCGAGGACGTGCGTACGTGGCAGCAGCAGATGAAGGTACGCGGCTGGGAGATCGAGGTCGACGGCGCCTACGGCAGCGGCTCGCGCGACGTGTGCCGTCGTTTCCAGCGCAGCGTGAGCATCGAGGACGACGGCATCGTCGGTCCGACCACCTGGCGGCTGAGCTGGGAGGCACCGCTGCCCTGACAGTGGGGTCGGTCAGGGGCGAACCCGGGGTTCCTCGCCTAACAGGGCAACGCCTACTATCCGAACATGCATCTGGTAGCGGGTTTTCCCCCCACCAATCGGGATGACTGGCGGGCGCTGGCGCTTGAGGTCCTGCGTAAGACGGGTGTCGAAGCGGAGTCGCCCGAAGAGGCGCTGTCCAGCATCACGTACGACGGGGTGACGCTCGCGCCGCTCTACGACGCCGCCGATCTCCCCAAGACCCTGAGGAAGGGCGCCCCTGGGGCGCGCGCCGGGTGGGATGTGCGGCAGCGGCACGCCGTGGCCGACGCGGAGGCCGTACTGGCCGATCTGGAGCACGGTGTCACCTCGCTCTGGCTGGTCCTGGGTGCCGGCGCGATCCCGGTCGAGCGGCTCGCCGACCTGCTGCGGGAGGTCCTTCTGGACCTCGCGCCGATCGTCCTGGAGGCCGGGCCCGAGGTACGGGAGGCCGCCGAGACCCTGTTCGGGCTGGCGGCGGAGCGCGGCGTCTCGCCGACGGGCAACCTGGGCGCCTCGATCGGTACGGCCGGCCGGGACACGACGGCCGAGCTGGCGGCGCGGTGCGCGGAAGGCTTCCCGGGGATGCGGGCCGTCCTGCTGGACGCCACGCCGTACCACGAGGCGGGCGGGAGCGACGCCGACGAGCTCGGCTGCTCGATCGCGCTGGGCGTCGAGCACCTGCGTGCGCTCACCGGTGCGGGGCTCACGGTCGAGCAGGCGTTCGGGCAGCTGGAGTTCCGTTACGCCGTCACCGACGACCAGTTCGCCGCCGTCGCCAAGCTACGGGCCGCCCGTACGCTCTGGGCGCGGGTGGCCGAGGTGTGCGGGGCGCCGGACGGCGGGCAGCTGCAGCACGCGGTGACGAGTTCCGCCATGATGACCGCCCGCGACCCCTGGGTGAACCTGCTCCGCACCACCATCGCCTGCTTCGCCGCCGGAGTGGGGGGCGCGGACGCGGTGACCGTGCAGCCGTTCGACGCGTGCCTGGGGGTGCCGGACGCGTTCGCCCGGCGGATGGCGCGCAACACGCAGGCGCTGCTGCTGGAGGAGGCCGGGGCCGGCCGGGTGGCCGACCCGGCGGCCGGCTCCTGGTACGTCGAGCGCCGCACCGCCGACCTGGCCGACCGCGCCTGGGCCTGGTTCCAGGAGATCGAGGCCGCAGGGGGGATCACGGCGGCCTCCGGCCTGGTCGCCGAGCGGATCGCGGAGACCAGGGAACGCCGTGCCGACGACATCGCCCACCGGCGCTTCCCGATCACCGGCGTGAGCGAATTCCCCCACCTCGACGAGAAACCGGTCCGCCGGAGCCCCGGTGACGGGGGCGCACTCGCGGGGGAGGGGTTGCCGCGGATCCGGTACGCGCGGGAGTTCGAGGAGCTGCGGGATCTCGCCGACGCGCAGCCGGAGCGGCCCGTGGTGTTCCTGGCCACCTTCGGACCCGTCGCCGCCCACACGGCCCGCGCCGCGTTCGCCGCGAACCTGTTCCAGGCGGGCGGCCTGGCCACCCAGACCGCCGGGCCGGGGACCGACCCCGACCAGATCGCCACCGCCTTCGCCGTCAGCGGCAGCGACGTGGCCTGCCTGTGCTCCAGCGACAAGATGTACGGCCTGCACGCCGAGGCGGTCGCCGCCGCGCTGAGACGGGCGGGCGCGAAAAAGATCTGGCTGGCGGGGAAGGGGAGCTACGAAGGCGTCGACGGCCGCCTCTACGCCGGGTGCGACGCGCTCGCCGTGCTCCGCACGACCTTCGACGACCTGGAGGTGACGCGATGATCCCGGACTTCTCGGCCATCCCACTGACCGACCCGACCCCCACCGAGCCCGCTCAGCCCGCCGTAGATGCCGCCGTAGATGCCGCCGAGGTCTGGGATACGCCCGAGGGGATCGGGGTCAAGCCGGTCTACACGGCCGACGACCTCGACGGGCTCGACTTCCTGCGGACCTATCCGGGTGCCGCGCCGTACCTGCGCGGCCCCTATCCGACCATGTACGTCAACCAGCCCTGGACGATCCGCCAGTACGCGGGCTTCTCAACGGCCGAGGACTCCAACGCCTTCTACCGCCGCAACCTGGCCGCCGGGCAGAAGGGTCTGTCGGTGGCGTTCGACCTGGCCACGCACCGGGGCTACGACTCCGACCATCCGCGGGTGGCCGGTGACGTGGGCATGGCCGGGGTGGCGATCGACTCGATCTATGACATGCGGCAGTTGTTCGACGGGATCCCGCTCGACCGGATGTCGGTGTCGATGACCATGAACGGCGCGGTCCTGCCCGTACTGGCGCTCTACATCGTGGCGGCCGAGGAGCAGGGGGTGGCGCCCGAGCAGCTGGCCGGGACCATCCAGAACGACATCCTCAAAGAGTTCATGGTCCGCAACACCTACATTTATCCCCCAGGCCCATCGATGCGCATAATTTCGGATATTTTCGCGTTTACCAGTGAAAAGATGCCGAAGTTTAATTCCATCAGTATCTCCGGCTATCACATCCAGGAGGCCGGGGCCACCTGTGACCTCGAACTCGCCTACACGCTGGCCGACGGGGTCGAATACCTGCGGGCAGGCGTCGCCGCCGGGATGGACGTCGACAGGTTCGCGCCCAGGCTGTCGTTCTTCTGGTGCATCGGCATGAACTTCTTCATGGAGGTCGCCAAACTCCGGGCCGCCCGCCTCCTGTGGGCGAACCTCGTTTCCGGATTTAATGCGAAAAATCCGAAATCGCTGAGCCTCCGTACCCACTCCCAGACCTCCGGCTGGTCCCTCACCGCGCAGGACCCGTTCAACAACGTCGCCCGTACGTGCGTCGAGGCCATGGCCGCCACCCAGGGCCACACCCAGTCCCTGCACACCAACGCCCTCGACGAGGCGCTCGCGCTGCCCACCGACTTCTCCGCCCGCATCGCCCGCAACACCCAGCTCCTCCTCCAGCAGGAGTCGGGCACCACCAAGGTGATCGACCCGTGGGGCGGCTCCTACTACGTCGAACGCCTCACCCACGATCTCGCCGAACGCGCCTGGGCCCACATCCAGGAGGTCGAGGCCGCCGGCGGCATGGCCCGCGCCATCGAGGCCGGGCTGCCCAAGCTCCGCATCGAGGAGGCCGCGGCCCGCGCCCAGGCCCGCATCGACTCGGGCCGCCAGCCCGTGATCGGCGTGAACAAGTACCGCACCGACGCCGACGAACCGATCGAGGTGCTCAAGGTCGACAACAGCGCCGTGCGGGCGCAGCAGCTCGACAAGCTGCGCAGGTTGCGGGCCGAACGCGACGGCGGCGCCGTGGCCCGCGCGCTCGACGCCCTGACGAAGGCCGCCGGCGAGCCCACCCCCGGTCTCGAGCACAACCTGCTCAAACTGGCGGTCGACGCCGCCCGCGCCAAGGCGACCGTGGGCGAGATCTCCGACGCGCTGGAGCGGGTCTTCGGGCGCCACGCGGAGCAGGTCCGTACCATCTCCGGCGTGTATCGCGACGAGGCGGGCCCGGCCGCCAACATCGAGCGGGTACGCCGGGCGAGCGCCGACTTCGAGCGCGCCGAAGGCCGTCGCCCGCGCATCCTGGTGGCCAAGATGGGCCAGGACGGCCACGACCGCGGCCAGAAGGTGATCGCCACCGCGTTCGCCGACCTGGGGTTCGACGTGGACGTCGGCCCGCTGTTCCAGACGCCGGAGGAGGTGGCGCGGCAGGCCGTCGAGGCGGACGTGCACATCGTCGGCGTGTCCTCGCTGGCGGCCGGGCACCTGACCCTGGTGCCCGCGCTCAGGCAGGCACTGGCGGCGCTGGGCGCGGACGACGTGATGATCGTGGTCGGCGGCGTCGTCCCGCCGGGCGACTTCGACGAACTGCGCGCGGCCGGCGCCTCGGCGATCTTCCCTCCCGGTACGGTGATCGCCGACGCCGCCCTGGACCTGCTGGAGGAGCTCGCGTCCCGCCTGGGGCACTGACCCGGGCTCAGTCCAGCCGGTCCAGCACCTTGACGGCGACCTGCGTGCCGTCCGGGGCGTACCCCAGGTAGACCACGCCCTGACCGCCCGCGCCCAGCCGCCTGGTCAGCCGGTACGGGCCGATCTCGGTAGGGTCCCGCTCCGTCATCAGTCTTCGATGGAGCAGACGGAGAACGTCGTGGATCTGCTCTTGACGACCGGCGAGGTCAACTTGAACGTGACCGTGTGCGTGCCTTCCTTCACCATGTAGCCCAGCGACCCTTCCCAGCCGGTGTACTCCCCATGGCCGATCAGGCCCCCGCGCCGCATGACGGTCTTGCCGTCGATGAGCCAGGCGAAGTTGTACTTCAGCACGTCGTACTCGCCCGGCGGGGTCTTGTCCGTCTCCACGTTGGTGTCGAAGTTGACCGGCGGCATGAGGCAGCCGTTCGTGGGGTGGGCGCCCATGGCGCGGATGGCGAGGATCGAGAGGTTGCCCTTGGTGACGGCGGGCTTCTTCGTGGTGCGGGTGGGGGCGGGCGTCGAGCGCTCGGGGGAGGACGCGGGCTTGGTCGTGGGCTCCGTGGTGAGCTTGGTCGTGGGTTTCACGGTGGGGCCCACGCTGGGTTTTCGCGTGGGCTTGCGGGTGGTGGTCTTGCGCGGCCGGGGACTCTTCGACGGGGTGGTGTCCGCGGTTTGGACGCCTGTCTTGGGCGAGGAGGCGGCCGCGGGCGGCTGGGTCTCCGTGCCCGGCGGGAACGCGAGCGTCACGGCGGTGGCGATGGACGCCATGATCGCCACACTCCCGCCCCCGGCTAACAGCGGGATGAGCACCCGCCCACGCCCCGCCGCCTGCCCCTGCTCCATGCCTTGGCCGGGCCCGATCGGTCCCGTGGGCTGCGGGCCGTGCCCGGCGCCCATCGAGCCGTGCGCGCCGGGCACGGTCCCGTGGGCCCCCATCGCTGGGAAGCCGGGCCCGGCGACCGGCGTACCGGACGACTGGCCGCCGAGGAGCCGCAGCAGGACGTCCTGCATGGTCGGGCGGCGGGCCGGGTCCTTGGACAGGCACGCGTACACGATCGCCTGCAGCGACCGCGGCAGGTCCCCCAGCTGGGGTTCGTTGTTGAGGATGCGGCTGATGACGGCGGGCAGCGAGTCCTGCCCGAACGGCGGCTCCCCGCCGGCCGCGTACACGATCACCGACCCCCACGCGAACACGTCCGCCGCCGGCCCGGCGGGCGCCCCGGCCAGCTGTTCCGGCGCCATGTAGGCGGGCGTGCCGACGATGCCGCTGGTGACCGTGAGCGCGGAGTCCGTCGCGCGGGCGATGCCGAAGTCGATGACGCGCGGGCCGTCCCGTCCGAGCAGCACGTTCGCCGGTTTGAAGTCGCGGTGCACGATGCCGGCCGCGTGGATGGCCGCCAGCGCCGTGGCGGTCGCCACGGCCAGTCGCTGCAGGTCGCCACCGCTGTGCCGGCCCGCCTGCTGGAGCGAGGGGCCCTCGACGTACTCGGTCACGATGTACGGCCGGGCGCCCAGCGAGGCGTCCAGCACCTGCGCGATGCAGAACGGCTCCACCCGCCGCGCCGCCGCGACCTCCTTGGCGAAGCGGTCGTCCCCGACCAGCCCGTCCAGCAGCACCTTGACCGCGACCGGCCCACCGTTCGGCGCCTGCGCCAGGTAGACCACGCCCTGGCCGCCCTCGCCCAGCCGCCCGACCAGCCGGTACGGACCGACAGCGCCGGGGTCCTCCGGCAGGAGCGGTTCCGCGGCCATCGTCAGTTCGTCTCACCCGGGCACAGCGTGACGGAGACGCTCCGCTGCCTGGCCACGGGCGAGGTGATCCGCAGGGTCGCGAGGTGGGTGCTTCCGGCGCCTCTGATGTTGCGGGGCGAAGTCAGGTACAGCTCGCCGTCCTGCGGGATGGTGGCCGTCGACCGCGACACCGTCCTGCCGTCGATGACCCAGGCGAAGCTGAAGTTCAGCGGATTACCCTGGCGCTGGACCAGCCCCCTGAGCGTCACCTGGCCACCGGAGTAGCACCCGTTGTCGAGCGCGCCGCCGGCGCGGACGTACCGGACCTTGAGCTGCCCGCCCGCGACCGAAGTGGCCGTCGGGTCCGTGCTGGGGGTGCCGTTCTGGCTCGCGGGGTCCGGGGTCGGCTGGGACGTGCGGGTCTTCTTCGGGCGGGGTGTACGCGTGGGGGAGGCCGATGGGGTCGGCGTGGAGATGCCGGACAGGTTCTTGGTCTTCGGTTGCGGTGTCGAAGGGGTCAGCCACACGATCGCCGCGCCCAGCGCCAGCACCGAGATGCCGGAAGCGCCCGCGATGGCGACGGTCTTCACACGCCGCCGCCGGGGCCGCGCCTTGCCGTCGCCCCCGGCCGCCTGCGGGCTCACCTGAGTGGCGTCCTGATCGGGCGCGAGACCATATCCGCCCTGATCCGGCACGGCGTCATACCCGGCCTGGTCCGGCGCGGGAGCGTATCCAGGTTGTTCCGGCGGCGTCGGAGGCCGGGACTGTCCGCCGAGCAGGTGCAGCAGCACGTCCTGCATGGACGGGCGGCGGGCCGGATCCTTGGCCAGGCAGCTCAGCACCACCGAACGCAGCGGCTCCGGCAGCTCACCCACCTGCGGTTCGCTGTGCACGATGCGGTTGATCACCGCGGGCAGCGAATCGTCGCCGAACGGCGGCACCCCCGACGCCGCGTACACGATCACCGACGCCCACGCGAACACGTCCACCTGAGCCCCCACCACCTGCCCCGCCAGCTGCTCCGGAGCCATGTAGGCGGGCGTGCCGACGATGCTGCTCGTCGAGGTCACCCCGGAGACCAGCGCGCGGGCGATGCCGAAGTCGATGACGCGCGGGCCGTCCCGCCCGAGCAGGACGTTCGACGGCGTGAAGTCGCGGTGCACGACGCCCGCCTGGTGGATGGCGGCCAGCGCGGTCGCCGTCGCGACCGCGAGCCGTTGCAGCCGCGCCCCGCTGTGCCGGCCCGCGTTCTGGAGGGACGGGCCGTCCACGTACTCGGTCACGATGTACGGCCGGCCAGAGGTCGACGCGTCGAGCACCTGCGCGATGCAGAACGGCTCCACCCGCCGCGCGGCGGCGATCTCCTTGGCGAAGCGGTCGTCGCCCGCGATGTCCTCGCGGAGCACTTTGATCGCGACCGGCGCCCCGTTGCGCGCCTGGCCGAGGTAGACCACGCCCTGGCCGCCCGCGCCCAGCCGTCCGACGAGCCGATAACGCCCCACCGCCGCCGGGTCGCCCGCTCGTAGGGGTTCGACATTGGGCATAAGGGGAGTGACTCCTGTGACAGCTGAGAATAGACGTCCAGCACCTTAGCGCCAAAAGTCAGGATCTGTCGGAAGTTAAGCTGACCAAGCCTGAGAAAGGAGGGCGAGTGCGCTCGCTGGAGGACTATGCCCGTGGGGTGCGCGAAGGCTCGCGTACCTGGATCGCCCGCGCGATCACGCTCGTGGAGTCGACCAGGGCGGACCACATCGCGCTCGCCCAGCGGCTGCTGGTCGAGCTCACCCCGCTGTCCGGCGGGGCCACGCGGGTGGGCGTCTCAGGGGTGCCCGGCGTGGGCAAGTCCACCTTCATCGACGCCCTCGGCACCATGCTGACCGGCCAGGGCCACAAGGTCGCCGTACTGGCCGTGGACCCCTCCTCCACCAGGACCGGCGGGAGCATCCTGGGCGACAAGACCCGCATGGCCCGCCTGTCGATGGACCCCGCCGCCTTCATCCGGCCCTCGCCCACCTCGGGCACCCTGGGCGGCGTGGCCAAGGCGACCAGGGAGGCCATGGTCGTGGTGGAGGCGGGCGGGTTCGACGTCGTGCTCGTCGAGACCGTGGGCGTCGGTCAGTCGGAGACGGCGGTGGCCGACATGGTCGACACGTTCCTGCTGCTCAGCCTGGCGCGTACCGGGGACCAGCTGCAGGGCATCAAGAAGGGCGTGCTCGAACTGGCCGACGTCATCGCGGTCAACAAGGCGGACGGCGAGCACGAGCCCGCGGCGCGCAAGGCGGCGCGGGAGCTCGCGGGGGCGCTGCGCATGCTGCGTTCCGACAGCGTGCCGCCGCCGGTCCTCACCTGCAGCGGCCTCACGGGCGCGGGGCTCGACGAGCTGTGGCGCAAGGTGCTGGCCCACCAGAAGTCGCTGGACCTGGCCGCCAAGCGCCGCCGCCAGCAGGTGCAGTGGACGTGGACGCTGGTGCGCGACCGGCTGCTGACCGAGCTCCGGGACGCGCCGGAGGTGGCGGCGATCGCGGAGGAGGTCGAGCGGGACGTCCTCGCGGGGACCCTCACCCCGGCCCTCGCCGCCGACCGTCTCCTGTCCGCTTTCGAGCGCCCACGCCGGTGATCGGCCTAGGTGAGTGCGTCTCGGGTTGAGATTCCTCCTCCGCTGGGTGGTATATCCCATCCGCTTCTACGCCCCGTAATCACTCAGTGACGTGATTCATGTCACTATTGCCCCCATCTACGCCTGGAGGGGCATATGGGTGCGGAGTCGGGGCTGCCGGAGTCGGTCACAGGGGCATTGGCGGAGTACGGGCGGCTGCTCGGCGAGCACGGCATCACCTGGGGCGAGCCGGAGATCCACTACGTCAAGCTCTTCGCCAGGCGCAGGGTCCTGCCTCCCGCCCAGATGGAGCTGTTCTGGCGGCTGGCCTACGGCCGCCTCGCCGAGCGTCACCCCGGCGAGACCCAGGACCTGCTCGCCACCCGCCTGGCGGAGCTGGACTTCGACGAGCTCCTGCGCGACGCGCTCGACGGTGAACTGCCCGCCCACCTGGCCGTCCTGCGCCTGACGGCCGGCGGCGCCGTACTGGACTGCACGCCACGCGCGCTGCTGGATCGCGTACCGCACACCGTGCCGGACCCCACGACGGGCACGCAGCGGGACCCCACGGCTGGTGCGCAGCCGGACCCCGCGACAGGCGGGCCGCCGGACCGTGCGGATCGCACCGGACCGCCGCGGTTCGCGATGCTGGTCGACTCGCGGCGCGACGTCGCCAGTGCCGTCGTCGTGGACGGCGCCGAACGGGTCGTCGCGCCGAGAGGCGCCTGGCTGGTCGAGATCGACGGCGACAGCACGGTCACCGTCGACGGAGCACCCGTGCCGATCGACGGGCTGACCAGGACGGCCCCGGCGGCCACGTTACGGCTGAGCGCCGGGTTCCCGTGCCGGTGGAGCGTCGCCGGCGCCGACGGACAGGGCTGGTTCCCCGAGGCGACCCCGCACCGCCACGACTTCCACGGCCGCCCGTACTTCCACGGCGACGACCTCGTCCTGCGCGTCCCGGCCGAACCGCTGACGCTCACGGTGACCAGGGGCATGGAGTACGGCGCGGCGACCGCGGAGATCACTCCGGAGCCGGGCGAGGAGCACCTGGTACGGCTGGCCCCGCGCAGGATCTACGACGCCGCGGCCCTCGGCTGGTACGGCGGCGACATGCACGTACACCTCAACTGGGCCGGTGACGTGGTCGGCCTGCCGGCCGACGCGGCGGCGGCGCAGCACGGCGAGGACCTGCACGTGCTCAACCTGGTGGCCGGCAACGTCTCGGGCAGCCGCGTCTACGACCGGGCGGCGCTCGACCACTGGAGCGGCGCCGACCTGCCCTGGTCCGACGCGACCCACCTGGCCAGGATGGGCGCCGAATACCGCAACGATCTGCTCGGCCACGTCTACGCCTTCGCGCCGCGGGCGGCGCCGGAGCGCTTCCACACCGGGTTCGACGGGGACGCCGACTGGCCGCCCAACGCCGAGGGCCTGCGCGAGCTGCGCGGCCTGGGGGCGCTCGTCGGCTACAGCCACCCGTTCCACCAGCCGATCGGTGACTGCGACTCGCCCAAGTCCATCGTCTGGCCCGCGCCGCGCAACTGCGCCGCCAGGGAGCTGGTCGCCGACGCCGCGCTCGGGCTCGTCGACAGCCTCGACGTGCTGACCCACTCGTCGATCACGGCGAGCGCGGCCGTGTACCGGCGGCTGATCGGGGCGGGCAACCGGCTGGCCGTCACGGCGGGCACCGACTCGATGTTCTCCTTCACCCGGGCCGGCAACCAGTCGAACCCGCCGGGCTGGGCCCGCGTCTACGCCCAGGTGGAGGGCGCGCTGACCGCCGCGTCGTTCGCCGAGGCGGTACGGGCCGGCCGTACGTTCGCCACCACCGGACCCTGGCTGGAGCTCTCGGTCGACGGGTACGGGCCGGGCGACACGATCGACACGTGCCGCGGCGACCGGCTGACGGTCACCGCCACCGCCATCGGCCCGGAGGTCACGGCGGTCCGCGTCCGTACGGCGGAGGGCGTCCGCGCCGGGGCGGAGCGCCTGCCGGCCGGCGAGCGGTGGGGTGGCGAGGTACGCGGCCTGGAGCCCGCGACCAGCCCCAGCGAGTGGGCCGAGGCCGGTGGGCGCCCGCCCGCGGTCCACTGGCGCGGCGAGGAGGAGGTGCTGAGCGTGACGGTCGAGCTGGAGACCGACCGCCCCACGTACGTGATCGCCGAGGCCCTGTGCGACCCGCACCCGCGCACGCTCAACCACACCGGCTACGCCCTGACCAGCCCCGTGTACGTGGACGTCGACGGCAGGCCGGTGGCCACGCCCGCCGACGTGCGGTGGTGCCTCGACTGGCTCGACCTGCTGGAGGACCTCATCAAACAGCACGCCAGGCTGGCCGACCGCGACCAGCTCGTCGACCACCTGGCCGTGCTGCGACAGGCCAGAGCGGTTTACCAGTCGCGTCTACGCTGAAGGCGATGGACATCGAGACGCTGCTCCGCGGCCACCCCGACTGGTTCGGCCACCTCGAATCCGGCGGTCCCGCCAAGATCGCCTTCCCCGACGACCTCGCGGACGAGCTGGTCAGGCTCGCCGTGCCGCACGAGGACATCGGCGCCGTCCTGGCCACGCTGCCGGAGCCGGGCAGCCCGCTGTGGTGGCTGGCCGAACGGTGTGTCGGCTCGCTGGTGACGGCCATGGGCAGCCTCGACCCGCCCCCTGCCTTTCCCGACCTGCCCGAGCTGGGCCCGTACTTTTTCGTGCACGTGTTCGTCGCCGCCCTGCCGTACACCAGGCGGTATCACCGCGAACACGGCGTCCCGGACGCGGTCTCCCGGGCCACGCTCGCCGACCTGGGCCGCAACATGGCCGTGCACCGCAAGCGGCACGGCACCGCCGGCCTGCAGTACCCCAGGTGGTTCATGCGGCACGCTCGCGGCATCCTGTACGAGCTGGGCAGGGTATGAACCGTTCTTCATATTCGCTATGAAGACCTGGGTTTCTGCGCTGGGCTCGTAGTCGGTGCTGTGCTGGTGGAACGTGATCCCGCGGGATGGGTCGGTATCCGGCGGACGTGTATCGCTCACGTGTTCTACCCAAAGACGTCAACTCTTGGTAGCGTTGCGGTCGCACATCGTGGTGGCGGGGGGTGAGCGGGGTGCAGGTTGGGCTCCAGGTCGTGCGGTGCACGTGTCGATGTCGCCTGGTCACCCCTGACCTGAGGGGGGCGGTGGGTGGGTAGGCTCACCGCGACAGCCTCCTGCACCGCTTACGCGGCGGTGGTGGAGGCGAGCGGTGAGGTCGTCGCGCAGGCGCTGCTGGTGCGGCGGGTGGCCTGGCTGACCGCTCTGGCACGCGATGTGACCGCCCGTCTGGTGGTGGCCCGGTGGAATGCGGCTGATCTGGACGCTTTGGGGTCCGGGGTGGGGCTGGACGGGCGGGTGTTGCCGTCGAAGGGCTGGATGGCGCTGCGCCGGCTCGGCTGGGGTGTGAGCCCGCCCTTGGGCGTGTACGTCTGTGATCGGGTGATGCGGTGCGCCCAAGAGCAGGCCGCCCGCCTGTTGCGGCTGGCGCTGCACCGGCGCCGTCTGGTGGCGGCGATCGTGGCCACCTGGCCGCAGAATACGGGTGCACGTACCGGCGCCGAGTGGCAGGCGCTGCGCGCGTTGCTGCCGGACGGGGTGACGGCGGCCGACATCCGGAACCGGACCCGGCAGATCCGCGCCTATCGCGACGAGCATGGCGCGTTCCCGGCCGATCTGACCGACCTGGAGGAGCCGCCGAAGGTTGCGGCGCAGGTGGTGCTGGCGGCGGCCGACCGGCAACTGCTCACCCTGGAGCGCACCGGCGATGACGGCGCCCGGCTGCGGGTGCGGCTTCCGCTGGTCGAATCGCCCGCGTCCGCCAGTGACTGGGCCTGGCATGTGCTGCCTGTCGTCTTGCCGCCGACCGTGCCGCCGGAGGCGGCGTTGTGCGCCCCTACCGTGCGGGTGGTCAAGGGGCGGGTGCGGGTCGATCTGCCGTTTCAGATCCCGGTCGGCTTCGCGCCCGCTACCGGTCATCGGGTCGGGTGCGGGTTCGACTGGGGCCTCAACGGGCTACTGACCGGCGTGGCAGCGGAGTTGGCCGATGACCGGGTGATCAGTGATGGGCGGCCGTTCGTCTACGACGCGAGCGGTGTGTCGGCCAAGCTGCACCGGCTGCGGGCCGAGCGTGAACACCTGGCCGCCAAGATAAAGCATCAACAACGACTCCTGGCCTGGATGACCGTCGCCGATCCCCGCCGCGCCACGTTGAGCGCGGCCTGCCGGGCTCTCGGGGTCGAGCATGAGCGGCTGTGCGCCCGTATCCGCAACCTGAACAAGGCACTGACCTGGTCGGCGGCGCGGTGGGCGGTCGACCAGGCCGCCGCCGCAGGGGCGACGGTCATCTATGTGGAGGACCTGGCCACCTTGGAGGCGCGCGGGCGCCGGGCCAGGGTGAACGCGCGCCTGTCGGGGCAGGTGCGCGGGCGGATCGTCGAGGCGATCCGGCATCTGGCCGCCAAGTACGCCATCGCGGTGGTCACGGTTCCGGCGCGTGGCACTTCCCGGTACTGCCCCCGGTGCGGGGACGGTACGTCGGTGCTCCAGCATTGCCCGGCCCCGGACCGGCTCGCCGAGCGGGGCTGGAGGTGGGCTTACTGCCCGGCCTGCGGCCTGTCCTGTGATCGGGACTGGGCAGCGGCCGAGCGGATCGTCTCCCGCGGCCTGCTCGGCCAACACGCCACCCGCACCCACCGTT